>NZ_CP035501.1:3018750-3319166 GCF_004135585.1 Sphingosinicella sp. BN140058 | reverse complement strand
TTCAACAACGAAGTGGTCAGCGTTGCCGAGCGCACCGCGTCCGACAGCCAGTTGCTGCGCGCCCAGGCCTCCGATGCCTCCGCCGCAGCGCGCGGGATGCTCGGCAAGACCAGCGAAGTCGCCGCCGCCGCCGAACAGTCGGCGCTCGCGATGCGCGAAGCGGCGCAGACCGCCGCCGGCCTGATCCGTGCGATCGAGGATGCCCGCAACGAAGTCGAGGTCGCCGCGGGCGTCGCGACCCGCGCCGGCGATCAGGCCTCGCAGGCGGTTCAGGTCAGCCAGGCCCTGTCCAGCCATGTCGGTGCGATCGAATCGATCCTCGGCCTGATCCGCGACATCGCCGGACAGACCAACCTGCTTGCCTTGAACGCGACCATCGAGGCCGCCCGCGCCGGCGATGCCGGCCGCGGCTTCGCCGTCGTCGCGCAGGAAGTGAAATCGCTCGCCAGCCAGACCGCCCGGGCCACCGACGACATCGCCGGCAAGATCTCCGCCATCCAGCAGGCAACCAAGTCGACCCTGACGGCGAACGGCTCGATCCAGCGCACCGTGGAAGAAGTCCAGCACAGCGCCGACCGGATCCGCGAGGCGATGGAAGTGCAGGCGCAGACGGTGACGATGATCACCGCCGCCGTCGACGAAACCGCCCTCGCCGCCGATTCGATGTCCTCGACCATCGCCGCGATCCGCCAGGACACGGAAACGGTCGCGAGCGAGATCGACGGCCTGACCAAGAGCTTCAGCCACGTCGACGAGCAGATGACCCGGTTCAAGACCGCCACGACCAGCTTCGTGAAAGGCTTCGCGGCGTAAGCGCCCTCACCCTTTCGCCGCTTCGCAGCGGGAGCAAAACTGCCCTCACCCTCCCACCGCTTCGCGGCGGGCCCCTCCCTCTCCCTGAAACGGGAGAGGGGCAGTTTTGCGACCGGGGCGGATAACCCCTCTCCCACTTGGGGAGAGGGAGGGGCCCGCGCCGAAGGCGTGGGAGGGTGAAGGCCGAGCCTCGTCGTTCGATCCGCGAGACGTGCTCTTCCTTTGCAACCTCTTGGTTGCGCCGCTAGTTCGCGGCCCATGACCCAGCGCAACATCCTCGTCACCGGCACCAGCCGGGGCATCGGCAGGGCGATCTTCGACGCCCTCGGCGGCCACAATGTGGTCGGCCATTCGACTCGCGGCGGCGACGGCGAGATTGCCGCCGATCTCGACCGGCCAGGCGCCGCCCAGGCGCTGTGGAACGCCGCGCTCGACCGGCTCGGCGGCCGCATCGACGTGCTCGTCAACAATGCCGGCATCTTCGAGGCGGCGTCGATCGATCTCGATCATGACGAATGGGTTGGCGTCTGGGAGCGCACGATGCGGGTCAACCTCACCGCCTCGGCGGAGCTCTGCCGCCTGGCGGTGCGCCACTTCCGCGAACGTGAAGACGGCGGGCGAATCGTCAACGTCGCCAGCCGCGCTGCTTATCGCGGCGATTCGCCCCAGCATTGGCACTATGCCGCCTCCAAGGCCGGGATGATGGGGATGACCAAATCGATCGCGCGCGGTTTCGCCGCCGAAAACGTGCTCGCCTTCGCCGTCTGCCCCGGCTTCACCATGACCGGCATGGCCGAGGATTATCTCGCCAGCCGCGGCGGAGAGAAACTGCTCGCCGACATCCCGCTCGGCCGTGTCGCCGGAGTCGACGAAGTCGCCGAGACGGTGCGCTGGTTCGCTTTGGACGCGCCGGCCTCCTCCACCGGGGCCGTGATCGACGTCAACGGCGCGTCCTATGTCCGCTAGAAAGCGCGCTGCCGCAGCCCCGGCCGCAAACGGCGAGACCGGCAGCTGGAAGGCGACCCTCCCCTGCAACAAGGCCGAGGCCGAGCAATTGCAGGAGGAGATCGGGGCGCTCGCTCTGCTCGACGAACCGCCCGTGCTGATGACCAGCGAGCCCGATCCGGCGCAGCCGGACGTGTGGCGGCTCGATGCCTATTTCGCCGGGCCTCCGAGCGCCGAGATGCTCGCCATGCTGAAGAGCCTGGCGCCGAGCGCCGCGGGCCAGGAGCCGCTGGTCGAGCAGGTCGAGGAACGCGACTGGGTGACGCTCAGCCAGCAAGGTCTGGAGCCGATTCGCGCCGGCCGCTTCTTCGTCCACACGCCGGCGCACCGCGACAGCGTTCCCGCCGATTCGATCGCGTTCGAGATCGATGCCGGCCGCGCGTTCGGAACCGGCCAGCATGAGACCACCAGTGGCTGTCTGGTGGCTCTGAGCAAGCTCAAGGACCAGGGGATCAGCGTCTCGAACCTGATCGATCTCGGCACCGGTACCGGCCTCCTCGCATTCGCCGCGATGCGGTTGTGGCCTGCTGCGCGTGCGGCCGCATCGGACATCGATCCGGTCTCGATCGAGGTCACCGAGGAGAATGCCGGTATCAATGCGGTCAGGCTCGGTCGCATTCGCGGGCAGCTCGAGCTTGCGGTGGCGGCGGGGCTCGAACATCCCCGGCTGCGCCAGCGTGCCCCTTACGACCTGATCATCGCCAATATCCTGGCAGGTCCCTTGATCGAACTGGCGCCAAGCGTGTCCAAGGCGCTTGAGGCCGGCGGCCGCCTCATCCTCGCCGGACTGCTCGACAGCCAGGCGGATGCGGTCGCCGCGGCCTACCGGCGGCACGGACTGATGCAAAGCTTCCGGGTCGAGCATGGCGAGTGGCCGACTCTGGTGATGCGCAAGCGCAGGTCGCTCGGCTGGCGTTAGTGGCTAGTCGGCGACCAGCATGGCCGTGAAGGCGAGATGGACGCCGAGCAGGATCGCGACGACGAGCGGCAGATAGATATATTTGTGCCGGAAGCGGCGGGTACGATCGCGCAGCGACGGCTTCGGGATCGTGTCGAGAAAGCGCATGAAGCGCAATTGCTCGGCCACGTCCCCGGCGCGAAACGGCTGAGGCGGCTCGATCGATCTCTTGTGGCGCGGCCAGCGGCCCGGATAGGGTTCGACGACGCCATCGCTGTGCAGGACCAGGTCGGGAGTCCGGCCGACATGGCGAAGCACGACCAGATCGGTGTCGGCGCCGAGCCCGATTTCGGCTCTATACCCTTTGCGGACGAGAGCGTGCAGCCGCTCCAGCACCGGCGATTCTGCCTGCCCGTCGACGATTTCCGTCCCGACCAGGACGGCGGAAACACGCTCCTTGGTTTCGACCAGATCCGACCGCATCGCTCCGCTCCCTGATTTTCGGCTCAGCATAAGCGAGGTGTCTTAGCGAAGCAATGCACCTCATGGAGGCGGTTGCGGATTGACGCTCGCGCCCGGGGTTGGGATGGCGGGTTCGAGAGGACGCAAGGCATTGGCCGAAATCGTGAACCGGGCGCACGCCGCCTCCGTGGGCAAGCTGCGGCTGCTGCTGTTCGCATTCGGGGACTTCGCCTTCAATCTCTACTGGCAGAGCGTCATGCTCTTCCTGCTCTTCTACTATACGGACGCATTGGGGCTGCCGATGCGGATCGCGGCGACCACCTTCATGCTGGCCTCGATCTGGGATGGTGTGGCGAACTTCCTGGCAGGGATCGTCGCCGACCGCCGGGGTTCCACGCGGGGCTACGGCATGGTGCTGACCTTGGGCAGCATCCCGCTTGGGCTGACCTTCGCCCTCGCCTACACGCCGCCGCCGGCGAGCGGCGGCTGGGCGATCGCGTTCGTCTTCGGCAGCCATCTCCTGTTCCGCACCTTTTACGGCTTGGTCAACGTGCCCTATCTCGCCATGTCGTCGCGGATCAGCATCGACAGCCGGGACCGGGCCTTCGTCGCGGGCATGCGGATGCTGTTCGGCACCTCCGCAGCGGTGGTGGTGGCGCTCGTGACGGTGCCGATCGGGACATGGCTGACCGGGAGCGCGGTCGCGGCCGATGCCTATCTCGGCAGCGCCCTGCTGTTCGCACTGCTCGGAACGGCAATCCTGCTGATCGTCGGCCGCTCGTACCGTGAGGGCGAAGCGCCGCCCGCACACCCTCCGGTCTCGATCGGCGCCGCATTGCGCAGCCTGGCCGGCAATCGTGCGTTCGTGACGCTGAACCTGGCGATGATGGCGATGATCGTCGCCATCACCGTGCTCAACAAATCGATCCTCTATTACTTCAAATATTATATCGGCGCGGAGAACAAAGCCCAGCTTGCGCTCGCATCGATGAGCCTGGTCAGCGCGATCGCGGTACCGGCCTGGATGCTGCTGGCGCGGGCGGTGGGCCTCCGCAGTCTCTGGTTTCTCGCCGCTTCACTCGCCGTCGCCGGCCTCGCAATGTTCGCCGCGCTCGATATTCACGGCGCCGGAGCGATGCAGATCTACCTGATCGGCATGCAGGTCGCGATCGTCGGCCTCAACTTCGCCTTCTGGGCGATGCTGCCCAATACGATCGAATATGGCGAGCGCACCACCGGCCTGCGAGTCGAGGGAACGGTGTTCGGCCTCGCCGCTCTGCTGCAGCGGATCGCCATCGGACTGGCGACCGCGATCCTGGGCTGGAGCTTCGAGTCCGCCGGCTACGTCGCAAATGAAGCCCAGGCGACCTCGACCCTTGCGGCGATGCGCTGGACGATCGCGCTGGTCCCGCTCGGCTTCCTGATCGTCTCCTGCGCGCTCATGGCGTTCAACCCGCTCACCCGCGGTGCGCATGCGCGTATCGTGCGCGCGCTCGAAGACGAACGCTGACGGATCGTCAGCCGGCGGTCAGCTCGAACGTACCGTGCAGGCCCTCGGCTTCCGCGGACGGCGCGATCCAAAGGTCGAACTGGCCGGGCTCGACCACCGGCTTGTTGTCGCGCCCGATGAACATCAGATTGTCGCGCGTCAGGGTGAACCGCACCGTCTCGCTCTCGCCCGGTGCCAGCGCGATCTTGCGGAATGCCTTGAGCTCGCGCACCGGCCGGGTGATACTCGCGGCGCGATCGCGCACGTAAAGCTGCACGACCTCTTCGGCGGCGCGGGTGCCGCGGTTGCTGATTCGCGCGGAGACGGTCAGCGTTCCGGCCCATGGCAGGGTGGGCGACACGCTGAGCCCGGCATAGTCGATCTTGCCATAGGTGAGGCCGTGGCCGAACGGATACAGCGCTGAGTTCGGAATGCCGCGATAATGCGCCTTGTACGGCTCGAGCTTCTCGCCGGGATTGGGACGGCCCGTCGGCTTGTGGGCGTAATAATAAGGTTGCTGTCCGGGCGACCGGGGGAAGCTGCAGGGAAGGCGTCCGCCGGGGCTGTGGGCGCCGAACAGGATGTCGGCGATGGCATTGCCGGTTTCGGTACCGAGGAACCAGGTGACGAGAATGGCGGGTGCATTCGCGACGGCGCCTTCGAGGGCGAGGGCGCGCCCGTTCTTGAGCACCACCACCATAGGCTTGCCGACCGTCGCGACCGCCTCGGCCAAAGCCTGCTGCGGTGCCGGCACGACGATCTCCGGTCGCGACTGCGCTTCACCCGACATGCCTTCGTTCTCGCCGATCGCGAGCAGGACGACATCGGCGTCCCGTGCCGCCGCCACCGCCGCGTCGATTCCGCCGGCGAGCGGTTCCTCGACCCCGGAGCCCTGGACGACTTGAATCGAGGCCTTGTCGGCGACGGCGTTGCGGACTCCGGTGGCGAGATCGACCGCCTCGGCATTGTCGCCGTAGATCACCCACGGCCCATTCAGATCGTGCTGCCCTGCGGCAAAGGGGCCGATGATCGCGATCTTGCGTCGGGATCTGGGTAACGGCAGCAGGTCGCCGTCATTCTTCAGCAGCACGATCGACTTGCGGCCGGCCTCCCGCGACAGCGCCGTCGCCGCCTTGGTGCGGGAGCGCGCCTTTTCCCGCTTGGGATCGATCCGGCGGAACGGATCATCGAACAGGCCGAGCGCCGCCTTCATCGCCAGCACGCGCCGCACCGAGGCGTCGAGCCGCGCGACCGGCACGTCGCCGCTCCGCACCAGATCGGGCAGGTGATTGCGGTAGAAGTTGCTCGTCATGCTCATGTCGACACCGGCGAGGAAGGCGAGCTTGGCCGCCTCACGCGCGTCCTTGGCAAAGCCGTGCGCGATCATCTCCTCGTCGCCGGTATAATCCGACACGACGAAGCCTTCGAAGCCCCATTCGCCGCGCAGCAGATCCTGCATCAGCCAGGGATTGCCGGTCGACGGAATGCCGGAAATCTCGTTGAACGAGGCCATGGCCGACAACGCGCCGGCTTCGAACGCGGCCTTGAACGGCGGCAGGTAGACTTCGCGCAACGTCCGCTCGGAAATGTCGACGCTGTTATAGTCCAGCCCCGCTTCTGCCGCACCATAGGCCGCGAAATGCTTCGCGCAGGCGAGCATCGCATCAGTGGCCTTGAGGTCCTTGCCCTGAAAGCCGCGCACGCGCGCAGCGCCCATCAGCTCGCCGAGCAGAACATCCTCGCCCGCACCTTCCATCGTGCGGCCCCAGCGCTGGTCGCGGGCGATGTCGACCATCGGCGCGAAGGTCCAGTCGATGCCCGAGGCCGCCGCCTCGTAGGCGGCCATGCGCGCGGTCCGTTCGGCGAGATCGGGCTCGAAGCTTGCCGCTTCCCCTACGCCGACGGGGAAGATCGTGCGGTGGCCATGGATGATGTCCGCGGCGAACAGCAGCGGGATCTTGAGGCGGCTCTCGGTCATCGCAACCGTCTGCATCCGCCGTGCCGCTTCGGCGCCGTTGCTGTTGAACACGCCGGTCAGCTGCATGCGGCGGACCTCGTCGAGCTGCGCCTCCCAGCTCGGACCCGAGGTCGGCGGATTGAGCTGAGTGGCGACTCCGCCGCCCCACGCACTCGGGTTCAAGGTCAGCTGACCGGCTTTTTCTTCCACCGTCATGCGGGCGATCAACCCGTCGACGAGCGCCGGCACCGGCAGTTTCGCCATCGACTGGAGGAAAGCGCGCGCCGGGCTGTGCAGCCACATTGCAACCGCACCGGCGCCCATCAGCGCCGCGCGCCTCGAAATCCTGCTGTCGATCATTCAAGCCTCTCCTCGACGGGTGCGACGTCGGAACGGCAATCCAGGTCTCGCCGTCCTTGCACCTGTGTTCGGGTCGGCGCATTGATGCTTGTGCAAGCCGCCCGTAACCGGTTACATGACTGCACTTGGCGGTAAATGCAATCACCGTTAGAACCCGAAGGCGTGGGGGACGGACGGGTTCGCTGCGGAGGGGATCCGATGGCTGAAGCCACGATACGAGACGTTGCCCGGCGGGCCAAAGTGTCCGTCGCCTCCGTCTCGCGTGCGCTGAACGGCCTCAACAACGTTCGCCAGGCGACCCGCGATCGGGTTATCGCCGCCGCCAACGAATTGGGCTACGTACCCCATGCCGGCGCCCGCAGCCTCAGCCTCGCGCGCGCAAATGCCCTGGGCGTGGTGCTCCCCGATCTTCACGGCGAGTTCTTTTCCGAACTGGTGCGCGGCATGGACCGGGCGGCGAGCCGGCGGGGATTCTTCCTGTTGCTGTCCAACATGCATGCGGAGGGCGATCAGGCGCCGACCGCGCTGCGGGCGATGCACGGCCGCGTCGACGGCATCCTCGTCATGGCGCCGCACGTGCCTCCGGAAATGCTCGAGCAGGCCCTGCCCGCGACCCTTCCCGCCTTGCTGATCAACGCGCCCGTGGACGTGGCGACGCGCCCCTCGGTGCGCATCGACAATGAAGCCGGGGCGCAGGCGGCGATCCGCCACCTCGTCGGTATCGGCTGCCGCCGCATCCTCCACATTGCCGGTCCCGAGGAGAATATCGACGCGCGGGAACGTGCCAGGGGCTATTTCAAGGCGATGGCCCGCTACGCCCCCGGCATCGAGCCCCTGATCTTCGCCGGCAATTTCGAAGAGGATGCGGGCGAAGCCGCGGCCCGCGAGATGCTGGCCGATCGGCGGGGCGTCGACGGCGTCTTCGCGGCCAACGACATGATGGCGATCGGCTGCTTGCAGACGCTCCGCGCCGCGGGAGTGCAGGTGCCGGACGAAGTCGCCATCGCCGGGTTCGACGACGTGCCAATGGCGCGCTATCTGTCGCTCACCACCTGCCGGGTCCGCATCGCCGAGATCGGCGAGCGTGCCGTGACCCGCTTGATCGATCGGCTCGAAGGCAAGATCGAGCGCGTGCTGAACGAGCGCCACCTCCCCGAACTGGTGGTACGCGGCACCACCGCGGGGGCGAACAGCGACGAGATGGCCGAACACGGGCTCTGAAGGCTACCGGTGACGTCGCGGGCCGATCGACCGTCCTAGATCTCGATCAGAAATTGCTTCTCTTCGACGGTCGTCGGCGTCGCGGCAGCAAGCCACCAGCTGCGGAACAAGTTGAAAGCCCATCGTGCGGCAGAACGGTCCTCGACCCACGCCGTCCGAGAACCCGGATCCGCCAAGATCCCGTCCGTCGATCTTGAAATCCCGCTCTCGAGGATGTCGGCTATCATTCTGCCACGCGCCGCATCGCCTGGGACTTCCACGGCCAAGTTTGTCATCATGCTTGCTCCGGATCGAGAGCTCGGACCGCCGAACGGCGGAGGCGGCATTGGAATGGAAGAGCCGGCGCCCCGTGTTGCGGCGCCGGCTCCTTCGTTCCCCCACGTGTTGACCGGTTAGAAGCCGCCGGTGCCCTGGGTCACGACCGCGCTGTTGCCGCTGCCGCTCTGGGTCACGGTCGAGCTGTTGTCGTCCGAATATTGGCTGACGACGGCGCTGTGGCCGGTGCCGGTCTGCAGGATGGTCGACGCCGAGCCGACGCCTTCCTGCTCGACGGTTGCGAGCATGCCCGATCCGGTCTGGGTGATCGTCGAGGTCACGTCCTCGCCATTCTGCGTCACCTCGGCGGCATTGTCGTGGAACGACCAGTTGCCGGTCTGCGTGATCGTCGAGCTCGCACCCACCGAGAGGCTGGTCTGAGTCACGCGCGCCGACTCGCCGAAGGTCTGGCTGATCGACGAGGTGCCGTTCTCGCCGAGCTGCGTCACATAGGCATCGCTCTGCTCGCCCTGCGAAATGCCGGAGACGTTGTCCGCGCCATCCTGCCAGACGTCGGCGAGCGCGTTGCTTGCGCCCTGGTAGATGGTGGAGGTGTTGCTCTCGCCGAGCTGATCGACATAGGCGCCGTCATTGTTGCCGAAGATTGTAACGGTCGATTTGCCGAAATTGCCGGACTGGCGGACCTCGGCGACGGTGTTGCTGCCACCCTGGCTGATCGTCGATTCATTGTCGGCGCCGCTCTGCTCGTTATAGGCGGAGTGATGCCCCTGATATTGGGCGACCGTCGAGCTGTTGTCGGTCCCGCTCTGCAGGATCGTCGCCTCGGTGGTCGTCGAGATGCGCTGAAGAACGCTGGCGGTCGATCCTTCCGCATTGGCGTCCTGAGTGATCGTCGCCTTGATCGCACGGCTTGCACCGCCGGCGACACCGGTCTGGTCGATCTTCGCGGTGGCGTCCGACTGCTGGGTGATCGTCGCTTCGGCGCCGCTGGCGATGCCGTCCGCGCCGACGCCCTGATCGATGGTTGCGTCGGCACCCGATCCGCTCTGGGTCACCTTGGCACGCAGGTTGCTGCCATTCTGGTCGACGTCGGACGCCGCATCGGAGCCGCTCTGTGCGACGTTGGCACCGTTGTCGCTGCCGGCCTGGACGACGGTCGAGTCATTGTTCTGCGCGAGAAGCGGTGCCGCGGCGACCAGTGCGAGCGCGGATACGGTGACGTGGATAATGGCCTTCATCGTCATTCCCCTCATATTGAATGATGACCATGCGCCCCGGCGGCCTTCCCGCCTGAAGCAACATGATCCGCTTGTCAGACGCCCTCAATTCCCCCGCCGCGGATCTGCAATCCCGCCGGCCGAGCCCCGTCAGCGCCGCAGGACGCGCCGCTGCAATCGCGAAAGCGGCTTCGCCGCCATCGCCCGAGTACAGAAAAAGTGATGACCCCCATTTCACGAGCGCTCGGCCGAAAGCTCCGCACCCGTTAACACCCGTTTACCTTTGCAGCGCATGAAGCGCATCCCCAATATTGGGGAGACGGGCCACTAAAGCGCGACAAAGTCTCGGTTTTTATTGCTGTGCCGAAATGAGCCACTACCTCGCAAGGCCATGAAGACCTGCCGGCGGGGAAGCTGCGACGTGTCACTCTCGTCGGTAAGGCGGGGCCAGGGCATTGCTGCGTCCGCGCCTCGGCTCTAGCGTTCGCGCGACGCAACGGAGCAACCTGGCCGATGCTGAGGCGGAGCACGCGATAGACCATGGCCACTCCGCTCCCATCCTGCGACCGCGGCGCGGCGCTTTCCCAGTCGGACGGCAGCGTGCGGCATTCCGGCTGGATCCTGGTCGCCACGATCTGCGCCTCCAGCCTCGCCTTCATCGACGGCTCGGTCGTCAACGTCGCCCTGCCAGCAATCGGCCGCAGCCTCGGCGGCGGCGCGGCGGATCTGCAATGGACGGTCAACGCCTACCTGCTTCCGCTCTCCGCGTTGCTGCTGTTCGGCGGCGCGGCGGGAGACCATTTCGGCCGCAAGCGCCTGCTGATCGGAGGGACCTTACTGTTCGCCGTGGCATCCCTGCTGTGCGCGTTCGCCGCGAGCCTGAACATGTTGCTTGCCGCGCGTGCTGTGCAGGGCGTCGGCGCGGCGATGCTGATGCCGAACAGCCTCGCCATCCTCGGCAATGCATTCGAAGGCGAAGCGAAGGGGCGCGCGATCGGCACCTGGGCCGCCTCCGGCGCAATCGCGGCCGCGGTCGGGCCGCCGCTCGGCGGCTGGTTGGTCGAGAGCGTCGGCTGGGAGGCGATCTTCCTGCTCAACCTTCCGGTCGCCGGGGCGGCCATGCTGATCGCAGGGAGGTACGTCACCGATCATGCCAAGAGCCGGCAGGCGCTGGACTGGCCCGGCGCCGGGCTCGCCACGGCCGGCCTCGGCGCGCTGACCTGGGCGCTGACCTTGTGGTCCGGCGGCAGCGCCTTCGCCGGCACGGTGGCGATCGCAGCCGCCGCAGGTCTCGTCCTGCTCGGCCTCTTCGTCTTCGTCGAGCATCGCCGCGGCGACCAGGCGATGATGCCGCTTTCGCTCTTCGCGTCGCGGCCGTTCGTCGGTCTCACCCTGCTCACCTTCCTCCTCTACGGGGCTCTGGGCGGACTGCTGGTGCTGTTGCCCTACATCCTGATCGTCGGCGGCGGCTACACCCCGCTCGAGGCAGGACTCGCCCTGCTTCCATTCTCGATCCTGATCGGCGGCGCCTCACGCCTGATCGGCGGCCTCACCGGCAGGGTCGGTCCGCGGCTGCCGCTGAGCCTCGGACCGGTGGTGACGGGGCTCGGCTTCGCCTTGCTCTTTCGCGTCGATCCGCTGGGCAGCTACTGGACCAGCGTGCTTCCGGGCATCGCCGTGATCGCCCTCGGCATGGCCGGCGCGGTGGCGCCGCTCACCACCGCCGTGCTGTCGTCGGTGGACGGTGCGCACACCGGCACCGCGTCGGGCTTCAACAGCGCAATCGCCCGCACCGGCGGCTTGGTAGCGACGGCCCTCGCAGGCGCCGTCATTGCAGAGGCCGGCGCCGCCCTCGTCGACGCCTTTCATGCCGCCGCCCTGATCGGGGCCGCGCTCGCGATCCTTGCGGGCATGGCCGCGTTCCTGACGCTTCCCCCGTCGGCGCAGGCTGTCGAGGATCGGCACGGCCCAGCGGAGATTTAGCCCAGCCAAAGCCCGTCACGGGCGCGTCTTCGTTCTATCATGCCGTAGTAACACGTAGCGGCTGAATCGCGGGACAGGGGCGCGAGGGACATGACGATCAAACATCTGGTCCGCCTGGGGGGCGGCATCCTGGTGCTGTTGCTGGCCTTCGGCCTCGCCGCGGCGTGGTGGAACATCGACACGATCCGGATGGGCGGGCCGATCCAGGGCAAGAACCAGGAAGCCTCCGATCTGATCGCCGACATCCTGCCGCCGCCCAAGTTCATCATCGAAAGCTATCTCGAGGCGACGCGCCTGCGCCAGAACCCGCAGGATTATACCGCCCGCGCCGCGCGCCTCGCGAAACTTCAGGAAGATTATGAGACGCGCCATGCTTATTGGCAGGAATCCGCGCTAGATGCCGACGTGCGCGCGCCGATCCTCACCGGATCGCACGCGCCGGCAGAAGCCTTCTGGACGGAATTGAACGAGCGCTTCCTGCCGGCGATCCGCGCCGGCAATATCGGGGATGCCGACGCGAGCTATGCGCGGCTGACCGCAGCCTATGACGAGCATCGTAGCCGGATCGATGAAGCCGTCGCTACGGCAAGCCGCTTCCAGGGAGAATTACGCGAGCGCTCCGCGACGGAGGTGAGCCGCGCACTCTTCATCCTCGGCACCGTCGCCCTGCTCATCCTGCTGTCGGTGCTCGGCTTCTGCTGCATCATGCTGCGCAAGGTGGTGGCACCGCTCGCCGACGCGGCGGGAACGATGCGGTCGATGTCGGCCGGTGATCTCGCCGTGCGCGTAACCGGCGAACAGCGCAAGGACGAGATCGGCGATGTCGCGCGCGCACTGATTGCGTTCCGCGATGCGGGAACCGAGAAAACGCGGCTCGAAGCCGCCTCCGCCCGCCAGCAGGAGGAATTGCGTGACGTCGTCGCGACCCTTGGCAGTGCCCTCCGCAAGCTGTCGCAAGGCGACCTCACCCGCCCGATCGAGCGCGCCTTCCCGAACGAATGCGAACCGCTGCGGCGCGACTTCAACGAGGCGCTGGCGAGCCTCGCCGGCCTGATCGGCGCGGTCTCGTCGAGCGCTGCAGGGATCGGCGCCGGTGCCGCCGAGATCGCCGACGCCTCGGCGGACCTTTCCCGCCGGACGGCAGACACCGCAGCCAATCTCGAAGAGACCGCGACCGCCCTCTCGGGGATCGACCAGAGGCTCAGGGATACGGCGGGTTCCGCCGCCGAAACGGTGAAGCGCGCCGACGAGGCCGCGGCCAGCCTCGCGGCCGGCCAGGCGCTCGCCGCCGATGCAGTGCGGGCGATGGGCGAGGTCAGCGACAATGCCGCGAACATCGATTCGGTGATCGAAGGGCTCGACCAGATCGCCTTTCAGACCCGTGTGCTGGCGATGAACGCCACGGTCGAAGCGGCCCGTGCCGGCGAGGCCGGGCGCGGCTTTGCGGTGGTCGCCGATCTCGTCAGCGCCTTGGCAATGCGCTCCGAAGAGGAGGCGAAGCGCGCCCGCCAGCAGCTCGCCGCGACCCAGAACGGCATCGGCACCAGCGTCCAGGTCGTTCGCAAGGTCGGCGACGCGCTGCAGGGTATCGGCCGCGACGTCGGCGCCGTCCACGATCTGATCGGCAGCGTCGCCCGAGACAACCAGGCGCAGTCGGCCGCGATCAGCCAGGTCAGCGCCGCGGTCGCTCGGATGGACGAGGCCACACGCCAGAATGCCGCGCGGGTCGAGCACACCTCTGCCTCTGCCCACAGCCTGACCGAAGAGGTGGAGGCCTTGACGGCCGAAGCCGGCCGATTCCGCACCGGCGTTCCGTCGGACCGGCCGAAATCCTTCCGTCCGGCGGCACCGGCCTCACCGAAGATCGGCGCAGCCGCCTACCTCGCCGCGCTCCAGAAGAGCCTCGACGAGGGCTGAGGCTTCAGCGATCCAGCCAGCCGCCGGTGAAGCCGAGCCTGGTCAGCCCGGTCCGGATGTGCGGGTTCTTCCGCATCGTCTTCCAGACGAGGCCGCTGCGGTGATTTTCGAGCATCGCCAGGATCGGCCCCTGATCGATGCCGAGATGATCGTTGGCGAACCAGCCATGCTCCGGATCGACACGTCCGTCATGGCTGCGCAGATCGGCGAAGGTGAAGCTTGGGTTGAACGAATCCTTGAAGCCGTAGCGCGTGTAGAGACGCGCGCCATATGTCCGCTTCATCGCCATCAGGGCCGGCAGCGTGATCTCCGGCGCAAACGGGATCGAGCCGCCGGCGGCGGTCGGAACGACGGTGCCGTCGTCCCTGACCTCGGTTGCCGCGACGCCGCGCGCCGCATAGCCGAAGAAGCGGCGCATCGCACCGCCGACCGCGCGCTGATGGTCGCCGGGCCCGTCCGACGCCGTCCACCCCCAGATGTCGCCGTCATAGCCGCGCCAGCCGTTCGGATTGTCGAGGCCGTAAGCGCGCTGGGCGAGCGTCGCGCGGCGACTATTCTCGAAATAGTCGATCCCCTTGCCGCGCATGAAATCGTCACGAATGCCGCGGAAATCGACCCAGACATGGCTATATTGGTGGCCGAACAGCGGCGCGAAGCCGAGATGCTGCTGTCCGTAAAAGGTGCCCCAGCTCTCCTCCAGGCGCGCGGCCCAGCCCTTGTCCCAGGCATCGCGGCCGATCGGGTGGGTCGGTGAGCCCGCCGCGAGGACGTAGACCAGCATGCCTTCGTTGTAGCCGACCCAATCATGGGTCTCGAAGCCGCGCTCCGGCCGCCAGCCCATCGTGATCCCGTGCGAGTTCGGCAGGTTGGCGGCCTTGGTCCCGGTGTTGCTTCGCTGCGCCCAGGTCCAGTCGACGCGGCGGTAGATCGCCTCGGCCAGATCGCGGATCTCGCGCTCGCGGGGATCGTCGCGGTCGAAATAGGATTGTGCGAACAGAATGCCGCCGAGCAGCAGACTGGTGTCGACGGTCGACAATTCGGTGGTGCCGAAGCGCTGGCCGTTGTCGTTGCGGAGGAAGTGGTAGAAGAAGCCCTTGTAGCCGCTCACGCCGGCAGCCTCCGGTCCCTGCGGCGCATCGTGGTAGAAGCGCATGCAGGCGAGCGTGCGCTCGGCCGCTTCCGCCCGGCTGACATAGCCGCGCTCGACCCCCACGGGGTAGGCGGTAAGCGCGAAGCCGGTCGCGGCGATGCTCGAAAAGGGATTGGACGGCCAGCGATCGGGCGCCAGGCAGGTGTCCGCGCTGGTCGTGTCCCAGAAATAGCGGAAGGTCCGTCGGCTCAGATCCTCGACGAACGCCTCCTGTTCCTGCGGCGGCGCGACACCGAAGACCGGCGCGCCGCCGCGGGCGCCCCCCGCCTGGCAGGCGGAAAGCGCCATCGCTGCGAGGAGCGCGCCGGCGGCCGCCGCCACGCGCCTCGGATTGCCTACGGCGATCAGAAGCTGAACCCGGCGGAAAGCTTGATCGTCCGGGTCGGATTGCCGCCGATGCCGTAGGCGCTGCGCCCCCCGAACACGCTCGGCGATCCCACCGTGCTGGTGGTGTCGTTCGGATCGGTGTTGAAGTCGACGAAGTTGCGATCGTTGAACAGGTTGATGATGTCGACGCGCAGCCGCAGCTGCGATTCCTTGGTCAGGAACTTGAGCGGCAGATATTTGGTCACCGCCAGATCGACCTGGCGCAAGCCCCAGCGATCGCCGTTGCTGTCCGCCCAGGTGCCGACCACCAGACGCTCGAACGGCGCCGTCGCCTGGTTGACGAAGCCCTTGAGGAAGGGCGGGGAGGCCAGAGTGATCTTGGAAGACAGGGTGACCCCGATCGGCAGATCGACGCTGCCGGCGGCGACGAAGCGATGCTTGCGGACACCCGAGGAACGCAGCACCGGATAATCGTCGAGCGACGCGTAATCGAGCGAGAACACCTCGCCGAACGCACGATTCTCCTCGGCCTCGGTATAGGTGTAGGTCGCATCCAGGCTCCACGGCGACGAGGGCCGGTAGGATTTGGTGAGCTTCAGATAGACGGAGTCGGCGCTGGTCTCGATGCCGTTGGTGCCGATCAGGATCGATCCGAAGCCCGGCGGCGCGAAGCCGAACGGCGAATCCGGCCGCTGGTTCGGCGCGAAGAAGCTGCCGTCCGGACGGCGGTTGCCGAGCAGATAGGCGAAGCCGTCCTTGCTCTCGATGTGCGAATAGCCCGCTTCGAGCTGGACAAGGTCGAAGCGGCCGCGCGCGCCGAGGCTGAACTGGTCCGAATAGGGCGTCTTGAGATCGTTGTTGATGAAACGGAGCTCGCCGCCGCCGCGGCCTCCCGCGGTCCCCGCCAGCAATTGCTGCCGTCCTTCCTCGGTCAGGTAAATCGGGTTGAACGCGACGCAGGTCGGGCCGGCCACGCAGGTGTTGAGCGGATCGCCGGTGATGAAGTTGAACGTTCGCGTCGTGAAGGCGCCCTGGGTGAGCTCCTGCTGCAAGAAGTCGAACTGGTTGCGGTCGTAGGAGCGGCCATAGCCGCCGAACACCTGGAACCGGCCTTCCTCGTCGAGATCGTAGCTGAAGCCGATGCGCGGCTGGAAGGCGCCGAGGAACGGCTCGCGCCCAGATCCGGTCGAGATGAAATCGCGAATGTCGTAATCGGCGCCGTTGAGGTTCGGATAGTTGGCCGGCGACACCGCCGCCACCGCATCCGCCGGCGTCACGAAATCCAGGAAGGCGGGCGTCTTCTCATAATCCCAGCGCAGGCCGAGGTTCAGCGTCAGCCGTTCCGTGACGTCCCAATCGTCCTGCAGGTAGATACCGAACTGGAAGTTGTCGGACTTGACGATCGGATCGGCGACTCCGGTGTTGGCGCCGAACTGGACCCGGTAGGGAATGGTGGCGTTGAACGTGCCGCCGTTCGGATTGAAATCGGTGTTGTAGAAATATTGCGCGTTGGTGTTGTTGAGCTGCAGCGAGTTCAGCTTCACGAACTTCGCCTTCACGCCGGCCTTGATGGTGTGGCCCTTGAAGCCGGTGAAGGTGAAATCGTCCTGGATGGTCCAGCCCTTCTGGCCCTTGTCCTGGTAATTGCCGCTGCCGCCGAGCTCGAGCAGGCTGGCGCGGGTGTTGGTCGCCTGCAGGATGGTGCCGTTCTCGAACACCCTCGGCGTCGGCGCCCAGCTGACGTCCTCATAGGCGATCTTGAAATCGTTGATCCACGATTCCTCGCTATGCTCCCAGCGGCCGAGGATGCGGATTTCCTCGTTGATCGTGTCGGTGGCGCGGCTGACCGCCTGCTGGCCGCTGTTGAGGCCGACCGAGGTCTCGTCGCGATACTTGCCTGAAAGCTCGATCAGGTCCTTCGACGTGGGCGAGAAATCGAGCTTGCCGAAGAACAGGTCCTCGTTGAACGACCGGTTCACGGTGCCGAACAGCTCCCGATATTCGGCCGGGAAGCTCTCCACGGTGCGGCCGTTGCCGGGCGTGATCTCGACCGGCACTTCCTGCCTCTTGCCCTCATAGGCGACGAAGAAGTGCATGACGTCGCGGATGATCGGGCCGCCGAGCGAGGCGCCGAACTGGATGTCCTTGGTCTTGACCTTGTCGGCGCCGTTGCGGATCTCGATCGGCGTCTTCTCGCGCAGGCTCTGGTTGGTGAAGTCGATGAAGCCGTCGCCATGAAATTCGTTGGTGCCGGATTTTGTGATCGCGGTGATCGCGACCGAACTGACCTGATCAAATTCGGCTTTGTAGTTGGAGCTGATCACCCGATATTCGCCGATGGCGGATTGCGGGAACGGGTTGCCCTGCGAACTATCCTGGCCGGTGATCCCGCTCTTCAGGACATAATCCTTCTGGCCGATGCCATCGATGAAGATATTCACCGAACGGCTGTCCTGGGCACCGCCCTGCAGGCGCGATTCGCCGTTCGCACCGGTGACGAACTGCACGCCCGGGGCAAGATCCGCGAAGGCGAGGAAGTTGCGATTGTTCTGCGGCAGCTGCTCGATCAGGCGCGGCGTGATCGTGGTACCGATCTCGCCGCCTTCCATCGTCCGCAGGCGCGACGCGGTGACGATGATCCCCTCGCCTTCGGCGACCGCGTCCGGCTGATCCGGCGCTGCGGAGAAATCGAAGTCGAGCTCCGCATTCTGGCCGACATTCAGGGTGAATTCGTCGGTGTTGCGCGTGCCTGTGGGCGTCGTGATCTCGAGCCGGTAGGTGCCCGGACGCAGCGAGGCGAGATTGTAGCTTCCATCGGGTCCGACTTCGGCGGACCGGCGCAGGCCGGTATTGACCTCGACCGCTTCGACGCGGGCGGTGCCCTCCACGGTCACCCGGCCGCGCAGCGACGCATTATTCTCCTGCGCGTGCGCCGGCGTGGCGACGAGCGCCGTCAGCGCCCCGGTCGCAAGCAAGGCTGCAGCCAGCCGCATCATTCCGCCGTGCCGCGCCGGGCGACGATTGCTCCGCAGAAACGCCATCTCTCCTGACTCCCCAATTCCGACTGTTCTTTGTGTTTCTGTAACCGGTTACAGCTATCCTCACGCACAAAATCAAGATTCTTCTTCGTGTTCGTGCACGATTAGGCGGGAAGCGTTGCCCGAATGCGCCGGTGCCGCCTCAGCGGCGCGCGGGTGCGGCGGGCCAATCGAGGTCGGCGATGATCGGGAAGTGATCCGAGGGATAGCGGCCGGCGCGGTTCATATCCTCGGTGCGCAGCCGCAGCGGCACGAACCCGCGCGCGAAGATCCAGTCAATGCGCCGATCGGCCTTGCCGGTGAAGCCGTGGAAGGTCGGTTCGGGGCCCTCGACCCGGGCTGCGGCGGTGCGGACATCGACCAGGTCGCGGCTGAGCACGCCATGTGCCGGGCTGTCCGGGGCCGTGTTGAAGTCGCCGGTCAGCACCACCGGCACGTCGCGCTGAAGAGCGGCGATCCGGGCCGCGATCGCCTCGGCGCCCTTGGTACGCGCGGCCTCGTCCTCGGCGCGGTACGGGAAATGGGTGTTGTACAGATAGAATCGCCGCCCGTCGGCGACCGTCTCGAACAAACCCCAGGTGACCATCCGCGGCAACGGATGCCCCCAGCTGATGCTGCCCGCCACATCGGGCGTGTCCGACAGCCAGAAATTGCCGAGCTCGATCAGCCGCAGCCGGTCGCGCCGGTAGAAGACACCCATATATTCGTCGTCGCGCCCGCCCCGGCGATCCGTGCCGAACCAGGCATAGCCGGGCAGATGGGCGAGCAGATAATCGGCTTGGATCCGCTTCAGCTCTTGTGTGCCGACGACGTCCGGCTTCGCGTTTGCGACGAGATCGACGAGGATGTCCTTGCGATGGGGCCAGGCATTGGGCCCGTCCTGATCGACCGGCACCCGAACATTGAAGCTCATCACGCGGAGCGGGGCCGCTTCCGCGCCCCGCCACGCCGGCAGGGATAGACCGAGCACGAGCGCGGCGAAGAGCAGGCAGCGCCGCACCATCAAACCCGCCGCTCCTAAACGCACCGTCGCGAAGCCAGCCATGCCGTTCACCCCGCCTCGGCGACGATTTCGTTCCAGCGCGCCTCGTCGATCACCTCGACGCCCAGCTCCTGCGCCTTCTTCAGCTTGGAGCCGGCGCCGGGGCCGGCGATCAGCAGGTCGGTCTTGGCCGAGACCGATCCGGAGACCTTGGCGCCGAGCTTTTCCGCCTGCGCTTTCGCTTCGTCGCGCGACAGCGTTTCGAGCGAGCCGGTGAACACCAGGGTCTTGCCCGACACCGGGCTCTCCCGGGTCTCCCAGACGAGCCTGCTTGGAGTCACGCCGGCGGCGAGCAGATCGTCGACGACTGCGCGATTGTGCGGCTCGTCGAAGAAATCGACCAGCGCCCCGGCGACTTCGCCGCCGATGCCCGGGGTCTCGATCACCGCCGCCGCTGCGGCGTCGCGGCGCTGGCGGAACTTCTCGTCGCTCTCGCCGAGCGCCTGGACGATCTCCGCCCGTGCCGTCCGTGCACGGTCGATCATCTCGCGAAAGGCATCGAACGTGCCGTAGCGCCGGGCGAGATCGCGTGCGGTCACCTCGCCGACGTGGCGGATGCCGAGCGCGAACAGGAAGCGGTCGAGCGGCGGCTGGCGGCGCTCGTCGATCGCGGCCAGCAGATTGTCGACCTTGGTCTGCGCCCAGCGGTCGCGGGAGAGCAGCAGGTCCTTCTTCTCGTGCAGGCGGAAGATGTCGGCCGGCGAGGCGACGATGCCGTCCCGGAAGAAATCCTCGATATTGGTGATGCCGAGGCCGGTGATGTCGAGCGCGTGGCGCGAGGCGAAGTGACGGAGGCGCTCCACCCTTTGTGCCGGGCAGACGAGGCCGCCGGTGCAGCGGACGTCGACCTCGCCTTCCTCGCGCACCGCCTCCGACTGACATTGCGGGCAGTGATCGGGAAAGACGTAGGCCGGGCGCTCGGCCTCCGGCGTCAGATTCCCCAGCACCTGCGGGATGACGTCGCCGGCGCGCTGGATCAGCACCCGGTCGCCGACCCGCACGCCCAGACGCGCAATCTCGTCGGCATTGTGCAAGGTGGCGTTGGTGACGGTGACGCCGCCGACGGTGACCGGGGTCAGCCGTGCGACCGGGGTCAGCTTGCCCGTCCGCCCGACCTGGATGTCGATCGCCTCGAGCGTCGTTTCGGCGCGCTCGGCCGGGAATTTATGTGCGATCGCCCAGCGCGGCGCCCGCGCCACCTGCCCGAGCCGGCGCTGCAGCTCGAGATCGTCGACCTTGTAGACGACTCCGTCGATGTCGAACGGAAGCTCCGCCCGCGCGGTCTCGATCGCACGATAATGGGCGAGCACGCCGTCCAGAGCCGTGAACCGCTTGAGATCCTCCGAGACCGGCAGCCCCCAGCTCTCGATCGCCTTCATCACGCCGAGCTGAGTATCGGCGGGAAGGCCCGACACTTCGCCCCAGCCATGGGCGAGGAAGCGCAGCGGCCGCGACGCCGTCACCGTGGCATCGATCTGGCGCAGCGATCCGGCGGCGGCATTGCGCGGATTGGCGAATTGTCGGTATTTGAGCTCGCCCTCGTGATCGGGCCCGGCCTTCGCCTCCGCTTCGGCCTTGAGCCGCGCATTCAGCGCCGCGAAGTCCGCCTTGGACATGTAGACTTCGCCGCGCACCTCGAACACTTCGGGGATTTCGCCGCGCAGGCGCTCGGGAATGTCGCCGATCGTGCGGACATTCTGGGTGACGTCTTCGCCCTGCGCGCCGTCGCCCCGGGTGGCGGCGAGCTTCAAGACGCCTCTTTCGTAGCGCAGTGAGCAGGACAGGCCGTCGATCTTGGGCTCGGCGGTCAGCGCGATCTCGGCCGTATCCGGCAGCTTCAGAAAGCGGCGGACGCGCGCGAGGAAGTCCTCGACATCCTCGGCGGCGAACGCATTGTCGAGGCTGAGCATCGGCAGCGCATGCGGCACCTTGCGCAAGGGCCCGGACGGCGCCGCGCCGACTTGCCGCGACGGGCTGTCGTCGCGCACCAGATGCGGGAATTCCGTCTCGAGCGCCGCATTGCGCCGGACCAGCGCGTCATAGTCGGCATCGCTGATCTCCGGCGCATCGTCGCCGTGGTAGAGGCGGTTGTGATGGGCGATCTCGCGGGCGAGACGCGCCAGCTCGGCGGCGGCTTCGGCTTCGGTCATGCCGTCCGCTTAACAAGAAGCGCAGCGCCGCCCAAGGGCTTCAGGCGAAGCATTCCTCGAGGAACAGCCGCAGGCTCGCCCACGAACGCCGATCCGCCGCGGCGTCGTAGAGCACGCCGTTCTCCGGCGCGGCGGCCTTGGGATTGGTGAAGCCGTGCATCACTCCGCCATAAGCATGGATCTGCCAGTCGGCGCCGGCGGCGGTCAGTTCCTTGCCGAGCGCGGTGACCGCTTCGGGCGGCACCATCGGATCGTCCCAGCCGTGAAAGGCGACGACCTTCGCCGTGATCTTGGTGCCCTCGCAATTGCCGGGCGCGCCGAACAGGCCGTGGACGCTGGCGACGCCGGCGAGGTCGGCGCCGGTGCGGGCAAGATCGAGGACGCAGAGGCCGCCAAAGCAATAGCCGATCGCGACGATCCGGGCCGGATTCACTTCCGCCAATCCGCGCACCGTCTCCAGCACCGCCAGCATCCGTGCCTGCAGCCGCGCACGATCATCGAGGAAGGGCTGCATCAGTGCCGAACATTCCTCGCGGGTCGTGCCGAGCACGCCCTTGCCGTAGAGATCGGCCGCGAACGCATTGTAGCCGAGCCCGGCAAGCCGCTCCGCGACCGCTTCCTCGTTCGGGCCACGGCCGACGAACGTGTGCACGACGATCACCGTCGGCCGCGGCCCCGCCTGCGGATCGAAGACGAAGAGGCCTTCGAGCGCATCGCCGTCGTGGCTGTAGTCGATCGTCCGTCTCTCGATCATGCGGCTTCCAGCAGCCGCACCGCCTGGGCCCGTGCTTCGTCGGTGACTTCGGCGCCCGACAGCATCCGCGCAATCTCCTCACGGCGGCGACCCTCGTCGAGCAGGTGGACGCTGGTCCGGGTGACCAGGCCGTGGCTCTTCTCGATGAAGAAGTGGCGGTTGCCGCGCGCCGCGACCTGCGGGCTGTGGGTGACGACGAGCAATTGCGCATTGGCCGACAGGCGGTGGAGCCGCTCGCCGATCGCGCTGGCGACCGCGCCGCCGACGCCGCGATCGATTTCGTCGAAGATCATCGTCCCCGCCCCGCCCTGTTCGGCAAGCGCCACCTTGAGCGCGAGGATGAAACGCGACAATTCGCCGCCGCTGGCGATCTTGGTCAAGGGCGCGAACGGCGCGCCGGGATTGGTCGACACTTCAAATTCGACCCGGTCCCGCCCGCGCGGACCCCATTGGCCCTCCGGCAGGAACTCGACGATGGTGCGGAACTGGGCGGCGTCGAGCTTCAACGGTGCGAGCTCACGCGCCACCGAGGCGTCGAGCCGTTCGGCCGCCGCGGCGCGGAGCGCCGACAGCCGCGCGGCCGACTCCTCATAGGCGGTGCGCCCATCGCTCACCGAGCGCTCGAGAATGGCAAGGCTGCGCGTGCCCGCTTCCAGCGCGGAGAGCTTGGCGGTGAGCTCCTCGGCCAGGGCCGGCAATGCGTCGGGCTCGACCCGGTGCTTGCGCGCAACCGCGCGGATCTCGAACAGGCGGGCTTCGGCTTCCTCCAGCCGCGCGGGCTCATAGGCCAGAGCGTCGGCCGCTTCGGCGAGACGGTCTTCGGCGTCCGACGCCTCGATCAAGGCCCGGTCGAGCGCCGACAGGGCGTCCGCCAGTTTCTCATGCTGGTCGCCGATGCGCTCGAGCCGGCGTGCCGCTTGGCGCAGCAGCGACAGCCCGCCTTCGGAGCCGTCGAGATATTGACCGACCGCGGCAATGTCCTCGGCCAGGCGCGCGCCCTTCTGCATGTTGGCGCGCAGGTTGGCCAATTCCTCTTCCTCGCCCTGCTGCGGTGCGAGCTTGCCGAGTTCGGCGGCGGCATGTTCGAGATATTCGCGATCGCGCGCGGCGGCTTCGAGCTCTTCGCGGGCGCGTGTCAGCGCGGTCTCCGCCTCACCCCAGACCCGGAACAGACGTTCGGTCTCGCGCGTGTCGATGCCGCCGAACGTGTCGAGCAGGGCACGGTGGCCACGGGCGTTGAGCAGCCCGCGATCGTCATGCTGGCCATGGATCTCGACCAGCATCGCGCCGAGTTCGCGGAGCAGGCCAACCGAGGCCGACTGATCGTTGATCAGCGCGCGGCTGCCGCCGTCGGCTTTGACGATGCGGCGGATCACCAGCGGCTCGCCGGGCTCTCCGTCGAGCCCATTCTCGCGCAGCAAAGCGCGCGCAGCGTGGTCGGCGGGCAGGTCGAAGCTGACGCTGACCACTGCCTGCGCCTGGCCGGTACGCACCAGGCCGCTGTCGGCGCGGGCGCCAAGCGCGAGGCCGAGGGAATCGAGCAGGATCGACTTGCCGGCCCCGGTCTCGCCGGTGAGCACGCCGAGGCCCGCACCGAACTCGAGATCCAGGCTCTCGATCAGGACGACGTCTCGGATGGAGAGCCCGGTCAGCATACGCCGGACTGTGCCATTGCCGGACTCGTCAGATCAAGCCGAAGGCGCTGCAGGCGCGTTCTTTTGCACGAGCTCGTAGGCGCGCTCATACCATTTGGTGTTGGGATAATTGGCACCGAGCACCGCCGCGGACTTGCGTGCCTCGTCGGGAATTCCGAGCGCCAGATAGCTTTCGGTAAGCCGCATCAGCGCCTCGGGCGCGTGGCTGGTCGTCTGATATTCGTCGACGACGACCCGGAAACGCTGCACCGAGGCCAACCACTGGGCGCGGCGCTGATAGAAGCGGCCGACCTCCATTTCCTTGCCCGCGAGATGATCGCGGACGAGATCGATCTTCAGCCGCGCGTCCGACGCGTAGCGCGTGTTGGGGTAGCGGCGGACGAGCTCGTTGAGCGCGTCCAGCGCCTGGCCGGTGATCTTCTGATCGCGGGTGACATCCTCGATCTGCTCGTAATAAGCGAGCGCGATCAGATAGTGGGCGTAGGGCGCATCGCGGTTGCCCGGGTGGATGGACAGGAAGCGGCGAGCGGAATCGATCGACTTGGTATAGTCGCGCGCGGCATAATAGCTGAACGCGCTCATCAGCTGCGCACGGCGGGCCCAGACCGAGTAGGGATGCTGGCGCTCGACCTCGTCGAACAGGGCCGCGGCGACCTGATACTGGCCGCGATCGAGACGGTCCTTGGCCTGGCCGTAGAGCGTGTTGACGTCGCGAGCGACATATTGGGTATCGGCGCGGGTCTTCTTGCCGCCTGCGCAAGCAGCGAGGGGAAGAACCATGGCCAGCAGGATTGCGGCGGCGATCGGACGTGCGGAGGGACGGAGCATGGGGGGCTTCTTAGCGGAGGGTTGGGCCGGGGCCAAGCAGATAGCGGACGGGTTGCCCGGCGGCGCATGAACCCCCGTTTAATGGTTGAAGCGTAGGGCGAAAGCGATGCTGCGCGTGCTCACCCTGTCGACGCTGTTTCCGGATGCGACCCGGCCGACCTTCGGCCTGTTCGTCGCCCGCCAGACGCGCGCATTGTCCGACCTCGACGATGTCGCCGTGCAGGTGGTGGCCGGCATCGGACTACCGCCGTGGCCGCTGTCGCGTTACGCGCATTATGCCGCGCGGCGCAGCGCTCCGCCGCATGAGGCACGGGACGGCATCCCGGTTCATCGGCCCCGCTTCCGAGTGCTGCCGCGGCTGGAGCCGCTGGCCGGCCGTGCGCTGGCCCGAGCTGCCCTGCCCTTGCTTCGCACGCTTCCGATCGACGTCATCGACGCCGAATTCTTCTGGCCGGACGGCGTCGCCGCGATGCATCTGTCGGACGCCCTCGGAGTGCCCTTCTCGATCAAGGCGCGCGGCAGCGACATCCATTATTGGGGCACGCGTCCGGCGGTGCGGCGGCAGATGGTGGCGGCGTCCCGCCGCGCCGGTGGCCTGCTCGCGGTGAGCGCCGCACTCAAGGCCTCGATGATTGCGCTCGGCATGCCGCAGGACAGGATTGCGGTCCACCATACCGGCGTCGACCTCGATCTCTTCTCGCCGGTCGATCGCAGCGCCGCCAAGGCCGCGCTCGGCATCGACGGAGGCCTGCTGGTGAGCGCCGGCGCGCTGATCCCGCTCAAGGGCCAGGCGCTCGTCGTCGAAGCCCTTGCCGCCTTGCCGGACGTGACCCTGCTGCTGGTCGGCGACGGACCCGAACGATCGGCGCTCGAAGCCCGCGCGGCAGCGTGCGGCGTGGCGGATCGAGTCCGCTTCCTCGGCAATCGGCCGCATGCGGAGCTGCCGACCCTGCTCGGCGCCGCTGACGCGATGGTGCTGCCGTCAGAGCGCGAAGGTCTCGCCAACGTCTGGGTCGAGGCCCTCGCCTGCGGCACGCCGCTGGTGATCACCGATGTCGGCGGCGCCCGCGAGGTGGTCGACCGTCCCGAGGCGGGGCGCCTGGTCGCGCGGAACGCCGCCGCGATCGCAGCGGGCGTACGGGAGGTGCTGGCTGCTGCGCCGGCGCAGACCGCGGTCCGGCAAAGTGCGCTGCGCTTCAGCTGGTCGCGCAACGCCGAGCAATTGCGGCGCCACTTGCTCTCCCTCTCCCCTTCAGGGGAGAGGGCCGGGGAGAGGGGGAGTCGGAGCGAAACGGTAAGCCTCGAGATTCCCCACCGGATCCCCCGCTCCCAATTTCTCCTAGGGAACCCATCAAAGTAGTACTTTGATGGGGGGTCCTAAAGGGGAGAGGAGCCGAGCGGCATCAGCGCTGCGGCGATCCAGCGCTCCTCGCTGCGGAGCATGCCCCAGGTTCGGGCCGCGGCGCGGCTGTCCATCACTTCGACGCCGATGCCCCGCTCCTCGAGTGCGCGAACGAACGCACGCGGGGGAAAGACGATCGTGGCGCCGGTGCCGAGCAGCACGAATTCCGGTGCCGGATCGAGCACCAGGATAGGCTCGAGATCTTCGGGCGCGATCTCGCCGATCGGCGGCGCAGTCCACGCCCAGGCGGCGACAGGGGTCAGGAAGACGGCACGGTGGACGACGCCGTCCACGGAGAAGCCGCCGTCGCGAAACCCCTGGACGAGCGGCCCTTGGGCCGAGGGATCGCGGTCCAGCCGCGCCACCTCAATAGCCTTCGTTGGGGGTCGCCACCCGCTCGCCGCCCTTGGCCGCGGAACCGGTCGAGGTCTTGGGCAGGAAGCTGTCGCCGCTCACCCCCAGCCAGACCAGGATCGGCGAGGAGATGTAGATCGACGAATAGGTGCCGACGAAGATGCCCAGGAAGATTGCGATGGTCAGCCCGAAGATCACCTGCGGCCCGATCAGCAGCAGCGCCAGCAGCGCGAACATGATCGACAGCGAGGTCACCATGGTCCGCGACAGCGTCTCGTTCAGCGAGACGTTGAGCAACGGCACGATCTCCATCTTGCGGTATTTCCTCAGATCCTCGCGAATCCGGTCGTAGATCACGACGGTATCGTTCAGTGAATAGCCGACGATGGTGAGGATCGCGGCGACGACATTGAGATTGAACTCCAGCTGCGTCAGCGAGAAGAAGCCGATCGTCATGCAGACGTCGTGAAACAGGGTGACGAGCGCACCGACGCCAAATTGCCATTCGAAGCGGAACCAGATGTAGATGGCGATACCGAGCATCGCCAGCGCAACGGAGATCGCACCCGAGCGATACAGTTCGTTGGAAACCTTGCCGGACACGCTGTCGACGGTGAACTTCGCGTCTGGATGCTTGGCCGCGATCGCCTCGCGCACTCTGGTGGCGACCTTGGCCGCGGCATCGTCACCGCCGTCGGGAAGACCCATGCGGATGGTGATCGTCTTGGGATCGCCGAATTCCTGGATGCTGGCGTCGCCGACGTTGAGGCCTTCGACCGTCTCGCGCACTTCCTCGATCGGCGCGGTCCGGCTGAAGGTGACGTTGATCATCTGCCCGCCGACGAAGTCGACGCCGAGATTGAGGCCGCGCACCGCGACCAGCGCGATCGAGGCGACGGTGACGATGATCGACAGCACCAGCGCGACGTTGCGCCAGCGCATGAAATCGAAATTGGTGTTGTCCGGAACGAGCTTCAGGAGGCGCATGGCTTCAGCCTAGATATGGAGTTCACGCGGCCGCGCGCGGCGCGCCCAGAGGGCGACCAGCATGCGGGTGATGTTGACGGCACTGAACACCGAGGTGACGATGCCGATCATCAGCACGACGGCAAAGCCGCGGATCGGGCCGCTGCCGAAGTAGAACATCAGCACCGCGGCGATGACGTTGGTGATGTTGGCGTCGAAGATCGCGGTGCTCGCTTCGCGGTAACCGGCCTCGATCGCGTCGAGCACCCGTCGGCCGCGCCTCTGTTCCTCGCGAATGCGCTCGTTGATCAGCACGTTCGCATCGACCGCCGCGCCGATCGTCAGCACGAAGCCGGCGATGCCGGGCAATGTCAGCGACGCGCCGAACAAGGCGAGGATGCCGAGGATGAACAGCGCGTTGAGGATCAGCCCGATCGTCGCATAGACGCCGAAGCGGCCATAGGTGATCAGCATGAACAGGATTACGGCCAGGGTCGCGACCCCAGCGGCGATGCCGCCCCACTTGATCGACTCCTTACCGAGCTCCGGACCGATCGTCCGCTCCTCGATCACGCGCAGCTCGACCGGCAGCTTGCCCGAGCGAAGCTGAACGGCGAGCTCGTTCGCAGTCTGCACGGTGTAGCTGCCCATGATCTGGGCCTGGCCGCCGAGAATCGGCTCGTTGATGTTCGGCGCCGACAGCACGACGTTGTCGAGGATGATGGCGAACGGCTTATTGACGTTCTCGCGGGTCACCCGGCCGAACGCCTTGGCGCCGGTGCTGTCGAAGGTGATGCTGACACCCGGCTGATTGTTCTGATCGTAACTCTGCTTGGCGTCGATCAGCTGGTCGCCGGTGACGATCGCGCGGCGCTTGACCGCAATCGCGCCGCCGCCCTGCATCGGCAGCACTTGGCTGCCGACCGGCGCGCGGCCCTGCGCGACCTGCTCCGGAGACGCGGTCTGATCGACCAGCTTGAATTCCAGCCGCGCCGTCTTGCCGAGCAGGGTTTTCAGCGCCTCGGGATCCTCGAGACCGGGGACCTGGACGAGGATCCGGGTGTCGCCCTGGCGGATGACGGTGACTTCCTTGGTGCCGTCGGGGTCGACGCGATTGTAGACGACCTCGCGGGCGGTATCCATCGCCTGAGTCAGCGCCTGATCGAGCCCGGCCTGAGTCGGAGTCATCACGATCCGGTTCTGGTCGAGGACATCGACGTTCCAGTCGCGCGGGCCGAGACCGGCGGGCTGCGTCTGGGTCCGCGCGAACTCGACCGCGGCATCGACCTGCGCCGGATTGCGCACCATGAAGGTCAGCTTGTTGTCGGCGGTCGAGATCTCACCGATGTCGATCGGCGGCGACTCGCGGCGGAGCCCGACGCGCAGACGCTCCTCCATCTGTTCCAGCCGCTGCTTGGCGAGGCCGCTCGTATCCGCTTCGAGCAGCAGATGGCTGCCGCCGGCAAGGTCGAGGCCGAGGTTGATCTGCGCGCTGGGCACCCATTTCGGCCACTTCGCAACCTGCTCCGCAGGAAACAGGCTGGGTACGGCGAGCAGGACGCCGATCAGGCAGATGAGGCTGATGCCCCACACCTTCCAACGGGGGAAATCGAGCATGTCAGTCGTTCGCCGGCTTGGTGCCGTGCGGGCGGATGTCGCTCAGCATCGACTTGATCACGCGCACGCGCACGTTCGGCGCGATTTCGACCTCGACCTCATTCTCGTCGACCTTGGTGACCTTGCCGATCAGCCCCCCGGACGTGACAGCGACGTCGTTCTTCTTCACCGCCGCGAGCATGTCGCGATGCTGCTTGGCCCGCTTGGTCTGCGGACGGATCAGCAGGAACCAGAAGGCGACGAAGATCAGCACCAGCGGCAGGAACTGGGCGATCAGCGCCCCGCTTCCTGCGGCGGCGCCGGTCGATGCATATGCGGGCGATGCGAACATGGGATCTTACCTGGTGAGGGACCGGTGCTGGAACAAGCGTCCGGATGAATGTGGCGGGCGGTTAACATGCGTTTGGCCGCCTGTGCAAGGACGCCCGCTCGACCATCCCGTTCGGGTGCAACGGGATTCAGGCGCTTGCCATCGCCAGCCGCCGGGCCTAGAGGCGCCACTTCGGTGCCCGCACAGGGTTCCGCCGGTCGGGGCGTAGCGCAGCCTGGTAGCGCATCACACTGGGGGTGTGGGGGTCGGAGGTTCGAATCCTCTCGCCCCGACCATTTTCTTCTTTCAGGTTTGGGATCCGCCCGCGGGCGCCGCTTCGGCGCGCAGCACGCGGCCGTAGAGCATCCCGATCCCGATCACGCCGACGCCGAGCCCGAACAGGGACAGGATCCGCAGCAGTCCCGTCAGCGCCGCCGCATCCAGGCCGAACACCTTGATGATGGTCAGCGCGAGCAGCGCGAGACCGGCGATGCGGACCGGCTTGTCGGCCAGGCGGATGCCGCCGACGATGAGCGCGATCGACAGCAGCAGCCCGGCCAGCGAATAGGCATAGGATTCGCCCTCGCCGATCGTCGGCGCGGTCAGGATGGTGCCCTGGAAAGCCTGACGCACCAGCAGCATCACGCCGAGCAGCAACGACGCGAGCGCGAGCGTCAGCCACAATCCGGACCGTGCCCCATTCGGCGCCGCACGCCGGACACGGTACAGCCAGGCGGCGCCGAGCAGATAGGCCGGCAGGATCAGGTTGAGCAGCGGCATCGCCCCGACTGCCTGGTCCACCACCGCCGGATTGTGGATCAGCATGTCGAACCAGACCAGACGCGCCGCGGCAAGACCGGTCAGCGCCAGCGAAGCGCGTTGGCGCTGAGCGTCGCTGAGGCCGAAATGCGGCATTCGCCGATGGCAGATCGCCCAGCTGGCGGCGAACAAAACCAGATTGAGCAACGTCCGCTCGGCAAGCCCGCGCGCGACGAAATCTTCGTGCGTCGCCAGGCCGAACAGGTGCTTGTAGAGCAGATAGGCCGCCGCAATCGCCGCGATCGCGCCTGCGATCAGCGGCACCCTGCCGATGCGCGAATCGGCCGCAAGCAGCCGCCAGGCCGCAACCAGGATTGCTGCAGCCGGCACCAGCACGAGCAGCCCCTGCCCCAGCGGCGGAAGCCCGGTCACCAGCGCCGGATCGCCGGCGAGCGCCATGCCTACCGTCATCCACAAATCGAAGATGCGCAGCCCGCTCCAGACGAGCCCGGCGGCGGCTGCGATCCCGGCGATCCAGCCCAGGCCGCGATCCTGCGTCCGCTGCGCCGCGAGTGCGACGGCAAGGCCGATGAGCAGCCAGAGGCTTCCGACAAGATCGTAGGGAAGCAGATCGAGGGCGGCGACGGCGAGCAGCAGCGCACCGGCGGCGACCGCCACGACACTCGGCCGGTCGGCCGCCCCGTCGCGTGCTACCGCACGCCGGCTCCAGGCGAGCAGCAGCGGCCCGATCGCGAGCAGGACGAAGAGCAGCGCCCAGGCAGGCCGCGCGAGCAGATCGTCATGGGTGAGGCGGAGGATCAGCGCGGGGCCGGCGAAGCCTGCCGACGCGACCGCTGCCGAGATGCCGCGATCGGGTCCGCGCAGCACGCCGGGAAGTGCACCTGCGGCGAACAGCAAGGTGATCCCCGCAGCAATGTGCGGCAGCAGCGGATCGGGCAGGTCGATGGCCTTGACGAACAGCAGCAGCAAGGCGAGCGCCACCGCCAATGCGGGCAGCAGCCGATGTGCCGGTTCCCGGGCCGCGAGGAAGAAACAGGCGATCGAGAGCAGCGCGAACAGCCCCCATGCGGGCAGGCCGAGATCGATCCGCCCCACCAGCAGGGCCAGCTCGATCAGAGCGATGGCCGCGGGCCGCATCACCGCCAGCTGCCGTCCCTCGCCGACGCGCAGCAGCGACGCGCCGACACCGAGCACGACGATGAACAGGCCGGCGGGAAGCGCATGCGCAGGCGCCATCGTTGCGAGCACGGCCGTCCAGGCGAAGCTCAGCACCACCGTTGCCACCGCAAGCCAGGGCCAGCCCCGCCGCGCCGCGATCGCGAACAGGGCGAGGTTTAGCAACGCGAGATAGGTCAGCAACGGCACCGACGTCCCGCTCGGATTGCCGACCAGCAGCGGCGTTGCAAAGCCGCCCGCCAGGCCCATCACGGCGGTCGCCGCACCATGGCGCAAGGAGAGGATCAGGGCGGCGATGGTGATGACGGTCATCAGCCCGAGCGCCGTCTGCGCCGAGATCAGTCCGTACAGGACCTGGCTTCCGTAAGCGGCGGCGTAGAAGACGAGCACGCCGGCACCGACCAGTGATTGTGCGACACGGGGATCGACGATCTTGCCGGGACGCCAGCGCGCATATTCGCCCGCCCCGATCAGCGCGGCGCCGAACAGCGCCGCGAGGATCATCCGGATGGCCGGCGTGATCAGGCCGAGCGAATAGCGCACCAGGAACACGCCGGCGACCGCGAGCGCGATGCCGCCGATCCAGATCAGCAGCCGGCCGGCGACCAGTTGCTCGAACAGCTTGGCGAAATCCTGCCGGGGCGCTGCCGGGCCGGGGGCGACCGGCGGCATTGTGCGTGCGGCCGGAAGCGGCTCGGCCGCCGGCGCGCTGAGTGGCGCCGCCGGCGCCTGCATCGGCACGTGCGGCACGGGCGTGGCCGGAGAAGCCGTGGGCACGGCTTCCGCGACCGGATTGCCGTCGCGGAGCCGCCGCACTTCGCGCTCCAGGGCGTCGACGCGCAAGTACAGGCGGTAGACGACGGCTCCGAGCGCGATCAGACCAAGGAGGAGCAACGCCATCGACCCTGCCTACAACGGCAGGGCGAAGCTGTCAGCCCGTTCCGCTTCGTCAGAACAAGGCGATCGGCATACGCTCCAGGCTCTCGCCTGCCCATGCACGTTGTGCACGCGCCTGATAGGCTTTGCCGGCGTCGGGATTGCCGAGCTGGATCTCGGCAAGCCCCAGCGTCCAGAGCGCGATCCCATCCTCCTGGAACATGGCGAGCGAGGCGAGGAGCTGGCGCTTCGCGCCTTCGGCATCGCCCGCCTTCAGCATCGCGGCCGCCAGGCTGCGGCGGACCCCGTACCAGAAGGGCGGCGGATCGAACTGCAATCCGGCATTGCCCTGCTCGGTCATCGCCGCCCGATAGGCAGTGATCGCGCTCGCATAGTCGCTGCGGAGCATCGCCGCACGCCCTTCGAGAACGCGCTGCGAGATCGTCGCCAGCGCCGCGCCTTCCGGGCCGAGCGCCCTGCCGTCGGGACCATCGCGCAGGGTGGCGATCGCTCTCGCCTCGGTCGTGACGCCCGCGGCGTCGCCGTTGCGGGCGAACGCCTCGCCGCGGGCATAATGCCAGGCGGCGGCGGCGAGCGCGTAGACGTCGCCCGACCAGCCGGTCGCCGGTCCGCGCAGCGCGAGCACGGTCTGCACCGGCGCATGGCGACCATAAGCGAAATAAGGCGCGGCATAGTGGGCGGCGCGGATCCGGAACAGGGGATCCTTGGCGGGAAAGCGCTCGTTGAACAGGTCGGCCACTTCGATCGCGTTGCGGCCGTCGCCGCGCATCATCGCGGCTTCGATCGCATAATGGTGATCGTGTGCGTACAGGTAACGCCGATAGGCCGAGAAAGCAGGCGCCTGCTTCTCATATTCGCCGTACAGGTCGATGGCCTTCCGGTTCGCGGTAACCGCGTCCGCGAACCGGCCTTTATTATAAAAAGTGTGCGATGCCATGTGGACGAGGTGGCTGGCCCCGGCGCCGCTGTCCGCCAGCGTTCCGGCGAAGGGCAATGGCAGCGCCGGCTTGTCGACGATGTCCGACAGGTGGATGTAGAAGTGGATCGCCGCTTTGTTCTGCGGATCGCGGCGAAGCACGGTCTCGAGCCAGCTCTGCGCTTGCTGCAGCGGCGCCCCGCCGGCCGCCCAGCGCACGATCTGCGCATCGGAGGCCAGCACCAGAACCGCATCCTCCTGTGGGAATTGCTCGGCGAGGGCCGCCATCGCCCTGACATAGCCTTCATTGTCGAACGCGGTTCCGGTGGCGGGGGCGCGGATCAGGATCGCGTTGATCAGGCCCCGGTCGCGCGGACCCAGCCTCCCTGCCCGCGCGGCGGCCCGCCGTGCCGCGGCCGCGGCGGCATCGACGTCGACATAAGGCGGCTGCAGGTTGAGCGTCGGCGATCGGGCCAGCGCCTCGCCCCAGTGGCACATTGCACAATCGGGATCGAGCCGCTGCGCCTCCCGGAAGTTGCGGATCGCCTCCGCCTCGTCATAGGCCCAGATCAGCCTCAGCCCCTGCTGAAACCAGGCCTGCGCCTGCGCATTGGCGGTGTCGGCTCTGAGCCTGGTGTCGTAGTTGAACTCCTTGAGCTGGAACGGTCTGGCCGGCGCCGAGCCGCCCTCCTGCTCCGCCGCAGCCGAGACGCAGCGGGCGAGACTCCACGCCGCCTGATAGCGCTCCGCACGCTCCACCGCCTGAACCGGCAATGCCGCCGCAAGCGCCGCGAGCGCGACGCTCGCCCCCCGCAAAGATCCGACCATGTCTCCCCCCATTCTGTTGGAAGACAAGCTAAAGCCGGCCAGAGGACTGGCAACAGCGACTCGCTCGGAAACGGATCGATCAGATGCGGGTGAGCGGCACCTTTTCGACGTCGCCGCTCCATGCGGCGCGTGCCTGGCCGAGGTAGCGGCCCGCGAGATCGGCATTGCCGAGCGCCTGCTCGGCCCGGGCGAGCGCCAGCAGGGCGAGAGGATCGCCGGGCCAGCGTTCGAGCGATGCGATCAGCTGATGCTGCGCGCCCTCGGCGTCGCCCGCGGCGAGCAGGGCCGCAGCGAGGCTCCGGCGCACCGGATACCAGAAAGGCGGCGGATCGAAGCCGAAGCGATCGCCGGATTGGAGCAGCATCGCCGCCCGGAACGCGGTCGCTGCGCGCTTGTGATCACCCTCCAGCATCGCCGCGCGCCCCTCCAGCACATGCTGTGCCAAGGCCACCAGATCCTCGATCGCCTTGCTGCCGAGCGCCCGCCCGTCCGGGCCCTCGCGCAGCGCCGTCATCGCAGCGGCCTCGCGCCGCACCGCGCCGGCATTGCCCGCCCGCGCCTGCGCTTCGCCGCGGGCGTAGAGGCGCATCGCCCGCATCAGCGGATCTCGCGGTTCCGACGATGCCATCACCTCGGCCGTTGGGGCGTGAAGCCCGTCGGCATACCAGGTCGAAGCGCGGATCACGCCGCGCCAGCCGGTGTCGCCGCCTTCGGGATAGCGGCTGCGATAATGGTCGGCGATCCTGCGCGCCGTCTCACCGTCGCCGCGCATCATCGCCGCCTGGATCGCGAAGTGGCTGTTGTGGGCGTAGAGCCCGGTCCGATAGTCCGATCGCGCGGGCTTCGCCTTGGCGACGAACGCTTGGTCGGCCTCCAGCGCCGCCAGGTTCACCGTCGCTGCATCGCGGTAGCGGCCGATTCCGAAGAAGGTGTGGGACGGCATGTGGACGAGATGGCTCGCCGCCGGCGCCAGTCGCCCGAGCCGCTCCGCGTAAGGTTCGGCGAGCTTCTGCTGGTCGAGGAAATCGGTGAGATGGATGTAGAGGTGGATCGCGCCGCTGTGATCCGGATTGCGCGCGAGCACCGTTTCCAGCCATTTCTGGCCTGCCGAGCCGGGCTTGGGCGCACGTTTGCCGATCACCATTTCCGCATCGGCCGCGATCACCAGCACCGCGTCGTCTTCAGGATGGGCACGCGCGATCTTCGCCATCGCCCTGGCATATCCCTTGCCGTCGAACTTCGCCGTGCCGCGGGTGCGCAGAACCATGGCATCGACCAGCGCCCGCTCCTTCGCGCCGAGCTTCGCGGAAAGCGCCTGGGCCCTTCGCGCCGCTGCCGCAGCCTTGCCGAGTTCGTCGATGCGCGGCTGCAGGTTGAGCGTCGGCGAACGCGCCCACGCCTCGCCCCAGAAGCAGAGTGCGCAATCCGGCGCGAGTGCTTGCGCCTGCTCGAACGCGCGGATCGCCTCGACCTCGTCATAGGTCCAGATCAGCCGCACGCCCTGATCGAACCAGCGCCGCGCCTCGACGCTGTCCGTGTCCGGCACGATGCCGGCATAGCCGAGACCGTCGAGCAGGACCGGTGCAGCCTTGCCCGCGCCGTCCGAAGCCGCGTCGGCAGGCGCGCAGACCGGGACCGGGGCGGTCGCCGCGGTCATCCGCTCGCTATTCTGCCCAGCGCTCGCGGGCAGGGCCGCGCCGGCCAGTATCGCACCCATGACTCCAAGCCGTGCCCGCATCATTCAATCCCCTGTTCAGCCTCGAAGGCTAGGCGCTTCCGACGCTCCGGGGAAGAGGACGTTGCGCAGGCCGGAGCCCGCTCCCACATGTTGCGAAACGCATTCGGGAGTTACCATGGAAAGCTGGCACGGGACGACGATCCTGGCGGTAAGGAAGAACGGCAAGGCGGTGATCGCGGGCGACGGACAGGTGTCGCTGCAGCACACCGTCATCAAACCCAACGCACGCAAGGTCCGGCGGATCGGCGACGGCTCGGTGATCGCCGGCTTTGCCGGCGCCACTGCAGACGCCTTCACCTTGTTCGAACGGCTGGAGCGCAAGCTGGAGCAGCATCACGGACAGCTGATGCGCTCGGCGGTCGAGCTCGCCAAGGACTGGCGAACCGACAAATATCTGCGCAACCTTGAAGCGATGATGATCGTCGCCGACAAGGACGTGACCCTGATCCTCACGGGCAACGGCGATGTGCTCGAGCCGGCGAGCGGCGTCGCGGCGATCGGATCCGGCGGCAATTTTGCCCTCGCGGCGGCGACCGCGCTCTACGGCTATGAAGAGGATCCGGAGACGATCGCGCGCAAGGGCATGGCGATCGCCGCGGACATCTGCGTCTACACCAACGGCAACCTCACCGTCGAAGTGATCGAGGGCGCCGCCGCGGCCTGACACGCCGGCGCGTCGAACTTGATTCCTCCCCCTCCGCAGCCATCTTGCGGACAAGCAATACGGGTCGAAACACCACAACATGAACGACAATCTTACCCCCAAGGCGGTGGTCGCCGCACTTGATGCCCACATCGTCGGCCAGAATGAGGCGAAGCGCGCGGTCGCGGTGGCGCTGCGCAACCGCTGGCGGCGTCAGCGCCTGCCCGATGGCCTGCGCGAGGAAGTTACGCCGAAGAACATCCTGATGATCGGGCCGACCGGCTGCGGCAAGACTGAGATTTCACGGCGGCTCGCCAAACTCGCGGACGCGCCCTTCGTCAAGGTCGAGGCCACCAAGTTCACCGAGGTCGGCTATGTCGGCCGCGACGTCGAGCAGATCGCCCGCGATCTCGTCGAGGAAGCGGTGCGGCTGGAGAAGGAGCGGCGCCGGATCGCGGTCAAGGATTCCGCCGAGCAGGCGGCGATGGACCGGCTGCTCGACGCGCTGACCGGCAAGGGCGCCAGCGAAGCGACCCGCGAGAGCTTCCGCCAGCGTTTCCGCGACGGCCATCTCGACAATAGCGAAGTCGAGCTGGAGGTCGTCGAGGCACCGAACATGCCGTTCGACGTGCCTGGCATGGGCGGTCAGGTCGGCATGATCAATCTCTCCGACATGATGTCCAAGGCGCTTGGCCAGCAGAACAAGAAGCGCCGCCGCCTCAAGGTGCGCGAAGCGTGGAACCGGCTGGTCGAGGAAGAGGCTGACAAGAGGCTCGATCAGGACGACGTCACCCGCACCGCGCTTGCCGATGCCGAAGCGAACGGCATCGTCTTTTTGGACGAAATCGACAAGATCGCGGTGTCGGACGTCCGGGGCGGCTCGGTCAGCCGCGAAGGCGTTCAGCGCGATCTGCTGCCGTTGATCGAGGGCACCACCGTCGCGACCAAATACGGACCGATGAAGACCGATCACATCCTCTTCATTGCAAGCGGCGCCTTCCACGTCGCCAAGCCTTCCGATCTGCTGCCGGAACTGCAGGGCCGCCTGCCGATCCGGGTCGAACTGAAGGCTTTGACCGAGGAGGACTTCGTCCGCATCCTGTCGGAGACCGAAGCAAGCCTCAGCGAGCAATATCGCGCGCTGATCGCTACCGAGGGCGTCGAAGTGGTGTTCACCGACGACGGCATTCGTGCCGTGGCGCGCATCGCGGCGGAAGTGAATTCGCAGATCGAGAATATCGGCGCCCGGCGCCTTTCGACGGTGCTCGAGAAACTGCTCGAGGACGTCAGCTACGAAGCGGCGGAGCGTTCGGGCGAGACGGTGACCGTGGACGGCGCTTATGTCGAGAAGCAGTTGAGCTCTATCGCCCGCAACACCGATCTCAGCAAGTACGTGCTCTGAGCCTAAGATCCTCCTCGGAACGAGGAGGGGACCAGCCGCAGGCTGATGGAGCGGGTCCGGTGAGCCCCGCCGCATCAGATCCTCCCCGAGCTTGCTTGGGGAGGGGGACCGCCGCCGAAAGGCGGTGGTGGAGGGGGGCCGGCGACCCACGCAGCGCCTCATCTCCGGGCGCTTACGTGAGTTTCCAAACCCCTCCACCGACTTGCGGGCGGTTCGCTCGCATGAGCAAGGCGCCACTTCCGGGGAGGAAACGTCCGCCTCGCTCTGCGGCGAGGCTTGTACGTTCAGTGGTCGTGCCCCTCCTTCGGGTTCACGCCGCCGGCGACGCCCGCGTCATTGTCGATGTCGCCCTCGATCGTGTTGTCGCCCTTGATCAGGTCGGCATCGGTCGACGTGTCGCCCGCAAACAATCCCTTGGACTGGCTGATGCCGGGATCACGTTCGAGATCGTCCTGCAGGTCGGCGGGGGTCTCGTCCGGACGAAGATGCTTGTTGCTCATTGTCGCTCTCCTTCGCGCCCACAACGCGCATTTCCACGCGCGGTTCTGCCCCGGTGAGCGGCTTCGCGACGAGGCGAGCGCCTCCTGCTCCCACCTGAACCGATCGTTGTTTTAGGTTAATGAAACTGCATCCATAAGGGAGGCGTTGGACCAGACAAGAAATCAACCAGCGAGGAACTCATGCGTAAAGTCACTCTTGCCGTGCTGGCCGCCACGATGGCGATGCCGGTCATGCCCGCCGCCCCCGCCTTCGCGCGCGGCGACGATGGTTATTATCACGGCCGCACCTGGCGCGACAGCCAGGGTCGCGTGCGCTGCAAGCGCAAGAACGGCACCACCGGCCTGATCGTCGGCGGCGCTGCCGGTGCCCTCGCTGGCCGGGCGATCGACACCCGGGGCGAACGAACCACCGGAACGGTTCTCGGTGCCGTCGCGGGTGCCCTTGCCGGCCGCGAGATCGATCGCAATCGCGGCAGCCGAGCCCGCTGCCGCTAAGGCCTCTGCCTTTTTTGTAATGCGTACCCGAAGCGGGGCGTCCGAGCGGCGCCCCGCTTCTTTTTTGCACCGGCTCGGAGCCGCCGCGCCGCGGCCGGCGTTAGCCGCCTCGAACAGGAGGCGCGCCGATGCGGATACATCACCTCAATTGCGGAACCGATTGCCCGTTCGGGGGCGCATTCTTCGACGGCCGGAGCCTCGGGCTCACCGGCCGCCTGGTCTGCCATTGCCTGCTGATCGAAACCAATGACGGCCTCGTGCTGATCGACACCGGCTACGGCCTGAAGGACGTCGACCATCCCCATCGCCCCCCCGATCCGCGAATCACCAAGACGATGCGCAGCCTGCTCAACATCAAGCTGCGCGAGGAAGAAACTGCGATCCGGCAGATCCAGCGGCTTGGCTTCAACCCCTCCGACGTTCGTCACATCCTGCTCACCCACCTCGATTTCGATCATGCCGGCGGGCTCGAGGATTTCCCGCACGCGACCATCCACCTGATGGATGCGGAGTTCACCGCCGCCACCGGTCCGCGCAGGGGCTTCGTTCCGCGCAACCGCTATCGTCCGGCGCAGTTCAACGAAGTCGACAAGTGGCGGCGCTACAGCGGCAATGGCGAGGCCTGGTTCGGCTTTCCTGCGGTGCGTGCGCTGGAGGGGCTGCCGCCCGAAATCCTGTTCGTGCCCCTGCCAGGCCACACATGGGGTCATGCCGGGATAGCCATCCAGGCCGACGACGGCTGGTTCCTTCACGCCGGCGACGCCTATTTCTACCGCGGCGAGATGCGCGGTCCCAGGCGGAAATGCACGCCGGGCCTGCGCGGCTATCAGAACCTGATGGAAGTGGATCGTAGCGCGCGCCTCAGCAATCAGGAACGGTTGCGCCGGCTCTCCGTGGAGAAATCGGGCGAGGTCCGGATCATCTGCGCGCACGATCCGGTCGAATTCGAAGCCTGCGCGGCCGGGCGGCCGCTTTAGATAAGAAAGGGCTCGGCCGCGACGGCCGAGCCCCGTTTCTTTCTTGTCGTGGAGTCGGTGCCTGCGTCAGCTGTCGCCGCCGCCGGAACCACTGCTGCCGCCCGATGCCGAAGCGCCGGCGCCGTCTCCAGTTGCCTTGCGCCGCCCACCGCTGCTGCGGGTGCCGGCCGGTGCGCTTTTCGTCGCCCGCTTCGCCGGGGCCTTGGCCGCACCGGCATCGCTGCTGCCGGTCGAGCCGTTTGCGCCGGAGCGGCCGCGCCCGCCAGAGCTGGTTCCGCTGGCGCTCGCCTTGGTCTTACCGGCACTCGCCGTCTTGGCGCTGGTCCGCGACCGGCTGCCGGCGGCCTTGGCGCCGCCGCTCGATTCGCCCGCGCCGGTGCTCTCGGCGGTCGGTGCCGCAGCGGCCTTGCCGCGTCGGCTGCCGCCGGAGCTGGCCTTCGATCGGCTGGCCGACGCCGAACTCTTGCGGCTGCTGCTACTGCCGCGTCCGCTCTTCGCCGCTGCGGATCGCGACGAAGTGGATTTGCCGTCGCTGCTCGACTCCGCGTTCGAACCGGTGCCGCTCTCACCGACCGAGAGCAGACGGCGCACTGCGTCGGTCGCCGCCGAGACGATCGCCGCACCGATCTTGCTGGCGCTGTCCGCCGCCGCACTCGCGGTGTCGACTGCGTCGGTGCCGGCGTCGCGCACCGTCTTGCGAACGCGGGCATTGGCGGTCAGCGCGGCGGCCGCGGCGACCAGACCGGCGGCCATCATCGACCGCGCGATCGGATTCTGGGCCAGTTCCGCAGCACGCTGTCCAGCTTCCTTGAGCGCATCGGGGAAGACCGCGCCGGACTCCTTGTCCGCATCGGCACCGCCGGTCCTGGAGCCGCTCGTCTTCTGGTCGTCGGAGTTCGAGTTCGCCATGCTCAGTCCCCATGGTTGTAACTGATGCGTAACAGACGTGCGGCGGGGCGAACGGTTCCCTGGAGGGCACCGCCGCCCCGCCGCATGCAAAGAGGAGCGCTCAGTCGCTCTCGCGCTCGAATTCCTCCGCGTCGGTTTCGCCGCGGCCGTCGCCCTGGTCGTCGACATATTCGCTTACGCTGCTGGTGCCGTCGAACATCACGCCGCGGCCGCCGCCCTGCTCCTCGTCGTAGCGTTCGCCGCGCGATTGCCCGCTCGGTGCGTTGCCGATCTCGCTGCTGTCCTCGGATCGGCCGCCTTCGCTGAGATCGCCGCCGGCGAGCCCCGATTGGCTGCCCTGCGCCGGCTGTCCTTCGCGCTGCAGGGTCACGTTCTGGGCCTTGCCGTAGCCGCCGGTGCCGCTCGAGCCGCCGGCGCTGCTGCGGTCGCTGGCGGTGGTGCCGCCGCCGACCGGTTCTGCCTGGCGCTGGTCCATGCTGCCGCCGAACTCGCCGGAACCGCCGCCCGACTGGGATTTCTGAAGATCGCTGCCGCTCAGCGGCGCATTGTCGTTGTCGTTTGCCATCCTGTCTCTCCTGTTCTCAATCCTCGACGTCTTCGGCGCGGCCGAGATCGTCATAGCGGTAGCGCGTGCCGTCGGGCGCGACCGCGTCGCGGCCGGGCTGGACGACCGGCCGCGAATCGTCGCCGCGGCCTTTCTCGGCTTCCAGGCTTTCGGGAATTTCGTGGTGGCGGGCCTCATCGCTGCCCGGAGTCGGATGGCCGCTGCCGCTTTGGGTGCCGGCCATGATCAAATTCCCTCGTCGGGGTCGATCGGGCGGTCGATGGCCTTGTCGATCGGACGTGCCCTGCCGACCGGCTCCTGGCTCGCGCCGGCCATGGGATCGCCGTCATAATCCTCGGCCTGGTTGCCGCCGCCGCCCGCGCCCGAGCCGCTGCCATGCACTTCGCCGCTCTTGGGATCGAAGGTCGCGGGACGACCGCGTTCGCTGTCGGCCGCGCCGGGTGCGCTCGGGGCCGGGCTGCCGCCGCCGGGCGTGTCGAATGTTGTATCCGCCATATCGGAGCTCCTTTGCTCCGATGAACGTCACTGGCGGGCGGCCGTTCCCGGCCGCCCGCTCACGCCCACGCGGGAGCGCCCGCCCCGTCTGCTTACGACGGCTTCTTCTTCGACGCGGCCTGCGCCGTGCGCAGGGTTGCACCGAGCGCCTTGTTCGGCGCGGTCGCGCCGGCGCGGATCACGCCGGCGGCCGGCGCCTTGGGCGTCGCCTCCGCGCTGCGAATGGTGCCGCCGACCGGGGTGCCGAGCAGGCCACGCAGCTTCTGGCGGAAGCTGGCAAGCTCGGTGCCGCTCAACTGCGAACGGCTGACGAAGGTCACGCTCGCCGGATTGACCGAAACGCCGTTCTTGTAGAGCTCGTAATGGAGGTGGGGGCCGGTCGAAAGGCCGGTGGATCCGACATAGCCGATCACCTGGCCCTGGCGGACGCTGGTGCCGGGACGCACCGCGATCCGGCTCATGTGCGAATAGCTCGTCGACAGGCCGTCACTGTGGGTCAGCTGGACGCGCTGGCCGTGGCCACCGGCCCAGCCGGCCGACGCGACCTTGCCGTCGGTCGCCGCCAGGATCGGCGTGCCGTAGCCGGCGCGGAAATCCATGCCGCGATGCATGCGCGAGTAGCCCAGGATCGGGTGGCGGCGCATGCCGTAATTGGACGAGACGGTGCCCGGAACGGGACGGGTCAGGGTCCCGCTGCTGCGGCCGACCCCTTCCGCCTCGAACCATTGCAGCTTGCCGTCCTGCTCCCATTGCAGGAGCTGGAGATCCTTGCCGCTGGCGCGATTCAGGCCGGCGAACAGGAGGTCGCCGGTCTGGGTCTCGCCGGTGGCGGCGCGCTTGTGTTCCAGGATGATGTCGAACCGGTCGGATCGGCCGAGCGAGCCGATCTCGGTCTTCCCGGCAATCGCCCGGATATAGGCTTCCACCGCCTTGGCCGGAGCGCCGAGCGCCCGCGCCGAGCGGTACAGGCCGTCGCCGATGCTGCCCTGGATGCGGAGCGGCGTGGTATCCACCGCTATCGGCGTGCGCTTGACGATATAGTCCTTGCCCTGGCGAACGATCTCGAGCTTGAGATCGAAGCGGGCACGAAGCGCCAGGGATTGCAGCGGGCGAGCAGTGGAGCGATTGGCGCGACGGCCGAGCACGATCTGCATCGCGGTACCGGGCCTCAAGTCGTCAACGGGAACGACCCCGCCGATCAGGGTTGCAACCCGGTCCGCCTCTGCATCGGCGATGCCGGTCCGGGTCAGCGCACGGGCGAAGCTGTCGCCCATGCCGATCGTCGCGATGAGATCGAGGCTGGGACGCTCCGGCGTATCGAGCAGCGGGCGCACCTTCTTTTCGTTCGGTGCCATGCGGCGGCCGGTATCGGCGCCGAGCGCGAGCGGCGAGATTGCGAGCGCCTTGGCCTGGTCCCATTGGCGGTCGGAAAGCGGCTTGGCCGAAGCCGTCGGGATCGGATCGAAGCCGGGTGCGAGCGAGATCGCGGCGTAGCAGAGCAATCCGCAGGTCGCGAGGCCGCGGAACCAGGTCAGCGAGCCGATCCCGCTGCCGAGATCGACGACGAGATCGAAACGACGGCCTTGCGGCGGCTCGTCCTGGCGGACGCCGAAGCTGCGCGAGCGGAGCAGGGCCGCATCGGCGCTGAGCGTTGCGGCGCCGCCGCCTCCGGCGTTGCCGGCTCCGAAAGTGTTGAACTGATACAAAGCGGCAATCCCCGCAGTCTCAAACCAAAGATTTCGAAGCGCCGAGGCGCAGCCCGTTGGCCCTGCCCGTCGCTTCACACCCCGGGACTCTGCGGAAACACAGTTAAATCAACATTAAGACCCTGGTACGGGCTTGCCTCCCCTGCGGCGAAGCGTCGGCTGGAGCCGATGAGCCGTTGAATCGTTGCTCCCTCTTATGCAGATCATTGCGTCTGCCGACCGGAGGCCCGATCTAGTTCCCATGAGTCAGTTCGCGCGGGCCCCGCTTACCGCCATTCTCGGTCCGACCAATACGGGCAAGACCCACCTCGCGGTCGAGCGCATGGCCGCGCATTCGTCGGGGATGATCGGCTTTCCGCTGCGGCTGCTGGCGCGCGAAGTCTATGATCGCATGGTCAAGCTCAAGGGCGCGAACCAGATCGCGCTGATCACCGGCGAGGAGAAGATCCTGCCTCGGGACGCACGCTGGTTCCTGTGCACGGCGGAATCGATGCCGATGGAGCGTGATTTCGCGTTTGTCGGGCTCGACGAGGCGCAGCTCGGCGCGGATCCGGAGCGCGGCCACGTCTTCACCGATCGCATGCTTCATGCCCGCGGCCGCGAGGAAACGATGATCCTCGGATCCGAAGCGCTGGCGCCGATGGTTCGCGCGCTGCTGCCCAAGGCCGAGATCATCGGCCGCCCGCGTTTCTCCACCCTCTCATATGCCGGGCCGACCAAGCTGTCGCGGCTGCCGCCGCGCTCGGCGATCGTCGCCTTCTCCGCCGAGCAGGTCTATGCGGTGGCCGAGATGCTGCGCCGGATGCGGGGCGGTGCCGCGGTGGTCATGGGCGCGCTGTCGCCTCGGACCCGCAACGCGCAGGTGGCGATGTATCAGGCGGGCGAGGTCGATTATCTCGTCGCCACCGACGCGATCGGGATGGGGCTGAACATGGACGTGACCCATGTCGCCTTTGCCGGCCTGTCCAAGTTCGACGGGCGCCGCCGCCGCCGCCTCACTCCGGCCGAGATGGCGCAGATCGCCGGCCGCGCCGGGCGCCACCAGCGCGACGGCACCTTCGGCTCGATCACGCTCGAAGGCGAACTCGCTGCCGAATTCCGGCCCGAGGAGATCGAAGCGATCGAGGAGCATCGCTTCGCTCCGCTCGACCATCTCTATTGGCGCGAGGGCGATCCCGATGTCCGCAGCGTCGACGCGCTGGTTCGCTCGCTGGAGCGCCGGCCGACCGCCCTCGGGCTGCGCGCGGCGCCGGAGGCGATCGATCTCGCCGTGCTGAAGCGGCTCGCCGAGGATCCGGAAATCGCGGCCCGCGCCAAGGGTCAGGACCAGGTCCGGCGTCTCTGGGCGTCCTGCGGCCTTCCCGATTTCCGCAAGACCGGCCCCGATCATCACGCTCGCCTCGTCGGCCGCATCTTCCTGCATCTCAGCGAAGGGGACGGCCGCATTCCGCAGGGCTGGTATGCAAGTCAGGTGGCCGCGCTCGACAACGTCCAGGGCGATATCGACACGCTCGCCGACCGCATCGCCGGAGTGCGCACTTGGGCCTATATCGCTCATCGCGCCGACTGGCTGGCCGATCCGGTGACGATGGCCGAGCGCACCCGCGAGGTCGAAGAGAAGCTCTCCGACGCGCTGCACGAGCGCCTGACCCAGCGCTTCGTCGACCGCCGCACCTCGGTGCTGCTGCGCGACATCGGCCGCAAGGGTGCCGGCGAATTCCCGGTGATCGTCGACGAGCAGGGCGAGGTCACCGTCGGCTCGTTCCCGATCGGCCGCATGGAGGGCTTCTCGTTCGAGGTCGATCCGACCGCCAAGCACGCCGATCGCAAGATGCTGCTGGCCACAGCCGAGCGCCGGCTCGGCGGCGAGTTCGAGAAGCGCGCGGCAGCCCTCGCCGCCGACACCGACGACCATTTCACCCTCCGCACCGATCCCGGCCTGCCGATCGCGATCCTATGGCGCGGGCACGAGGTGGCGCGGCTCGGCCCGGGCAAGAATCTGCTGTCGCCGCGCCTGCTGATCGATCGCAGGCTCGATCGGCTGTCGGAACGCGGACGCTCCACCGTCACCTCGCGTCTCGACCTCTGGCTGCGCCATCAGGTCGAACACTGGCTGGCGCCGCTGCGCGCCGCGGGTGCGGCGGCGCAGGATTCGAGTGCGCCGCCCGCGATCCGCTCGATCCTGGCGATGCTGGTCGACGAAGGCGGGATCGTGCCGCGGGAGGTGGTGGCCAAGCCGATCGCCGCGCTCGAGCGCGAGCAGCGCAAGCTGATCACCCGCCTCAGGGTCCGGATCGGCGCCCTCGATCTGTATCTGCCTGACATCCTGAAGCCGGAGCCGCGGCGCTGGCGTACGGCGCTGCGCAGCGCCTGCTCGGGCGTCGCCATGCCCCTGCTCCCGTCCGAATCCGCCGTCGTCCTGCCGACACCGGGAGAGACGGAGCGGCGGCTGCTCGCCAGGCTCGGCTATCGCGCGCTCGGCCCGCAGATGGTCCGGGTCGATCTTGTCGAGCGGCTGGCGAAGCGCGCGTTCGAGGCGCGCGCCGGCAAGGCGGAAACCTATGTCGACGAAGCGCTCGCCACCTCGCTCGGCCTGCAGCCGCAGACGATCGCCAAGCTGATGCGCGATCTCGGCTTCCGCCCGAGCGGCGCCACGCCGGGCGAACAGCCTGGCTGGGTGTGGCGCGGCCATGCCCGCCGGCGGCCGGAGCCCCAGGCGGATCCTTCCCATGCCTTTGCGGCGCTGGCGGGGCTCCGGCGTGGCTGACACGCTCCGGCTCGATAAATTCCTCTGGTTCGCCCGGATCGTGAAGACCCGGTCGCTCGCCCAGGCGCTGGCCGAGGGAGGGCATCTGCGCCTCTCGGGCCGGATCGTCGATCGTGCCCACGCGCCGGTGCGGATCGGCGACGTGCTGTCTTTCGCCGTTCACGGCAGGGTGCGGGTGCTGCGGATCGAAGCCTTGCCCGCTCGCCGCGGCCCGCCGGCGGAAGCGCGCATGCTCTACAGCGAGCTGGTCGAAGGCTCCCCGTTGACGAGCGAAGGGGGCGGCGACTAGAGCCGGCCCGTACAGGGAGAAGGAAGTCATGACTTACGTCGTCACCGATGCATGCATCCGCTGCAAATATATGGACTGCGTGGAAGTGTGCCCGGTGGACTGCTTCTACGAGGGCGAGAACATGCTCGTCATCAATCCTAACGAGTGCATCGATTGCGGCGTCTGCGAGCCCGAATGCCCGGCCGAGGCGATCCTGCCCGATACCGAGGCCGGCCTCGAAAAGTGGTTGGAGGTCAACGCGACCTATTCGGCCGAATGGCCGAACCTGACCCGCAAGCGCGAATCTCCGGCCGATGCCGACGACCACAAGGGCGAGGAAGGCAAGTTCGAGAAATATTTCTCGGCCAGTCCCGGCCTGGGAGACTGAGTCTCCGCCGCGCAAGCGCGGTTTAAGTCTCTGGCAATCAGGGAATCCCGGACTGTCTCGCGACTGGACGGGAATCGGCCACGCCTTGCCTAAAAGGGTAGCTTTTCAGCACCCTTCGTGATATATGCTGATCATCGGAAGGCGATTGCGTCTGCGCATTCGCGTGTGATGATGATTTTGCAGGCCGCTAAAGGCATCCGGGTTCGTTGGGGAGGCGATCCGGCACCCCGCGCGCCAATTCCATAGGAAGGTCGAAATAGATGGCAGCGAAGGCGTTGAGCTTCGACGTTGGCGATTATGTGGTGTATCCCAAGCACGGCGTCGGTCGTGTCATCGAATTGCAGAGCACGGATATCGCGGGCATGCAGCTCGAGCTTTATGTGCTTCGTTTCGAAAAGGAGCGGATGACGCTCCGCGTCCCCACCAACAAGGCCGAGAGCGTCGGCATGCGCAAGCTGTCGTCCGACAAGACGATGCAGGAAGCGCTCGCCACCCTGAAGGGCAAGCCGAAGGTGAAGCGCACCATGTGGTCGCGGCGCGCGCAGGAATATGAAGCGAAGATCAACTCGGGCGATCTCGTCTCGATCGCCGAGGTGACCCGCGACCTGTTCCGCGCCGACGATCAGCCGGAGCAGAGCTATTCCGAGCGCCAGATCTTCGAAGCGGCCTCCAGCCGCCTCGCTCGCGAATTGGCCGCGCTCGAAGGGCTCGACGAGCCCAAGGCGCTCGACAAGATCCTCGACATCCTCAACAAGGCTGCCGCGATCTACAACAAGGAAAAGGTGATCGAGGCCTGAGCCTCCCCACCGATCCAGCCAAAGAGGCGGTCCGGAAACGGGCCGCCTTTTTTTGTCCCTTCGTGCATGCGCGAAGCGGAGACGTGGCTGAACCTGTCACCCAGGTAACCGGTCGATTTCGTCACCACCCTATCCGGTCAGGAAAAGGCGTGTCTCCCCTCCAGCCCTTGCTGGAGGGGCCGGGGGTGGCCCCTTCTTCACGGACTTCCAACCGAGCCCCGCAGAGAGCAGGAAGAAGAACCACCCCCCGCCCTCCAGCAAGGGCTGGAGGGGCGTTCGCGGTAGCGCCGCCCCTTAGGGTGATTGCATTTGACCTTCTCATCCTCCCTGTCCGCAAAGCGGATGGGGAGGGGGACCAGCTGAAAGCTGGTGGAGGGGCCATCAGCGCCTGAAGCCCCTCCACCGCACTTCGTGATGATCAGGCGCGCCATGCCACCGGCATGGCTCTAAACTGCAGGGCAGTTCAAACCTGATCATCCCTCTCCATCGCCTATGGCGACAGGGAGGAATGAGGGGCCTGGCCAGGCAAAGACCCTATTGACCCAAATGCGAGTGCCCTGCGCCTCCCCTTCTTCCCACTTGCACCGCGCGTCGCAGCTGCGTATTATACAGGCAATACACCTGATGGGGAGAGAAACGATGCGCGGACCAATCGCGACCCTGGGGTCGATGCTGCTGCTGGCGGCGTGCAACTTCAGCGCCGATGCGCAGAATCACGACGCCAAGCCGAGCGGCCAGAACGGCAGCCGCGCGTTCGAGGTCGGCAGCTTCGACAAGGTCGCGCTCGGCGGACCGCACAATGTCGTGGTCACGGTCGGCGGCGCGCCATCGGTGCGCGCGGAGGGCGATCTCGGGATCATCGACAAGCTCGACATCCGGGTCGAAGACGGCGAGCTCGAGATCGGCACCAAGAAGGGCTTCTCCTTCAAGTGGAACTCCGACAAGTCTCCGGTGACGGTCTACGTCACCCTGCCCGCGCTCGCGGCGGCCTCGATCGGCGGTTCCGGCGACATGAAGATCGACAAGGTGAGCGGCGACCGCTTCGAAGGCTCGATCGGCGGCTCCGGCGACATGGACATCGGCGCACTCCAGGTGAAGGCGGCGAGCTTCTCGATCGCCGGCTCGGGCGGCATCCGCGCCAAGGGCAAAGCGGAGAGCGGCGACGTTTCCGTCGCGGGATCGGGCGACCTTTCGCTCGAAGGCCTGGAAGTCCAGCGCACCAACGTCTCGATCGTCGGCTCCGGCAACGTCAAGGCGCGCGCCATGCAGAGCGCCGACATCTCGATCGTCGGCTCGGGCGACGTCGAACTCTCCGGCCCTGCCAAGTGCAATATCTCGAAGATGGGCTCCGGCGAGGCGCGCTGCACGGGGTGATGCGGGGGCCGGCGCCCCGCCTGCTTCGCGGCGCGGTGTTCGTCCTCGGCCCTCCGCTTCTTCTTGTCCTCTCCTGAAGGGGGAGAACAAGAAGAAGAGACGGATCGCCGCTTTACCCGGCTGTTAACCATTTGCGGCCATGCTCCGGCGCATGATCCACCGTGCCGCCTTTCTGCTCCCGCTCCTCGCCGCCGCGCCGGCGCTCGCCGCCGAGCGCAGCTACTCCGTCACCGACTTCGATCGCCTCCGGATCGAAGGACCGTACCAGGTCACCCTCGTCACCGGCACGACGACGCGGGCGCGGGCGAAAGGCGACCAGGCGGCGCTCGATCGCGTGACGATCGAGGTCCAGTCGGGCGTGCTCAAGATCCATCCGAACCGCTCCGCCTGGGGCGGCACGCCGGGTGCGGGCAGCGGTCCGGTCACCATCGAACTCGCCACCCGCGAATTGAGGGCCGCGGCCATCGTCGGCGCGGGCCGCCTCGCCATCGATCGCCTCCGTGGCCTCAAGGCCGATCTGTCGCTCTCCGGCAGCGGCGCGATGACGATCGGCGCCGTCGACAGCGACGCGCTCGCCCTCACCCTTGCCGGTGCCGGCACCCTGAAACTTGCCGGCAAGGCGAAGCAGCTCCGCGCCACCGTCCAGGGCAGCGGGACGCTCGATGGCGAGGGTCTCGCCGCCGATGATGCAACGTTGGTCTCCGACAGCAGCGGCAGCATCGGCTTCCGTGCGGTCCGCACCGCAAGAGTGTCGGCCAACGGACTCGGCGAGGTCCGCATCGCCGGCCCGGCAAGCTGCACGATCACCGGACCCGGCGCCGCTTCGGTCATCTGCGGCAAATAGGCTCCGGCCACGCCCGCCCACCGGGCGTGGCCGCGGAGCCCCCGCTCAGCGAAGCTTGCGGCCTTCCGAATCCCATACCTCGACGCTGCCGAGCTTCAGGGCGCGGATCTTGGCCTCGGTCTTGGACAGATCGCCGACCACCACCCACGTCATCGCTCCCGGGGTGAGCAGGGCATTGGCGGTCGCCGTGATCGTCTCCGGCCGGAGCGCGCCATATTGCCGCGGCAAGGTGGTGATGTAGTCGTAGGGGCGGTCGAACCGGTTGACCCAGCGCAGATAGCCGACCATCGCCTGGTTGGTCTCGAACTGGCCCGGGAGGCCGAGCACCTGGCCCTTGACGACAAGGGCGATCTCGTCGGCCGTGGCCGGACGATCCTTGCCGATGTCGCGCAGCTCCCGGGCGAGTTCGGCGAGCGCTTCGGCCGTCTTGTCGGTCTGGATGCTCGTCGCGATCCCGAACAGCTGCGGCCCGCGCGAATCCTCGACGAAGCTGTTGACCCCATAGCTCCAGCCTTTGGCTTCGCGCAGGTTCATGTTGAGCCGCGACGTGAAGCCGCCGCCGAGCACGTCGTTGACCGCGTCGAGATCGAAGTCGCGCGCGTCGAGGCCGTCGATCACCGCCTGGCCGACGCGGATCGCGGATTGCTGTGCGCCCGGCTTGTCGATCAGCACGATCCGCGGGGCGGTCGCAGCCGGCACCGCGGCAAGCGTCTTGCTGCCCTTGGGCCGGGTGGGCGGCCGCCAGCCGCCGAAGCCCTTCTCGAGCGCCCCCGTGAGCGTAGCGAGATCGGTATCGCCGGCCGCATAGATCACTGCATTATCCGGGCGGATCCAGCTCTCGTGGAAGGCGACGACATCATCGCGCGTGAACCCCTTGAGCGTCTCGGCACGGCCCGCAAGCGCCACGCCATAAGCATGATCGGCGCCGTAGATCAGATTGGCGAAGGTGCGCTGGGCGACGTCGTCGGGGTTGGCGAGTGACTGGGCAAGGCCGGACAGGCCGAGCGCCCTGTCCCGCTCGATGTCGGCTGGACGGAAGCCCGGGTTGCGGATGTAATCGGCCCAGAGCGCGACCGACTCCGGCAGCGCGCGGGTGAGCGCCGACAGCTGGAAGGCGGTCGTATCGGTGTCGCTAAAACCGTAGATGCGGGTGCCGAGCAGCGCCTGCCGTTCCGCCAGCGCCTGGCTGTCGAGGCTCCTGGTGCCCTCGTCCATCAATCCCAGGGTGAAGCCCTGGATGCCGCGCTTGGCATGCTGCTCCGCCGCGCGGCCGGCGTCGAATACCATAGCCATTTCGACCAGCGGCGCGCCCGGCCGCTCGGCCAGCACGACCCGGATGCCGTTGGAAAGCTTCGCCTCGCGCGTCGCCGGCAGAGCGAGCTCCGGCGAGGGTCCCAGCGGCGGGATCGTGCGGCGATCGGCGGCATCGGCGATCGCCTGGTGGCTGCCGAACGGCAGCACGGTCAGCCGGTACGAAGCCTTGCTCAGCCATGTCGCGGAGGCGGCGCGGACGGCGGGAGCTCCGGTCGCCGCAAAGCGGGCATCCTCCTTCTCAAAGGCGCCCGGATCATCCGCGAACACCGCCCCGTCCGAAAGCGCCATCGCCCGCACGTAGATCGATTCCATCGCTCGCGCCGTGTCCGCGTAAGCGGTCACCTTGGCGCTCTCCAGCTCGGCCGCGGTCGGGCCCGACTTGAGGAAATCGGCCATCACCTCGGCGATCACTTTCTCGGCCGCCGCGCGGTCGACGCCCTCCTTCAGCCGAACGTCGACCGAAAATATCCCGGCCACCGCATAAGACGAATAATTTGCCGAGGCGGAGGTCGCGAGCTGCCTGTCCTGCACCAGGGCACGATAGAGGCGTGAGGTTTTGCCGCGGCCGAGCACATAGGCGGCCATGCGCAGCGCCGGCGCGTCGGCGGTGCCGCGGCCCGGCACCGCCCAGTTCCAGGTGATCGCAGTCTCGGGCACCGCTTCCGCGACGACCTCGCTCTTGTCATGTTCGAGGGTCGGCACCCAGGCGGTCAGCCGGCCGGTGGGCGGCCCCGCCGGGATGCTGCCGAAATATTTTTCGGCAAGCGCTTTGGCGCGCTCCGGCGTCACGTCGCCGGACAGGGTCACCACCGCGTTGGCCGCACCGTAATAATCGCGGAACCACTGCTTGACGTCGTCGAGCGAGGCCGCGGTCAGATCTTCCATCGATCCGATCGTCGGGTGGTTGTAGGGATGGTCGGCGGGGAACAGGCCGGCGGCGACGCGCTGGTCCATCGTCGCATAAGGCTGGCCCTCGCGTAGCCTCTTCTCGTTCTGGACGACCCCGCGCTGCTCGTCGAGCTTGGCCTGCGTTACCGCGCCGAGCAGATAGCCCATGCGATCGGATTCGAGCCAGAGCACCCGCTCCAGTCCGCCGGTCGGCACGATCTCGTAATAATAGGTCTGGTCGAGCGAGGTCGCGCCGTTGACGCCGGAGGTGCCGATCTCCTGCAGCGGTGGCATATATTCCTTGTCGTGATGCTCGGAGCCGTTGAACATCAGATGCTCGAACAGGTGGGCGAAGCCGGATTTGCGCTCCGGTTCGTTGGCCGAGCCGACATGGTACCAGACAGACACTGCGACCTTCGGCGTCTTGTGATCCTCATGAACGATCACCCGCAGCCCGTTCGCGAGCGTGAATTGCTGATAGGGCACGAGCGCTCCGGCGGCGACCGGAGCCGGAGCCGCCGCGGGCGCGGCGGTGGCTGCGATCGCTGCCACGGCGGCCGCGGCGAGCAGCATGAATGATTTCATGAACAAGGATCCTTGAGAGAAAAGGAGCCGGCCCGAGGCATGGGGGACCGGGCCGGCCCAGGGAAGGGTCAGAAGGTGGTGGCGACGCCGATCTTGAAGCGTCTACCGCCGAGATAGGTGGCGCGGGTGTAGAAGGTCGGACTGCCCATCTGGCCGCCGAACGTCTCCTCGACGTCGGGGCTCGAGGTGCCGCGCAGCAGATCGGAGCCTTCCACGTAGAGCCGCACTTGGCCGAAGCTGGGCTTCAGCCAATATTCGGCACGAAAGTCGAGCGTCTGCACGCCCTCGCTGAACACGCTCAGCGCCCGCGGCGCGAACCTCGACAGCGCCCGTGACTGGAAGCCGTAGGTCAACGTCGCGTCGACCCCATATTTGTTGTAGGTCAAGGCCACCGTGCCGGAATGCTTCGGCTGCTGGTTGAACGGGATCGAGGTAAACTCGTATTGATGATCCGGCTCCGGATCATAGACCCACGAGAAGGTCTCGGACCGCTTGCTCTTGGTGTAGGTATAGTTGGCGAAGATGCCGAACCCGCTCCAGATCCCCGGCAGGAAATCGAACTGGCGCTCGATCTGGCCCTCGATGCCCCAGATCGTGGCGACACGGTCGCTGTTCGCGGGCGTGCTGCCGACGATCATCGCGCCGCTGGGATTTGCCGGATCGAAATAGGGCGCGCCTTGAAAATAGGGGTGGTCCGGCAGCGTGATCGCGGCGAGGTTGGCCGGCCCATTGGTGATGTTGGCCTGCAGCAGATTGTCGATCCGCTTGTAGAAGCCGCTCAGCTTCATGATCCCGATCTTGTGATAATATTCGACGCTGAGATCGAAATTCTGGGTGGTCGCCGGCTTGAGGTCGGGATTGCCGGTGCCGATCTGCAGGATCGGCTTGACGCCTTCGGGGCCCGGGATCGGGATGTTGATGAACGAGATCCGGGTCTGGGCGGAGAGCTGGCCGATCTGCGGCCGGGCGACCGACAGGAAATAGCCGCCGCGGAAGATCAGATTGTCGCTCTGGCGGTAGTTGAACAGGATGCGCGGCAGAAAGTCGCTCGCCGTCTCGGTCTCGGTGACCAGCTGCGCGAACTCGTTCTGGAACTTGAGATCGTTGCCGAAGCCGCCGCCATTTTCCGGCAGGATCGGTCCGATATAGCTTGGGAAGAGCAGGTTGGCGGCTTCGAGATGCGTGCGATTGTAGCGGACGCCGCCGATCAGCTCGAGCTTGCCGAAGGTCAGTCGCGACTGGACGTAGGCGGCGAAGCTCTCCTCGAGCGTGCGCTGCTTGCCCTGATCGGGATGGGGCACGATCGGGGTCAGGGTGAAGCCGCTGCCCACCGCGGCGAGATCGTCGATGTTCCGCACGAACGTGCGCAGCGATTTCTCGTCGACGACGGCAAAGCCTGGTGTCCTGACGCCGATCCGCGACAGGTCGGACGGACCGAATTCCAACCCCACCGACGATGCCGGCACGTTGCCGCCGAGCTGCGAACGGACGAGGTCGCTCTTGAACTCGGTGCGCTCATAATAGGCGCCCGCCTCGACATAGCTGAAGAAACCGGCATCGGGCTGGAACTTGGCGCTGAAGCTGCCGGTGTAGCGGTCGTTCAGACCCTTGGTCTCGTCGATCTGCCCGCTGGCATTGTCGATGGTGAAGTTGGCCGGATCGTTGACGAACGCCCATCCCGCCTGGCTGAGCAAAGGCAGCGGAATGCCGTTGCCGCGGCGCGGCCCCCAGCCCGTGAGGATGCGTCCGCTCGCCGGATCCACCGCCTCGGGCGCGAAGAAGCCGGCGGTCGCGTCGGTGTCGGGCATCCGCAGGGTCGTCGAGAATGCCCTGGGATGGGTTTCCGCGCCATGGGCATAGCCGGCGAGATATTTGAACTCGAACTTGCCGACATTGGTCTTGCCGTTGAAGCTGTAGGTGTCGGTGACGTTCTTGACGTTCGCGTCGTAGGAATAGAGCTGCTCCCGGTGCAGCCCCGCATTGCCCGGGGAAAGATCGATCTGGAGCTCGGCGATCGCCTCGCCGCCCGGCACGTCGATATATTCGGCGTCGGTCGAGAAAGCGTCGGCAAGGCCGTAGCTGTCGCGCTTGGTTTCGGAATGCTGGAAATCGAACTTGAGGTTGGTGTGGCTCGCCACCTTCCACTCGGCCGACAGGGTGCCGGACATGGTGCGCTGCTTCACATGGTTGAAGCTGGTATCGATCCGGGTCGGGTAAGCCTGGTCATCGCCGGCCCTGAACGGAAAATTGGTCAGCGGGTCGACCATCTCGAATGCGCTCGGCTCGCCGCTCTCGCTCACCGGCAGCGTCCGGCCGTAGCGCAGGATCGTGTTGTACGAGAGGTTGCGCACCGAATTGCGCCGATACTGGACGGAGGCGCTGAGACCGAAATTGCCCGACGCGCCGAAGGTGCCCGCGATCGTCCCGGATGCGAGGAAGTCGTCGCTGAAATCCTTGGGCCCAAGCCCGCCCTCGATCAGGACGTTGGCGTAGCGACGCGGGCGGTTGAGCGGCGACAGCGTCTCGATCTCGATGAGGCCCCCGGTGCCGGCGCTGTCCTGGCTCGGCAGCAGACTCTTGTGGATGGTGATCCGGCTCACGGAGTCGGCGAGCAGGTTGGACAAGTCGGCCGAGCGGCCGGTGCCGTTGCCGACCGGCAGGTTGAGGCCGTTGAGCTTGACCGCGTTCATGTCGGGCTCGAGGCCGCGGACGATGACGTTGGTGCCGTCGCCGGTGACCGCATCGCGCTGGAAAGATACGCCGGGTGCGCGCCGCAACGCTTCGGAAAAGGTGGTGCCGGTGAAGTTGCCGAGATCGTCGGCCGAGATCACGTCCGAGCTGTTCTCAGCAGTGCGCTGCAGGTTGAGCGCGTTGGCGCGGGCGCTGCGCGATCCGTAGACGACGATCTCGCCCACCGCGTCGCGCGGCTCGGCCATGACGAACTCCGCCGACGCCGCCCCGTCGCTGACTTCGACGGTCTGGCGGACCGTCTCGAAGCCCAGAAACGAGATTTCCACCGTGTAGGTGCCGGGGGCGAGATCCGGGAAACGGAAGGCGCCGAGATCGTCGGCGGTTGCGGTCTGGCCGGTCTCGACGATGCGGACGAGCGCGCCGGCGATGTTGCGATTGCCGTCGGCCTGCGCGACGTGGCCCACGATCGCCCCCGATCCGCCCTGCATCGAGGTTCGGCTCCGCTGCGCGGGTTCGTTGCGCGGCGTGCCGACCACGTAGGAGCCGCCGCTGGTGACGGTCAGCGACAGCCCGGTGCCCTGCAGCAGGCGGCGATAGGCGGCTTCGGCGCCGAAGCTTCCGGTGAGCGCCGCCGCATTCTTGCCGCGCACCGCCGGCTCCGAGAAGACGATGTTGGAATTGGTTCGCGCAGCGACTGCGCGGAGCGATCGCTCGAGCGGCTGCGCCGGCAGATCGAACGAGAACAAGGCCTGAGCCTGCGCCGACACCGGAGCGACCAGCGCGGACGTGGCAAGCGCCACTGCAGCGAACGAGAATCTGGTTACCATCTTTCCCCCTTGCGGGAGACGACGACCCCGTCTCCCACTTGTCTAGACGATGCTGCAGTGCAAAGCCGACATCAATGGGACACAAAAAAGTAACCCGATGTGCATATTTCTAGACATGGAACGTCGGTCCGGCGCCGTCCGAACAAGCTAAGAGGTTGATTCCTCAACGCGTCTCTTGAGAGCGGATCCGCGCAAACCTGCACGCACGGGATCCCACCAAAATGGATCCAGCGGGCCCGCTCGTCAGCGGACGATGCGCAGTTCGCTTTGCCCGGGCTCCACCCGCAGACCGTGCAAGGCAGCGATCGCCGCAGCGAATTCGGCCGTGTCATTGGTCGCGAACACGCCGGAAACGCGCAGCGAACCGAGCCGCGGATCGCCGATCGCGATGCGCGGTCCGCCGTACCGATTGAGCTCGGAAACGGCGGCGGCAAGTGGCGTGTCGGTGAACACCGCCTGCCCGCGCCGCCAGGCGGTGGCCGCCTCGATGGAGGGCTGGTCGATCGTCGACGGTGCCTCGGCCGTCGCCGTCAGCCGCTCGCCGGCAGTGAGCATTGCGGGCGCGTCGGTGCGCCGGTCCGATGTCGGGCGCAAGGATGCGACCGCGACCTTGCCCTGGATCAGCGTGACCACCACGCCGCTCTCGGTTCGTCGGACGATGAAGCTGGTTCCCACCGCGCGTACGGTCCGGTCGCCGGCGGTGACCACGAACGGCCGGTCGGGGTTGGGCGCCACCTCGAACATCGCCTCGCCGCGGTCGAGGATCACCTTGCGCAGATTGTCCTCGAAATCGACATGCACTTCCGTGTCGGTGTTGAGCGCGATGCGGCTGCCGTCCTTGAGCGTGGCGACCCGTTGTTCGCCGATCGCGGTTTCGTAATCGAGCGGCCGATGCGCCGCCCACCAGCCCCCGGCGCCCACTGCGATCAGGATCGTCGCAGCAAGCGCCATGCCCCAATATGGCTGCGGCGCGCATAAGGACGGCCTTTGGGCGCGCGGCGCCGGCCGATCGAGCCCGGCGGTGCGCGCCGCGCCGGGGATCATCGACCAGATTTCCGTTGCCCGCTCGAAGGCAGCCTCATGCGCCGGATCCGCCTGCAGCCAGGCACGAAGCGCCTCGTCCGTTTCCGGGCAGCGCGCATCTGAATTGAGCCGCGCGATCCACGCCGCCGCTTCCGCATCGATTCGCGGCGGCATCTCGTCTTCGGTGCGGGATCGGGCGGCGCTCACCATTCCGCCATCCACTGCATCAGCTGAAGGGTGGCACGGGCGACCTGCTTCTCCACGGCTGCGACCGACATGTTCTCGGACGCGGCGATTTCCGCAAAGCTCATATTGTCCAGCCGCCGCTTCAACAGGATCCGCCGGGTTCGCTCGGGCAGCCGGGCCAGCCCGTCGCCGGCATGGCGCAGCCGCGCCTGCGCCTCGACGATCTGAGCGGGATCGGGCGCATGATCCGCGATCGCCTGAATGTCGTCATGCTCGACGAACGGCGCACGCGCACGCCGGCGCGCCCGGTCGATCGACAGGTTCACCGCCGCCGTCACCAGCAAGGCTTCCTGCGAGCGTGCCGGCTGGTGCTGCTCATAACGCTCGATCTTCAGAAACGCGTCCTGCACGAGTTCATCCGCATCCTCCTCGGAAACGCCCCGGCGCAGGACCGCGCGCCGCGCTTTCGCAAGCATTTCGGCAAGGCTCGGCATCTTCGGCTCTAGCCCCGCATCTCATCAGACGCGCGAGCTGGACAAATCAGACATGTGCCGGTGCAATAAATTCGCGCCGCATGTGCTGGAGAACGCGCGCGCCGCGAACGGCACAGAGTTCGGGCATGGTGACGACGCGGACGCAACAAGATTGTCTTGATCCCCCTGAATCGAAAACGGCCTCATCGTGGGGAAAGCCGGCGGCGCTGTCCAGCCGCCGGTGAATCTATCCCTAGCTTCGCAGTCAGGCTGCCATCGCGCGGCGCCCCACCATCCGCCCGGCAATCCACGGCCGCACGATAAGCGCGACGAGATCGATCGCGGCATGCACCCCCATCAGCCACAACAATGCGCCGTGCTGGAGATAGTGGACGGTCAACAATCCGCCGACCAGAGTGGTGCCGACCACGCCTTTCCAGCCCTGGTAGGCGTGCATGAGCCCGAATGCCGCCAGCGCCACGCCGAAGCCGATCGCTGCCGAGCCGGTCACATCCGCGACCAGCAACGGCAGCGCGAGGCGGAAGAACAATTCCTCGCTGAAGCCGGCATTGAGGCACAACGGCACGACCGCAATCCGCTCGCGTGGGCTGCGCGGGAACAAAGGCTCGATGTCGGCGGTGATCGCATCGACCACCCGCCGCAGCCGGTAGATCTGCACCGCTGCCACACCGCCGAGCGCCAGGGCGACCCCGATCGCGAAGTCGAGCGCGCCGCCGTCGGAGGATGGGGCAGGATCGTGTTTGGGAAGGCGCGCCGCCAAGGATGCGAACAGATCCGGCATCGCGAACGGCGCATCGCTTCGGCCGAGCATCAGCAGCGTGATCAGGCTTGCGCCGGTCAGCAGCAGGAAGCTCTCGACCGTCCAACGCCGGTAGAAGGCGATGCGGCGGCTCTCGTCCTCGGCGCGCTTGAACGCCGCATATTGGCGGTTTCCGCGGACCGTCCACACGGCGAGGCCGGCGAGCATCGCAATCAGCCATAGGATCTCGATCATCATTCACTCCCTGTTGCCGCAACCGGACGGCGTCACTTTCCGATTCGGAAAATGACGCTGACTTTCCACTCCGTCAAGTGATGAGTTGACCACTTGGAAAGTCGTCTGCATGAGGAGCCATGCGCAACGACGATCAGCCGAACATGGACCGCGACCAGGCCGCGGCGGCGCTCGCCGCGGTCGCCGAGACGCGGCAGCGCCTGGCGAGCCGGGCGCAATGGTCGTTCGGTCGTCACCTCGCCTTCGGTGCGCTCGTCGGCGCCCTGGTCGCAAGCTATGCGCTGCCGCCGAAGGAAACGCTGGCGGTGGTGGCGGCGATCATGCTGCTCACCTTTGGCGTGATCGCCCGCGACCGCGCCCGCGACGGCTTTTTCGTCAACGGCTATCGCCAGGGGCGGACCCGCAGCATCACCTGGCTGTTCGTCGGCGTCACCATGGCCGGCCTTGCCGCTGCGCTGATCGGCAAGCAGGTCTACGGTCTCGTTTCGGTGCCCCTTCTTGCGGGGCTGGTCGTCGGAACATACGGAACCTGGGCGAGCCGCGCCTGGGAGCGCGCCTATCGCGCCGAATTGTCGGAGCCGCGATGAGCGCGGACGGGCTCGATCCGGTGATCCACGCGCCCGCCCGGCTGCAATTGTCGGCCTTGCTCGCCGGCGTCGACGAAATGGAGTTCGCCAGCGCCCGCGAGACGATCGAGGTCAGCGATTCGGTCCTCTCCAAGCATCTCGCCCAGATGCAGGAGGCCGGCTACGTTCGCCTCCGCAAGGCCGCGCTCGGCGGACGCCAGCGCACCTGGCTGTCGCTGACCGCACAAGGGCGGGCGGCGCTGGAACGGCATCTGCGCGCGCTGGAAAAGATCGCCGCGCTCGCGCGAAGGTGACTGCCCTCACCCTCCCAAGCCTGCGGCTTGGGGCCCTCCCTCTCCCCAAATGGGAGAGGAAGTAAAAGGTCCCTCTCCCATTTGGGGAGAGGGAGGGGCCCGCCGCGAAGCGGTGGGAGGGTGAGGGCAGTCCGGTGAAGACAGTGCTCAATCCTCCGCGATATGGCTGTGCGCGCGCGTGTCGCGCATGAACGTGTAGACGAGCAGCGAGAGGAAAATCAGCCCGGTCACGTACCAGTAGAAAGCACGCTCGACCCCCGCATCCTTGAACCACAAGGCGGCATATTCGGCGGTGCCGCCGAACAATGTGTTAGCGAGCGCATAAGGGAGCGCGACCCCGAGCGCACGGATGTGGGCCGGGAACAGTTCCGCCTTAACCACCGCGTTGATCGCAGTGTAGCCGGAGACGATGACGAGGGCGGCGAGCACGAGACCGAAGGCGGCATAGGCACTCGTCACCGTCTCCAGGGCGGTGAAGATCGGTACGGTGAGCAGGGTGCCGAAGATACCGAAGCCGATCATGATCGGCTTGCGTCCGACCCGATCCGACAGGGCGCCGACCGCCGGCTGCAGGAGCATGTAGACGAACAGGGCCGCGGCGGTGATCTCGGTCGCCGCCTCCCGGCTGAAGCCCGACGTGTTGACCAGGAATTTCTGCATGTAGGTGGTGTAGGCATAGAAGGCCAAGGTTCCGCCGGCGGTGAGGCCCATCACCAGCAAGGCCTCGCGCGGATGGTCGCGGAACAACGTCAGCCCACTCGAGCGCGGAGTCCCGGACGTCTTCGCATTCTCGAAGCTCTGCGTCTCGGCAAGGCGGCGGCGCAGATAGAAGACGAACACGGCGAGCACCGCGCCGATCCCGAACGGGATTCGCCAGCCCCAGCTTTCGAGCGCCGCTTCGGACAGCGTCGATTGCAGCACCAGCAGCACCGCCAGCGCGATCAGCTGGCCCGAGATCAGGGTGACGTACTGGAAGCTCGAATAGAAACCGCGATGCTTCCGCTCCGCCATCTCGCTCAGATAGGTGGCGCTGGCGCCATATTCGCCGCCGACGCTCAGCCCCTGCATCAGCCGCGCCAGCACCAGGATGGTGGGCGCGAGCACGCCGATCGACGCGTAGCTCGGCGTCACCGCGATCAGCAAGGATCCGAGGCACATCAGCGTGACCGAGAGGGTGAGACCCGCCTTGCGGCCGCGGCGATCGGCATAGATGCCCATCAGCCAAGCGCCGATCGGGCGCATCACGAAGCCGACAGCGAAAATTGCGGCTGCGCTCAGCAACTGCGCGGTTTGATCGCCCTTGGGGAAGAAGGCCGGCGCGAAATAGAGGGTGAAGGCCGAATAGACGTACCAGTCATACCATTCGACCAGATTGCCGGCCGAGCCGCCGATGATGTTGCGGATCCGGTGCGCGCGGTGCGGTCCCTTGTTCGCCACTGTCTCGGTCATCGGCCTCCCCTCTTCCGAACGTCTTGTACCTCGTTAAAGGTCAGCGCGGCTCTTCGGCAACCAGCAGCAGCGACCGCCCCGCGACCGCGAATTCGGGCCCACCCTCGTGAAAGTCCCGCTCCTCCGGATTGCTGTCGGCAAGAACGCGCCAGTCGAGGTCCGTCCGCGCCTCCGGCAAGACGAAAGTCCGTGCCTCGCGCCCGCCGTTGACGAGGAGTGCCAGACGCTCGCCTGCGTGACCGAGCAGCATCGCCATGCCGTCGCCGCTCTCCCAATCGTTCGGGGTCATGGCCGCCCCCAGGGGCGTCAGCCATTGGACGTCGCCCTCGCCGGTGAGGAAACGATCCTGGCGCAGCACCGGATAGGCATGGCGCAGCGCGATCAGACGCTGGGTGAAGGCGCGAAGGCTTTCGTCGCTGCGATCCCAGTCGATCCAGCTGCCTTCATTGTCCTGGGCATAGGCATTGTTGTTGCCGCTCTGGCTGTGGCCGAGTTCGGCGCCCATCGACAGCATCGGCGTGCCGCGCGCCAGCAGCAGGGTGGCGATCAGGGCGCGCTGGTCGTGCAGCCGCGCGGCGCGGATGGCAGGAACGTCGGTTGCGCCCTCGGCGCCGTTGTTCCAGCTGAAATTCTCGTTGCTGCCGTCCCGATTGTCTTCGCCATTGGCGTGGTTGTGCTTTTCCGAGTGGGCAACGAGGTCGGCCAGGGTGAAGCCGTCATGGGCTGTGACGAAGTTGATCCCCCGCGACGGCCGCCTCTTGGCGGCGAACAGGTCCGCCGATCCGGCCAGGCGGGTGGCGAGGCTGCCGAGGCGGTGCGGATCGCCGCGCCAGAAGCGGCGGACGTCGTCCCGGAAGCGGTCGTTCCACTCGCCCCAGGCGCCGCCGAACCTGCCCACCTGATAGCCGCCGGGGCCGATGTCCCAGGCTTCGGCGATCAGCTTCAGCCCGCGCAGCTCCGGATCCTGCTCGATCGCGGCGAGCAGCGGCGCTTGCGGGTCGAAGCCGTCCGGGCGGCGGCCGAGGCAGGTGGCAAGATCGAAGCGAAAGCCGTGCACGCCGGCCCGCGCCCAGCAGCGCAGCGCGTCCATCACCAGCCGCACCACCGGCGCACGGTCTAGCGCCAGCGTGTTGCCGGTGCCGCTGTCGTCGACATAAGCGGCCGGATCGTCGGCCTGCAGCCGGTAATAGGTCGCATTGTCGAGACCGCGCAGCGACAGGGTCGGCCCGAGCGCGTCGCCCTCGCCGCTGTGATTGTAGACGACGTCGACGATCGTCTCGATCCCCGCCGCGGCCAGCGCCGCCACCGCCGCCGCGATCTCCGGCCAGCCGCCGGGCGCCAGGCGCGGATCGGGCGCGAGGAAGGCGACCGGATTATAGCCCCAGTAATTGGTGAGACCGAGCGGCCCGAGATGCCGCTCGTCGATCCACGCCGCGGCCGGCAGGATCTCGACGCTCGTGATGCCGAGCCGGACGAGATGGTCGATCGCAGCGGGGGAAGCGAGGCCGGCAAAGGTGCCGCGGACCGCCGGCGGCACGTCGCCATGCCGCATGGTGAAGCCGCGGACGTGAAGCTCGTAGAGGATCGTCTCGGACCACGGCACGGGCAGCGATCGGCTCCCCTTGCCATTCACATTTGCACCCGTTCGGGCTGAGCTTGTCGAAGCCCCCTCCTTCTTTTCTCGTGGGGAGGAAGAGGAAAGAAAGGGCTTCGACAAGCTCAGCCCGAACGGCGGAGGGGTCTCGGTGACGATCCCCTTCGGCATGAACGGCGCGCTGTCCTGGCCGTCCGGCCCACCCGCCGCATCATGCCCGAACATGCTCGGGTGCAGCACGAACCCCCGATCGAGCACCCGCGCATGCGGATCGACCAGCAGCTTGGCCGAATTGAACCGGTGCCCCGCCGCCGGCGCCCAAGGGCCATGGGCGCGCAGGCCATAGCGGGCGCCGACGCCGACCCCAGGGATCCAGGCATGATGGACGTCCCCCGTCCGCCCCGCGAGACGTACCCGCTCCACCTCCTTCGCGCCGGCGTCGTCGAACAGGCAGAAGTCGATCGCGTCGGCATGCGCCGAAAAGATCGCCACGTTCACACCGTCGCCGCCCAGGGTGACTCCGAGCGGCTCCGCCCGCCCTTCCCCGGGCCGGATGGTCATGCCTTGGCGCGCCGCCTCGCGGGGGCGGCGCCCGGCGCCAGGCTGCGGAACAGCCGGGCATAATCCTGCGCCGGGCCGTGCCACGACACGTCGGTCGCCATGCCGTTGGCCTGCAGCCGCGACCATGTCGCTGGCTGACGGTACAAGGCGGCGGTGCGGCGCAGCGCGCCTTCGAACATCGTCTGATTGACCGGAGAGAACATCACGCCGGTCGCCGCGCCGGCAGCGAGCGCCATCGGGCTCGCATCGATCACGGTGTCGGCGAGGCCGCCGACGCGGGCGACCACCGGCACCGCGCCATAGCGGAGCGCACAAAGCTGCGTGAGCCCGCACGGCTCGAAGCGCGACGGCACCAGCAGGGCGTCGGCACCCGCCTGGATGCGGTGGGCAAGGCCCTCGTCATAGCCGATCCGGCAGGCGATCCGCCCGGGATGCGCGTCGGCCGCAGCCCGGAAGCCGGCCTCCAGCGCGGCGTCGCCCGATCCGAGCAAGGCCAGCTGCGCACCCTCGGCGATCAGCAGCGGCAAGGCGTCGAGCAGAAGATCGAGCCCTTTCTGCCACCCAAGGCGCGAGATCACCGCGAACAGCAGGGTGTCCGGCGCCTCGTCCAGGCCCATTTCCGCCTGCAGCGCCGCTTTGTCCGCAGCCCGCGACGCCGGATCGGCAGCATCATAGGGTGCCGGTATCAACGGATCGGCAGCCGGATCCCAGACCGCCGTGTCGATGCCGTTGAGGATCCCCTGCAGCCGCTCCGCACGCCCGCGCAGCAGACCCTGCAGGCCCATGCCGAATTCGTCCGAGCAGATCTCGTTGGCATAGGTCGGCGACACGGTCGTGATCCGGTCGGCCAGCCGCAGCCCCGCCTTCAGGAAGCCGATCTGGCCATGATATTCGACACCGTCGACGGTGAAGGCGCGCGGCGGCAGCCCGAGCGCTTCGAGCAGATCGGCGGGGAACGCGCCCTGGAAAGCAAGATTGTGGACCGTCATCACGGTCGGCACCGCGGGCCCCTCGCCGAACGCGACATAAGCGGGCGTCAGCCCGGCCTGCCAATCGTGGCAGTGGATCACGCTGGGACGATAAGCGGGAAGCAGCCCCCGCCCGAGCGCCGCCGCGACCCGCGCAAGCGCGGCAAAGCGGAACGCATTGTCCGGCCAGTCGCGCCCGTCGGCACCGAGATAGGGATTGCCGGGGCGGGCGTAGAGATGCGGCGCATCGATCACCAGAAGATCGAGCCCCGCCGCCTTGCCGGCAAGCAGGCGTGCGGGGCCGCCGAACAGGTCGTCGAAGGCGTGCACGGCCTGCGCGCGCTTCAGCGCTCCGGTGACCGCGGGGTAGCCGGGCACGAGGGTCCGCATCGCAATGCCCTCGCCGGCAAGTGCCCCCGGCAGCGCTCCGGCGACGTCGGCCAGCCCGCCCGTCTTGATCAGCGGATAGACTTCGGACGCGACCGACAGGACCTGGAGACGTGCCATTATTTCAGGGCGTCGAGCATCGGCTGGGTGATCAGGCAGACGCCGGCCTCGGTGCGGCGGAAGCGCTGGGCGTCGGCCACCGGATCCTCGCCGACCACCAGGCCCTCGGGGATGGTGACGCCGCGATCGACGATGACGTTCTTCAGGCGCGCGTGCCGGCCGACATTGACCCGCGGCAGGATCACCGCGCGATCGATGGTGGTGAACGAATTCACCCGCACACCGGTGAACAAGAGGCTGTTCGACAGGCGCGCGCCCGAAACGATGCAATCGCCCGAGACCAGGGACGAGATCGCCTCGCCCCGGCGCCCCTCCATGTCGTGGACGAACTTTGCCGGCGCGACCATCTCGCTGTGGGTCCAGATCGGCCAGCTGTGGTCGTAGAGATCGAGATCGGGCGTGATCGAGGTGAGATCGATATTGGCCTGGAAATAGGCGTCGAGCGTGCCGACGTCGCGCCAATAGCTCGGCGCCTCCGGAGTCGAGCGCAGCGCCGAGCGGCCGAACAGATGGGCGTGCGCGGTCCCCTTCTTGACCAGCTTCGGGATGATGTCCTTGCCGAAGTCGCGGCTCGAATTGGGATCGGCGGCGTCCTCGCGCAGCACCTGGAACAGCAATTTGGTGTCGAAGACGTAGATGCCCATCGATGCGAGCGCCAGATCGGGATGGCCCGGCATCGCCGGCGGGTCCTTCGGCTTCTCGTAGAATTCGATGATCTTGTCATTGTCGTCGACATGCATCACGCCAAACGCGGTCGCCTCCATGCGGGGCACCTCGATGCAGCCGACCGTGACGTCGGCGCCGCTCTCCGCATGCTCGCAGAGCATGATCTCGTAATCCATCTTGTAGACGTGGTCGCCCGCCAGGATGACGATGTACTGCGGCATGTAGGATTCGATGATGTCGATATTCTGGTACACGGCATCCGCGGTGCCGAGATACCAGAGCTCCTCCGACACGCGCTGGCTGGCCGGCAGGATGTCGAAACTCTCGTTGCGCTCCGAACGGAAGAAAGACCATCCCCGTTGCAGGTGGCTGATCAGGCTGTGCGCCTTGTATTGGGTTGCGACGGCGATGCGGCGGATGCCGGAGTTAAGCGCGTTCGACAGTGCGAAATCGATGATCCGGGTCTTGCCCCCGAAATAGACGGCCGGCTTGGCGCGCCGGTCTGTCAGCTCCATCAGCCGGCTGCCGCGCCCGCCGGCCAGCACATAGGCCATGGCGTGGCGGGCATAGGGCCCGTGGGGCTGTGTTTTCGGCGGCATGCATCCTCTCCCTTGTTACGGATGTGTAACTGACCACCGTCTTGCTGGTTTCATTCACTCTCCCAGCTTCAGATACAGGGTGGAAAGCGGTGGAAGGACAAGCTCCACCGAAGCAGGATAACCGTGCGCCGGCTGCTCGGTTGCATTCACGGCGCCGAGATTGCCCATGCCGCTGCCGCCATATTCGTGCGCGTCGGAATTGAAGATCTCCGACCAGCGCCCGGCAACGGGCAGGCCGATCCGGTAAGCGTGGCGCTGCACCGGAGTCATGTTGCTGATCACCGCCACCGGCGGATCGCCCTCGTCGCCGAAGCGCAGCCAGGCGATTACCGACTGATCGGCATCGTCGGCAACGATCCACCGGAAGCCGTCCGCCTCCGAGTCCCGGCGGTGGAGCGCCGGCACCGACCGGTGCAGCCGGTTGAGCGCGGCGACCGCGTTTTTCAGCCCGGCATGGAGCGGATCGGCAAGCACGTGCCAGTCGAGCTCGGTGCCGAACGCCCATTCCTTCAGCTGCCCGAATTCCTGGCCCATGAACAACAGCTTCTTGCCCGGATGGCCCCACATGAAGCCGTAATAGGCGCGGGCGTTGGCGAATTTCTGCCAGAGATCGCCGGGCATCCGCCCGACGATCGATTTCTTGCCGTGCACGACCTCGTCGTGGCTGAGCGGCAGGATGAAATTCTCCGAGAAGGCGTAGTGGAGGCCGAAGGTGAGCTGGTGATGGTGGAAGCGCCTGTGGACCGGCTCCCGCGCCATGTAGTCCAGCGTGTCGTTCATCCAGCCCATGTTCCACTTGAAGCCGAAACCGAGCCCGCCGCCATGGACCGGGGCGGAGACGCCGGGCCAGGCAGTCGATTCCTCGGCAACGGTGAAGCGGTCGGGAAAGGCGCCGTAGAGGATCGTGTTCAGTTCGCGCAGGAAGCTCTCCGCCTCCCGATTTTCGCGCCCGCCCTCGGCATTGGGGATCCACTGCCCCGCCTCTCGCGAATAATCGAGGTAGAGCATCGAGGCGACCGCATCGACGCGCAGGCCGTCGATGCCGAACACCTCCAGCCAGTAGAGAGCATTGGCAATCAGATAATTGACGACTTCACGCCGCCCGAAATTGTAGATTGCCGTGCCCCAATCGGGGTGGAAACCGCGCCGCGGATCGGGATGTTCGTAAAGGTGGGTACCGTCGAAACGCGACAGGCCATGGACGTCGCACGGGAAATGCGCCGGAACCCAGTCGAGCAGCACGCCGATGCTAGCCTCGTGCGCACGGCGGACCAGTCGCGCGAATCCGGCCGGTTCGCCGAAGCGGCGGGTCGGCGCGAACATGCCGATCGGCTGGTAGCCCCAGCTGTCGTCGAGCGGATGCTCGGAGATCGGCAGCAGCTCGATATGGGTGAAGCCGAGTTCCGCGACATAGGGGATCAGCCGGTCGGCGATGTCATCGTAGGAATTGAAGCGGCCGTCGGGCCGGCGCTGCCACGAGCCGAGATGGACTTCGTAGATCGACATCGGCTCGCGGCGAAGGTCGCCGCTGCTCGAATAGTCCGCACGAACGTCGGGCAGGCCGTCGAGCCGCTCGACCACCGAGGCGGTGCCGGGCCGCAATTCCGATCCGAAGCCGACCGGATCGGCCTTCAGCGGCAGCAATTCGCCGCCGGGCCCGATGATCTCGTATTTGTAGCCTTCACCGGCGCCGAGCTCGGGGATGAAGATTTCCCAGATGCCGCTGTCGACACGCTTGCGCATCGGGTGACGGCGGCCGTCCCAGCGGTTGAAATCGCCGACCACGGCGACCCGGCGTGCGTTGGGCGCCCAGACCGCGAAGGCGACGCCCTCGGCGCCTTCATGCACGATCGGGTGGGCGCCGAGTTTCTCCCATAGCCGCCGGTGTGCGCCTTCGCCGACGAGATGATCGTCAAGCGGCCCCAGCACGGGGCCGAAGCGATAGGCGTCGGCCTGTTCCCAACTCTCCGCGCCCCGGGTGGCGCGGAACCGATACGTCGGCAATTCGCCGGAGACCAGCCCCTCGAAGAAGCCGTCTTCATGGATCCGCGCGGCCTCGGCGAGGACTTTGCCTTTGGCGTCGATCAGTTCGAGCTGCTCGGCACCGGGAACGAACGCCCGAACGAGGGTACCGTCGTCCTGTCGATGCGGCCCCAGGATCGCGAACGGATCGGCATGACGGGCGGCCGCGACGGCGGCCACCTCGGCGTCCGAGACGCGCCGCGAAACCGGCGCCGTCTCTATCTTGCTAGCGGTACGTTCCAGATGTCCTCCGCATATTCCCGGATTGCCCGATCCGAGGAGAACCAACTGACCCCGCCAATGTTCAACAGGGCGCTTCTCCACCAGAAGGCGGGGTCGCGCCAGCGCGCCGCGACCTCGGCCTGCGCCTGGGCGTAGGCGTCGAAATCCGCCGAGACCAGAAAATAGTCGCGGTCCGTGAGATCGTCGACCAGGCTGCGATAGCGATCCGCCTCGCCCGGCGAGAAGCGGCCGGACCGCAATTCCTCGAGGGCCTGCGCCAGCATCGGCGAGGCCGCGATCGTCTCGGCCATGTCGAGACCGGCGGCGCGCCGCGCTTCGACCTCTGCGGCGGTCATGCCGAAGATGAAGATATTGTCGGCGCCGACGCGCTCCAGGATTTCGATATTGGCGCCGTCGAGCGTCCCGATGGTGAGCGCGCCATTGAGCGCCAGCTTCATGTTGCCGGTGCCCGAAGCTTCCATGCCGGCGGTCGAAATCTGCTCCGAAAGATCGGAGGCGGGGATGATCCGCTCGGCGAGGCTGACATTGTAATTGGGCAGGAAGGCGATCTTCAGCCGTCCCCGCAGGGTCGCGTCGGCATTCACCACCTGGGCAACGTCGTTGATCAACCGGATGATCAGTTTCGCGCGGTGGTAGCTCGGTGCCGCCTTGCCGGCGAAGATCTTGACCCGCGGCGTCCACTCGCTGGTCGGATGGGCGCGCATCGCCGCGTAGAGCGCCACCGTCTCGAGGATGTTGAGCAGCTGGCGCTTATATTCGTGGATGCGCTTGATCTGGACGTCGAACAGCGCGTCGGGATCGACCCGCACGCCGGTCCGCTCCTCGACGATGCGGCCGAGCCTCTCCTTGTTGGTGCGGCGCACCGCAGACAGCCGCTCGTGCAGCGCGCTGTCGCCGCTGTGCGCGGCGAGCAGTGCGAGGCCTTCGGGATTATCGAGCACGGTCGGGCCGGCGACGTCGACCAGCAGCGTGGTCAGCCCGGGATTGGCTTCGTGCAGCCAGCGGCGGAAGGTGATGCCGTTGGTCTTGTTGACGATCCGGTCCGGGTACAAGGCATGGAAGTCCCGGAACACGGTTTCCTTCATCAGCCCGGTGTGCAGGGCCGAGACGCCGTTGACCCGGTGCGAGCCGAGGAAGCTCAGGGCACCCATCCGCACCCGGCGCGGGCCGTGCTCGTCGATCAGCGAGACGCTGGCAAGCAGAGCGGGGTCGCTCTTCCCGGCCTCGGCCAGACGATCGAGATGCAGCGCGTTGATCAGATAGATGATCTGCATGTGGCGCGGCAGCAGCCGCTCCATCAGCGGCACCGGCCAGCTCTCGAGCGCCTCCGGCAGCAGGGTGTGATTGGTGTAGGAGAAGACACCCTGGGTGATCGTCCAGGCTTTTTCCCAGGCCATGTGATGAACGTCGACGAGCAGCCGCATCATCTCGGCGACGCCGATCGCCGGGTGGGTGTCGTTGAGCTGGATCGCGACGCATTCGGGCAGCGTCTCGAGCGACGCCGCTTCCAGGTGCCGGCGCAGCAGGTCCTGGATCGAGGCCGAAGCGAAGAAATATTCCTGGCGGAGCCGCAGCTCCTGGCCCGCCTCGCTCTCGTCCGAGGGATAGAGAACCTGGGTGATCGCCTCCGCGCGGCCGCGGGCGGCGAGGGCGCCGAGATGATCGCCACGGTTGAACGTGTCGAGCCGTAGCGGATCGGGCGCCCGCGCCGACCACAGACGCAAGGTGTTGACGTGCCGTCCGCGCCAGCCGACCACCGGCGTGTCGAAGGCGATCGCGTCGACGATTTCGGCCGGGCGCCAGAGCGCAGCATGGCCGTCATTCTCCGCGAGCGCCTGGACGCTGCCGCCGAATCCGATCGGATAGGCGACTTCGGGCCGCTCGAACTCCCACGGATTGCGATGCTCGAGCCAGGTGTCCGGAAATTCCTGCTGGATTCCGTCCTTGATCACCTGCCGGAACAGGCCGTTCTCGTAGCGTATGCCGTAGCCGTGGGCGGGAATGGCGAGGCTCGCCATCGAGTCCATGTAGCAGGCGGCGAGCCGGCCGAGGCCGCCATTGCCGAGCGCGGGATCGGGCTCGAGCCCGCGCAGAGCTTCGAGGTCGACGCCGAGCTCGCCCAGGGCCGTCCGCATCGTCTCGGTCAGGCCGAGATTGTGGAGGCTGTCGACGAGCGAGCGGCCGATCAGGAATTCGAGGCTGAGATAATAAACCCGCTTCTTCTTCTCGGCCTTGGTGGCGCGGGTCGAGGTCATCCAGCGCTCGATCACCCGGTCGCGTACCGCCAGCGCGGTGGCCAGGAACCAGTCATGCTCGCGCGCCGCGATCGGATCCTTGCCGACCGAATAGGCCAGCTTGTTGACGATCAGCCGCCGCAAGGTCGCAACGTCCTCGTCCTGCACCGGCAGCGCCAGCTGGCTCGCATTCACCGCCCGCACCCCGCCCCCCGGCGAGTCCGAGCCGAATTCATTATACGCCATGTCACCCCACCCCGGGAAAAGAAGCGGAGGTTAGGGCCGCCGTTACGCCCCTGCAACGCCGGGTTGTTGCGTAGGAGAGTGGTAAGGGGGAGAGGAGATCTCCTCGCAGAACAGTTGATCGCGAGCCACTCGACCTTTCTCCACCCCTCCCCTTCAGGGGAGGGGATCAAGGGGTGGGGCAGCCGCGAGGCGGCTCGATGCCGCCGAGTGGCTGACTGGCGTCCTCGGCCCCATCGAGGGGCCTCGACCGGGCCCCACCCCTTTCCCCTCCCCTGAAGGGGAGGGGCGTCATCGAATCCCCTCACGTCACCACGTCCGGCCGCTCCCGGCCGGTATGCGTCTTGATCCCGGCCAGCGCCTCGGCCGCATCGATCAGCGGCTTGAGCGCGTCGCCGACATCGAGGCCGAGAGTGCCGCCCGCCGCCTCGTAGCGTTCGAGATAGACGCGCAGGGTCGCGCCCTCGGTGCCGGTACCGGAGAGACGGAACACGATCCGTGACCCGTCCTCGAACAGCACCCGCAGCCCTTGGTGGCGGCTCAGCGACTGATCGGTCTGGTCGAGATAGGAAAAATCGTCGGCGCTGGCGATGCGCAGACCGTTGACGTCGATCCCGGCGAGGCGATCGAGCTTTTCGCGCAAGCCTCCGACGACCGCCTCGGCCTTGTCGACCGGCAGCGCCTCATAGTCGTGCCGTGCATAATAATTGCGCCCGAACCGCGCCCAATGCTCTTGCAGGATCTCGGCGACGCTCTGCTTCCGGCTGGCGAGGATGTTGAGCCAGAGCAGCACTGCCCATACCCCATCCTTTTCGCGAACATGGTTGGAGCCGGTGCCGGCACTCTCCTCGCCGCAGATCGTCACGAGACCGGCATCGAGCAGGTTGCCGAAGAACTTCCAGCCGGTCGGAGTCTCGAAGAGGCCGATGCCGAGCGCTTCGGCAACCCGGTCGGCCGCCTGGCTGGTCGGCATCGAGCGGGCGATCCCGGCAATGCCGCCGGCATAAGCCGGGGCGAGGTGCGCGTTGGCGGCGAGGACGGCCAGCGAGTCGGATGGCGAGACGAAGATGCCGCGCCCGATGATCAGATTGCGGTCGCCGTCGCCGTCGGACGCGGCACCAAAATCGGGAGCGCCCTCGCCCATCATCCGCTCGTAGAGTTCGTGCGCGTGAACGAGATTGGGATCGGGGTGGTGGCCGCCGAAATCGCGCAAGGGCACGCCATTCTGCACCGTGCCCGCGGCGGCGCCGAGACGCCGCTCCAGGATCTCCGTCGCGTAGGGGCCGGTGACGGCGTGCATCGCGTCGAAGCTCAAAGTGAAGCCGCCGGCGATCATCTCCCTTATCGCGGCGAAATCGAACAGGCTCTCCATCAGCTCGGCATAATCGGCGACGGAGTCGACGATTTCGACCGCCATGTCACCGACACGGGTTTCGCCGATCGTGTCGAGATCGATCTCGTCGGCATCGACGATCCGGTAGCGGTCGATCTGCTTGGTGCGAAGATAGATGGCGTCGGTGACCTTCTCGGTCGCCGGGCCGCCGTTCGATCCGTTATACTTGATCCCGAAATCCTCGTCGGGGCCGCCGGGATTGTGGCTGGCCGAGAGGATCAAGCCGCCCGTCGCCTTGCGCAGACGGATCAGGTGGCTCGCCGCGGGCGTCGACAGGATGCCGCCGCGACCGACGATGGAGCGCGTGAAGCCGTTCGCCGCCGCCATCCGGATCGCGATCTGGATGACCTCGCGATTGAAATAGCGCCCGTCGCCGCCGATCACGAGCGTGTCGCGCCCGTCCACCACGTCGAACACCGACTGGATGAAATTGGCGGCGTAATTTTCCTGCTGGAACACGCGTACCTTCTTGCGCAGCCCCGACGTCCCCGGCTTCTGGTCGGGATAGGGGCGGGTGGCGACGTCTCTGATCGTCAATGGTCTAGCCTTTCGTTACGCTTACGACACGAGCGCGCATGCCGCGCCGGCCGTACCCTGTCCATCCTCGCCGGCGCCCTCACCGTCTCATCGCCTCCACTCCCTCTATTCACCCCTCCCCGCTCGGGGAGGGGCAAGGGGCGGGGCAGCTGCGAGGCGGCTCGTTGCCGCCGAGTAGCTCTCCGGCGCAGAGGTGCGACTTGAGCGGTCGCCCCCTCAAACCCAGCGCAGCGCATAAGGCGCCGCCTCGAACAACTCCGCCGCCGGCAAAGCCTCACCGCCGGGCACCACGACCTCCGTATCGCTCCAATATTGCGCAGGGAAGACGGGCGCGTCGGCGCCATGCAGAACCGCGCCGACCCGTAGCGGCACCGCGACCAGCAGCCGATCGCTGCCATGGCTGCGCAGGAAAGCGAAGACGTGATCGGCCCGGGCGCCGGTCACCGCGACACGCTCGAACCGGCCCTCGGCAAACAGCGCCGGCTTTTCCCGACGCAGCCGCAGCGCCTCCGCAATCGCCTGTTGCTTGAGCGCACCCGAGCGCCAGTCGCGTCCGTCGCCGGCAAGGGTGGCGATCCGCGCCGCAAAGTCGACCGGACGGCGGTTGTCGGGGTCGACGAGGCTGAAATCCCAATGTTCGGTGCCCTGATAGCAATCGGGAACGCCCGTCACCGTACAGCGCAGCACCGCCTGGACGATTCCGTTGACCGCCCCCGCCGCTTCGATCTCGCCCACGAACGCTCGAAGCTCGGCGGCGAAGTCGCCGGCAAGAAGCTCGCGAACGAAGGCCTCGCAGGCTTGCTCATAGGCTTCGTCCGGATGCGTCCACGACGACCGCAATTTGGCTTCGCGCAAAGCCTTGGTCTGCCAGGCGACGACACGGTCGGCGAAATCCGCCTCGGCCGACCCGAGCGGCCAGGCGCCGACCAGGGTCTGGAACATCTGGTAGCAATCGCCCGCGTCGATCCCTTCGGGCACGCGCGCCAGCCAGCGCCGCGCCGTTTCGATCCAGCGCTCCGGCACTTCGCTCAGCACCGCCAGCCGCGCACGAACGTCCTCGCCCCTCTTGTGATCGTGGGTGGCGGTGGCGAGCAATGCGTGCGGAAAGGTTTCCAGCCGTTCGACCGCGGCGCGGGCGAAATGCTCCGGCGTGGCGGCGAAGCGGGCCGGATCGAAGCCGACGTCGGTGCGCGAGAGCAAACGGCCGTAGCGATAGAAAGCAGTATCCTCGACCGCTTTGGCCGACACCGGCGCGGAGAGCTGCTGGAAGCGGCGCACCGCCTCACGCCTGAGCGCGATGTCGCCAGGTCCCTCGCCTGCCAGCCAGCCGACAAGCAGATCGATCACCGGTGCCTCGGCCGTGCCGATCTCCACCTTTGCACGTTCCGCAGCGCTTGCCCGGATGGTCGCATCGGTCTCCACCGCGCCGTCGCCCGTGCCATAGGTACGATAGGCCGGGAACACCGACAACAAGGCGGTCAGCCCACGCCGGAGCGCGCCGGCCGAAACGTCGCGGGTGACGACGTCCGACCGCGCAACCGCGTGGAAGGCCGCGACGGCAGCATCGAGCTGGCCGGAGAAGCTGCGGCTGAGGATCTCGAGCCGCGCCGCTTTCTCCTCCACCGCGAAATTCGCGGGGCGCCCGCTCAGCTCTTCCCAGAAGGCGGAAAGCGGCGCCTCGCCGGCGGGATCATGGAGCAGGGCGGCAGCCTCGTTCATATAATCATAGCCGCTGGTGCCGTCGGTGCCCCATTCGCGCGGCAGCCGCTCTCCCTCGGCCAGGATCTTCTCGACGACCAGATAGGCCGGACCGGCCGGAGCATCGACCGGCCGCGATGCGGCGGCGATCTCGAGCGCCGCGCGCAGGCGCCGGCAATAATCGGTGGGATCGGCAAGGCCGTCGACATGGTCGACCCGGACGCCGTCGATCAGTCCTTCGGCGTAGAGGCGCAGCGGCAAGGCGTGCACCGCGTCGAACACCGCCGGATCCTCGACCCGCAAGCCGGCAAGCTCGGTGATCTCGAAGAAGCGCCGCCAGTTGATCTCGTCGCCGGCGACCCGCCACCAGGCAAGGCGATGGAGCTGGCGGTCGAGCAGCGCATGGAGCCGCTCGCGGCCGGCGTCGCGCAGCGGGTCGTAGAGCGATTTCAATTCCTCGGCCACGGCCTCGGTCAGGCGCTCGGCACCCGCTTCGGCGAGCAAGGCGGGATAATCGTCGCGGCGGATCGGGAATCGATGAGTGCCGTAGGCGAGCACCGACAGGCGCCTCTTGTCCGGCTCGTAATCGAGCACGAGGTCGCCGCTGGCGAGCACTTCCTCATAGGGCCCGCCGAGGAAGGGCGCGAGCACCTTGCCATCGAGCTCGGGGTCGGCCGGCGCCCAGTCGATGTCGAAATAGCGGGCATAAGGGCTCTCCGCCCCTTTTTCGAGCACGTCCAGCCACCAGTCGTTGTCGGAGCCGCCGACCGCCATGTGATTGGGAACGATGTCGAGGATGATGCCGAGCCCGCGCTCCCGCAGCGCCGCCGCGAGGGTACGGAACGCCTCCTCCCCGCCGAGTTCGGGATTGATCCGGGTCGGGTCGACGACATCGTAGCCATGGGTCGAGCCGGCCCGCGCCGTCGCGATCGGCGACGCGTAGAGATGGCTGATGCCGAGATCGGCGAAATAGTCGACCAGACCGAGCGCGTCGGCGAAGGTGAAGTCCTTGTGGAACTGGATCCGGTAGGTGGCGCGGGGCGTCACTGGGCACGTGCCTCGTTGATCAGGGCGATGCGGCGGGCCGTTTCGGTCTCGGAGAGCAGCGCCTCCGCCGTTCCCGGCAGCCGCCGGCGCCAATTGGGATGTTCGTCGATCGTGCCGGGCAGGTTCGGCGCCTCCTCGATGCCGAGCAGATCCTCGGCCGGAAACAGAGCGAGGTCGCACGGCGCGGCTGCTGTGAAGGCCAGGGCGGCCTCGAGCGCGGTTTCCGGCGCGTCAGCGGCCGGGACCTTGCCCTTGGTGATCTTGGCGGCGGCGAATGCCTGCCAGAGGGCGGATCGCTCCTCGGCGCGGTGCGCGCGCGCGGCGGCCATGTCGTCACTCGTCAGTCTGGTCCGCCAGTCGAGGTCGCGTTCGCGCCACCAGCCGGCGACCGGCACCAGATCGTGGGTACTGGTCATCGCCACGGCGCCGCGCTCCCAGGCCGCGTTCGGACGGAATGCACCGTCCTTGTCGCGCTCGAACGGCAGCACCCGCATCCCGGAAATGCCGCGGGCGGCGATCGCGTCCCGGAAGCCCGGAGGAACGACGCCGAGATCCTCGCCGATCACCGCCACCCCGGCGCGCTGCGATTCGAGCGCGATCAGGCGGAGCAGATCCTCTTCCGGCATCTGGAGATAGGCGCCGTCCATGGGCGAAGCGCCTTCAGGCACCAGCCAGAGGCGGCGGAGGCCCAGTGCATGGTCGATCCGGATCGCACCGGCATGGCGCATCGCCGCGCGCAGCATGCGGATGAACGGGGCGAAGCCGGTCCGCTTGAGACCCTCGGGCGAGAAGCTGGTCAGGCCCCAATTCTGGCCCGCGGCCTGGAACGCGTCGGGCGGCGCGCCGATGCCGAGGCCGGTGAGCAGCTCACCGCGACGGCCCCAGGCGTGGCTGCCGCCGGGATCGAGCCCGACGGCGAGATCGGCGACGAGGCCGATCGCCATGCCGCGCGCCCGCGCCATGCCGTGCGCGCCGCCGAGCGACGCATCCGCAAGCCATTGCAGGAAGCTGTGGAAGCGGATCTCGTCGACGTTGGCCTTGGCGAATCTGGCCACCGCGTCGCTGTTTGGATCCTGATAGTCCGCCGGCCACTCCTGCCAGCCGCCGGCGCCCTGGGTGCGGAAGAAGAAGCCGTGCAGCGCCTCGAACAAGGCATGCTGTCGCAGGCGTTCGCCGCCGATCTCGACGAACGCGCGAAAGTGGCTCTCGTCCCGGTCGGGATCGGCGAAGAAATCGTCGTGGAAGCGTCGCAGCGCCTGCATTCGGCACGGCCACGCCTCCGCCCAGTCGACCAGGTCGCCCTTGCCGGGGCCGCCGCAATCCTGCTCGATGCCGATCAGCGCCGGATCGATGAACAACGGATTGAGATATTCGCGGCTCGACGGCGAATAGGGGCTGTAGCGGCCCGGATCGGCGGTAAAGAGCGCATGAACCGGGCTGATCGCGAGCGCGTCCATGCCGCGCTCCGCCGCCGCCCAGCCGAATTCGGCCAGCGCCCCGAAATCGCCGAACGCGGTCGGATGTTCGCCGCGCAAGGCATAGATCTGCACCGAAGCGCCCCATGGCCGCCGCCCGCCCTCGCCGGCCGGCAAAGGCGCACAGCGCGCCGGCGCCACCGCGACGACCAGCGATCCGTGGTGATGCTCGACGCCATGATAGCCGGGCTCGTCGATCGCCGGGAGCACGCCATCGGCACCGGTGTCCACCTCCCGCACCGCGCCGCTCTCGAGACGCAGCCGAACCTTGCCGTGAACGCCGGGCAGCCTCACCGGGGCGCCGACATCGGCGGTGACGAAATTGGCCGCATGTGCGTGCGCCAACGCCTCGATCGACTCCTTGCAGGCCACCGGGGTATCGCAGCCATGGCCAAGCGCGGCCAGGATGGTCCGCAGATTGGCGTCGGTCACCGTCTGCGGATTGCCGTCCGCATCCTCCCAGTCGACGAGCAATCCAGCCGCATCGGCAAGGGCGTGAAGGGCTTGATCAGTCATGTGCAAACTCTCGATTGAACAACCGCCCCTCCCTTTCAAGGGAGGGGAAAGGGGTGGGTTGCGGCTGAACCCCCTCGATGGGGGTGAAGACGCCCCGAGCCCCTCGGCGGCCCTTCGACGCCGCTTGCGGCGTCGCTCTGGACAGGCGCTGAGCCGCCTCACGGCTAACCCCACCATGCGACGCTTTCTCGGACCATGCCGGGGGCTTGGCAGTCGCAGCCATCAAACCTCCAGCCACGCGACGAAGCTCGCTCCGGCGAGCTGCCCATCCACCGGTCCTGCACCGATCGTAGTGAGCGGCGCAGTCTCCGGCGCCGTCACGGCCACCGCCTCATCGCCCAAATTCAGCGCCACCGTCAGCAGCCCCGTCCCAAGCCGCCACCGCGCCACCACCGCCTTGTCGCCGATCGCCTCGGCGCCTTCGCTCCGCGCTACCGCAAGGCCGGGCACGATCCGCTCCCGCCGCAGCGTCAGCAGCTCGCGATACAGGGTTCGCCACGCCTCGGCGTCGGCCCCCGGCTGCGGCCGCGACGCCTCGAAGGTCGAGCGCGCGTTCGGATCGGGGATCTTCGCCCGCGCTTCCGGATCGGCGAAGGCCGGGAATTTTGCGAACTCCTTGCGCCGCCCCTCCCGCACCGCATCGGCAAGCTGGTCGTGGAAGTCCGTGAAGAACAGGAAGGGCGTGGTCGATCCCACCTCGTCGCCCATGAACAGGAGCGGGATCTGCGGCGCGAGCAGCAACAGGCCGGTGGCCGCGCGCAGCTTCGCGGGATCGGTCAGCAACGTCAGCCGCTCGCCGAGCGCACGATTGCCGATCTGGTCGTGATTCTGGAGGAAGGGCACGAAGCGGGTCGGGGAGAGATGTCCGGACGGCACGCCGCGGGTATGGCCGTCGAAATCCTCGCCCTGATAGACGAAGCCTTCGGCGAGGCAGCGGGCGAGACGCTCGGCAGGCCACTCCGCGAAATGGGCGTAATAGGCGTCGCGCTCGCCGGTCAGCAGCACGTGGAGGACGTTGTGGAAATCGTCGTTCCATTGCGCGTCATAGCCGCCGGCGCGAAGCCGGGCCGCGTCGTTGCTCTCGTTCTCGAGCACCAGGTGGACGTGCCGCTCCGGCTCCACCGCCGCCCGTATCTCTCCCGCCATGCGATCGAGGAACTCAGGATCGCCGATCGCGTGGACGGCGTCGAAGCGAAGCCCGTCGAAGCGGTACTCGTTGAGCCACATCAACGCATTGTCGATGAAGAAGCGGGCAACCGCCTCCTGACGCACGTCGACCGCACCGCCCCAAGGCGTGTGCACGTCCTGGCGGAAGAAATCCGCGGCATAGGCGCCGAGATAATTCCCCTCCGGTCCGAAGTGATTGTAGACGACATCGAGGAACACCATCAGGCCGAGTTCGTGGGCGCGGTCGACCATCGCCTTCAAGTCGTCGGGCGTGCCGAGCGCGGCATCGGGCGCATAAGGCAGCACGCCGTCATAGCCCCAGTTGCGCGTCCCGGAAAAGTCGCCGATCGGCATCAGTTCGATCGCGGTGACGCCGAGAGCTGCGATCTCCGGCAGCCGCTCGGCGACGCCGCGAAAGCCGCCGAGCAGGCCGGCATGAAGCTCGTAGAGCACCACCTCTTCCCAGGGCCGCCCGCTCCAGCCGGGCACGCGCCAGGTGTAGGCTGTGGGGTCGACGACGAGGCTCGCGTCATGGACATCGCCGGCCTGGGCCCGCGAAGCGGGATCGGGCACGGCGAGGTCGGTGGAGATTCGGTATTTGTAGGCGCTGCCCGGGGCAGCGGGCGCTTCGATGGCGAACCAGCCGCCCGCCTCCCGGGCCATGGGAATTGGGTCACGCCCCTCGATCTCGAGCGAAACCGCGTTTATGCCGGGCGCCCAAAGCCGGAAGCGCGCGCGCCCGTCAGGACGCAGGGTGGCGCCCCAGGTTTTGGGTTGGACGAAGGTGGTCACAGCCGCCTCACCCTCTTGAACATAGGTTTCCCCTCCCTCTCAGGGAGGGGCTGGGGGTGGGTTGCGGCCGAAGCCCCTCGACGGGGCTGAGGACGCTCGCCGACAGCCGAGCCACGAGGCGGCATCGAGCCGCCCCGTGGCTCACCCACCCCCAACCCCTCCCTGGAAGGGAGGGGAAGAACGAGGGCCGGGACATACATCACGCCCCGCCCCACCCGACCACCACCACGGCGCCGCGGTCGGCAACCTCGATCGCCTCGCCCTCCGCAAGGTCGCGCTCTTCGCCGGCGGGATCGGCGCTGTCGACCACCAGCCGCCGCTGCAGCGCCGGCCCGGCGAGGGTGAAGGTCAGCGGCACATGGCTGCCGTTGACGAGCAGGTCGACCGTCTCGATGCCGCCATCGGCAGTCTTGCGCGCCCGCCGCATCACCAGCGCCCGCCCTTCCGGATTCTGCCAGTCCTCGGGGCTGAGGCGATTGCCGGCCTCGTCGAACCACTCGATGTCGGGCAGCCCGTCAGCGACCTGCTCCTGGCCGTAGAGGAAGCGGCCGCTGCGGATCAGTTCGTACCGGTCACGGAGTGCGATCAGCCGGGCGACGAAGTCGGTCAGCTCTTCGCCCGCCTTCGAGCGCGCCTGTGCCCAATCGATCCAGCTGATCTCGTTGTCCTGGGCATAGGCATTGTTGTTGCCGTTCTGGCTGCGCCCGAATTCATCGCCGGCGAGCAGCATCGGCGTGCCGAGCGAGCATAAGAGGGTGACCAGCATCGATCGCCGCACCCGGCCGCGGATGGCATTGATGTTGGGGTCGTCGGTCTCGCCCTCCGCGCCCCAGTTGCAGCTCATATTGTCCGAATGGCCGTCCCGGTTGTCCTCCCCATTGGCCTCGTTGTGGCGCTGCTCGTAGCTGACCAGATCGTGCAGGGTGTAGCCGTCATGGCTGGCGAGGAAATTGACGCTCGCCCAGGGACGGCGGGCGCGGCGGTCGAACAGATCGCCGGAGCCCGCGATCCGCGCTGCAAATTCAGGACGAAGGCCGCCGTCGCCTTTCCAGAAGCGGCGGACGGAATCGCGGTACTTGTCGTTCCACTCGGCAAAGCCCGGCGGATGGTTGCCGAGCTGATAGCCGCCGGGCCCGATGTCCCACGGCTCCGAGATCAGCTTCAACCGTCCCAGCACCGGATCTTGGCGGACGACATCGAACAGCGAGGCACCGGGATCGAAGCCGCCATCGGGACCGTCGCGGCCGAGCGTGGCGCCGAGATCAAAGCGGAAGCCGTCGACTCGGAAGCTCTCCGCCCAGTAACGCAGCGAATCCGCGACGAGCTGGACGACTCTGGCCTTGCCGAAATTGAGCGTGTTGCCGGTGCCGGTGTCGTTGACGCAGTAACGCGGATTGTCGGCCTGCAGCCGGTAATATGAGGCGTTGTCGAGCCCGCGCAGGCTCATCGTCTGGCCGAGTTCGCTGCCCTCGCAGGTATGGTTGTAGACGACGTCCAGGATCACCTCGATGCCGGCGGCGTGCAGCCGGCGGATGGCGATCCGCAGATCGTCGTGGCTCGCCTCCACGCTCTGGCCTCGGGCGCCGTAAAGCGGCTCCGGCGCGAAGAAGGACAGGGTGTTGTAGCCCCAGTAATTGGTCAGCCCCTTTTCGACCAGGAAGCGATCCTTGACGAAGGCGTGGATCGGCATCAGCTCGAGCGCGGTGACGCCGAGCCGCTTCAGATGCTCGATCACCCGCGGATGGGCGAGTGCGGCGAAGGTGCCGCGTTCCTCCGGCGGCACCTCCTCCATCAGCCGGGTGAGGCCGCGGACATGGGCTTCGTAGATCACGGTCTTCGACCAGGGCGTGTTCGGCCGGACGTCGCCGCTCCAGTCGAACACGTCGGCGGTGACCACGCCTTTCGGCATCGCAGGCGCGCTGTCGCGCGTGTCGAACGAGAGGTCCGCTTTGCGCGAGCGCACCCGGTAACCGTGAAGCGCGTCGGTCCAGCGGACCTGGCCATGGAGGCGGCGGGCGTAAGGATCGAGCAGCAATTTGTTGGGGTTGAAACGGTGTCCCTGCTCAGGCGCGTAAGGGCCGGTGGCGCGGTAGCCGTAGAGCAGGCCCGGCCGTGCCTCCGGCAGGTAGCCGTGGAACACTTCGTCGGTCACTTCCGGCAGCGGGTAGCGGGCGACCTCGCGCTTGCCCGAGGGATCGAACAGGCAAAGCTCGATCGCGTCGGCATGGGCGGAGAAGACGGCGAAATTGACGCCGAGGCCGTCGAACGTGGCCCCGAGCGGATAGGGAGAACCGCTTTCCAGGCGGTCCGGCAGGCGGTTCAAGGGCATTCCTTCACGAGACTGAGACTGGCACGCGACTGCCCACGCGCCAGGACGGCGGCGGGATCAGGCGTCGGAACGGCGGACGATGCCTGCCGGTTCCCGAAGGCTTCGGCGCCGGCGCGCATTCTTGCGGCAGTGCAGCATCGCCCCTGCGGCTAACGCGCCGCCTTGCCCACGCGGAGCAGCTTGTCCCGGAGAGCCGCGACCGCCTGCTGCAGCTCGCCCAGCTCCTCGCCGAGGTCGGCCGCCTCGGCGACGGCCAGTCCCGGATCGCTTTCGAGCAGTTGCCGCCCGGCGAGCGTCAGGCGCATCCGCACCTGCCGCTCGTCGGCGGGATCGCGGCGGCGCTCGAGAAAGCCGAGGCTCTCCAGCTTCTTGAGGATAGGAGTGAGCGTGTTCGATTCGAGGAACAGCTTCTCGCCGAGCGTGCTCACCGTCTGGTTGTCCTCCTGCGCGAGCGCGACCAGCGCGATATACTGGGTGTAGGTGAGGCCCAGCGGATCGAGCACCGGCTTGTAGGCGCGACCGAAGGCGAGGTTCGCCGAATAGACCGCGAAGCACAGGAAGTTGGACAGGCTCCGGATCTCGGCGCCCCGCGTCGGCGGCGTCCCGGAGCCGGGGTCGTCGTCGGGCCTCTTGGCGGCAGTCTTGGGCATGATCACCTCTTCTTTCAACGCCGATATAAATCGCATGCGATTGAATCGGAAGGGGTTGACGAGCATCAACCGCCAACCTAATTACATCGCATCCGATTGAAACGGACACGATACTTCTCTCGCGAAAGGACTAGGACATGACTGACAAGATCCTCTTCACCGGTGGCGCCCACGTCGTCGGCGGCAGCAACGGCAGCGCGCGCAGCACCGACGGCACGCTGGATCTCCCGCTGCCGGCACCGCACCCCGCCGCGGAGCATCTGTTCGCCGCCGCCTGGTCCGCCTGCTTCCTCGGTGCGCTCGGAGTCGCTGCCGGCCAGCGCAAGATCCGCCTTCCCGAGACTCCGGAAGTCGATGCCGAACTCGATCTGCTGCAGGGCGCCGACGGCTTCTTCCTGCGCGCCCGGCTCGACATCAGCGTCCCCGGGCTGGATCGAGAGACCGCCCAGGAACTGATCGAAGCCGCCGATCTGATCTGCCCCTATTCCAAGGCGGTGCGCGGCAATATCGAGGTCGAGCTCGCCCTCGCCTGATCCTCAGCCGTCCGCCCGATTCCGGGCGGACGGCCTGACGAGGTCGATGCAGCGTTCCCGGTTCCTCGCGCCCGTCGCAACCGGCTCGGCGGCATCCGATAGACGGCCAGCATCGCGGTGTTGAAGGCGCGCAGGCTGTTGAAGCCGGCGCGGTGCGCGATCTCCGTCATCGGCAGATCGGAACCGTCGATCAGCCGTTTCGCCCGCTGCACCCGGGCTGTCCGTGCCGCAGCCGTCGGCGTGGTCTGGAGATAGCGGCGGAACAGGCGCGCGAGATGGCGGGCACCGATGCCGAGCCGCTCGGCAAGCTGCTCGACCCTGGTCTGCTCGCCGTCGAGGGCGCCCTCCTCGATCAGCCGCAGAGCCCGCCCGACCGTCGCCCGCGCCCCGTTCCAGGCCGGCGAGTGCGGCGCCGTCTCAGGACGGCAGCGCAGGCACGGGCGAAAGCCCGCCGCTTCCGCTGCCGCTGCGCTGGGTAGGTAGACGACGTTTCGGCTGAGCGGTTGGCGCACCGGGCAGATCGGCCGGCAATAGATGCGGGTCGAGGTCACGCCGATGAACAACCGGCCATCATAAGCCGGATCGCGGGCGTAGCGGACACGCTCGCATTGCTCGAAGCTCAGGTCCGGAAGGCTGTGGGCGGGCGGGGCCATGAAGCTCTTCTACGCTCCCGGCGATCCGGGGTCACCGGCACGGCTTTGACCAGGTCCGATTTCGGCCAGCCCAGGTCACCCTCTCCCGCTATTCTCCGCTCTCGACCTGAGGAGACAACAGATGCCGACAGTCCATCACGAGATCACCATCGCTCGCCGACCCGCGGCGGTCTGGGAGGCCGCGCGCGATGTCGGCGCGCTCCACACCCGGCTGGTACCTGCTTTCGTAACGGACACCCAGATGCTCGCCGACACCGTCACACCGACTCGCCGGGTCACCTTCGCGAGCGGCACCGTCGCGGACGAGGTGATCGTCTCGATCGATGACGAACGCCGCCGGCTGGTGTGGAGCGTGCTCGGCGTCGAGCACCACAATGGCGCATTGCAGATCTTCGCAGCGCCTGGCGGATCGCGCGTCACCTGGACCGCCGACGTGCTGCCCGCCGCCTTCGCCGCGCGGATCGATCCGATGATGGGCGCCGGACTGCAATGCATGAAGGCGTTTCTGGAAGGCGGATCGTCGATGCCCGAATAATCTTGTTCCGCAACTCAGCAGCGCGATGCCTCGCCTCGGCGCATCGGTTCATTCAAATCGTATACTATCCGTAACCGTCGCCCTAAGCGCCGCGCGTTCGCGTCGTGCGTGTCGCCGGTCGGCAGCGCGCCTTCGCGTGTGTTCAGGGAAGGTCGGCTTATGCGTCTGCGTCACATCATTCTACTCTCTTCGGCTCTGGTCGGCGTTGCCGGCGTGGCCAATGCCCAACTACCGGCGGAAGCACCCACCGACGAAACCGACGCGGCGACTGATACCGGCACCGGCACCGGCGAGGAGGAGATCGTCGTCACCGGCTATGCGGGCTCGCTGCGCCAGTCGATTGCCATCAAGCGCAACGCCAATGCCGTCGTCGACGCGATTTCGGCCGAGGACATCGGCAAGTTCCCCGACCGCAACGTCGCCGAGTCGCTGTCTCACATCCCCGGCGTCTCGATCGATCGCCGCTTCGGGGAAGGCGAGAAGGTCGCGATCCTCGGCACCGATCCCGCGCTCAACCGCATGCTGCTCGACGGTCACGGGCTCGCGTCGGCCGACTGGGGCGGCAACGACAACGATCCGAGCAGCCGCACATTCAACTATTCCCTGCTCGCGCCGGAACTCGTCGACCGGCTCGAGGTCTACAAGTCGCCGGAAGCCCGTATCGAGGAAGGGAGCCTCGGCGGCACCGTCATCGTCCGCACGCGCCGCCCGCTCGAGCTCGACGCAAACTCCGTCTTCGCCTCCGCCGGCTATTCCTACAATGATCGCGCCGAGAAAGGCAGCGTCCGCGGCTCCGGCCTCTACAGCTGGCGCAACGAGGCCGAAACGCTCGGCTTCCTGATCGCCGGCACTTACGACAAGCAGCAGATGGTGCGCTCGGGAGTCGAATTCTTCGGCTACGACAATGCCAACGGAACGGGCAGTCCGTTCCTCACCACCAACGCCGCCGGCGAGCGCGTGCTCAAGAATCCCAATGCGGTGATCACCGGCGGTACCGTTGCCGATCTCGACAAGGCCGCCTCGCCCTTCGGCATCAACTACGCTTATTTTCAGCAGAAGCGCGAGCGCGCGAGCATCGCCGCCACTCTCCAGGCCAAGCCGACCAGCGAACTGACCCTCACGCTGCAGGGCCTCCACATCGACGGCAATTACAACAATTACAGCCAGTCGATGTACACCATCCCGGGCGCCTGGACCGGCGACGTGCTCCAGTCGGCGACGATCGCCAACGGCGTCGTCACCGACGCCAGCTTCGCCGCCGCCAACGGCCAGAGCGCCCAGCTCGACACGCTCGTCCGCCACACCAAGCTCAAGACCGACAACGTCAATCTCTACGCCGATTGGGAGGGCGAGGGCGGCGCCACCTTCTCGGTCGCCGCCGGCTGGAGCAAGGCCACCGGCGGCCGCAATCCCGAATATCTGTTCAACGTCCAGACCCGGCTGCCGTTCAGCTATTCGATCACGCCCAATTCAGCCGAAGTCAATTTCACCGGCGATCTCACCGATCCGGCCAATTACTTCACCAACCCCAACAACAATCCGGCGACGATCGAGGGCAGCCCGGTGCTTGTGGGCGGCGTGCCTCTGGTGGCGGCCCAGATCGGCGGCCTCGATTACAGCGTCACCACCGATCGCGATGCCTTCGGCGGCTTCGACGCGGTGGTGCCGATCGGCGGCTTCTTCACCCAGTTCCGCACCGGCGTTCGCTACACCGATCACGTCAACCGGGTCGATGCACGCGGCGTCAACACCTACCTGCAGCAGTCCCTGCTCGGCTCGCAGCTCGGCGTCGAGACGCTCGCCACCCCCGGCGGCGTGTTCAGCGGTACCGGCGCCAGCGGCAGCGCCACCCAATATCTCAACCTGCCCGAGCAATCGGTGATCGACATCCTGGCTAACGCGATCAACTCGCCGCTCGCCGACAAGATCGGTGCCTCGACCCGGGTCAAGGAGCGGGTGGCGGCTAGCTATGTTCAGTTCGACTTCGAACGGGGCGGCCTGCGCGGCAATATCGGCGGCCGCCTCGTCTACACCAGGGACGAGTCCTTCTACGCGCTGACCCTGCCGACTCCGGCCGATCCCAATCCGCGGCCGGTGCCGACCACGACCAGCACCGATTATCTGAAGTTCCTGCCGACGCTCAACCTCGCCTACGAGATCAATCCGAAGCTGATCGTCCGCGGTGCCGTCGCCAAGGTGATCTCGCGGCCGCGCTACCAGGATCTGGCGGCGTCGATCACCCAGAACGACATCACCTTCGATGCCGGCGGCGGCAACCCCAATCTCAAGCCCTACGAATCCACCAATTACGAAGTCACCGCCGAATATTATCCGCGCCCCGGCGCGCTGCTGTCGGTCGAGCTCTATCGCCGCGATATTTCGAACTACATCATCACCACGCGCCGCGAGGGGGTGACCCTGTTCAACTCGCTCACCGGCCGGCTCGAAAACCGCTACAGCGTCTCGCAGCCGATCAACGGCGGCAAGGCCAAGGTCAACGGCATCCTGCTCAACGGTCAGGCCGAGATCTGGGGCGGCTTCGGCATCCAGGCCAATTACGCCTATCAGGACAGCAGCACCTCGACCGATCTCGACACCACCGAGATTCTCAACCTGCCCTATCTCTCGAAGCACAGCGTCAACATCATCCCCTATTTCGAGAAGGGCCCGTTCCAGGCGCGGCTGAGCTACAATTACCGCTCTTCCTACTTCCGCACGATCGGCCGCCTCGGCTCGCAGGAGATGGTCGCCCCCTACCACCAGCTCGATCTGTCGGCGGCGTTCAAGGTCAACGACAATGTCACCCTGACCGTCAACGCGCAGAACCTGCTCGACGAGACCTACCTCCAGTATAGCGGCACTCGCGACCGCCCCTCGGCCTTCTACAAGAACGGCCGCACCTTCCTCGGCAGCCTCACCTTCCGCATGTAAGCCCATGGCCCGCGCTCGCGCGCGGGCCATTGGTCAGGCCATGTTGATCAGGCCCCTGCCCCCTCGATCCGTTCGGGCTGAAACTGAGCGAAGTCGAAGGGCTGGTCGAAAGTCATGCGCCCCTCCACCCTTTCGGGCTGAGGCTCTCCTGAGCGAAGTCGAAGGCCCTGTCGAAGCGCAGGTCATGACCTTCGACCACCAGACACGCCCTCTTCCCGTTCGGGCTGAGCTTGTCGAAGCCCTCCTTTTTCCTTTCTTCTCAATGTGGAAGGGGAGGGCTTCGACAGGCTCAGCCCGAACGGCATGGCGTGGGTCGGAAGAGTTGGCGGAGCAATGGGATACGCGAGCACCGCTCCCTCACCCGCCCGCCCCCTCCAAATCCTCGACCCCCCACCCCCGCGCCCGGCTCGTGCCGCCGATCCCGGGATTGAGCCGATTGCCCGGATCGAGCGCCCGATAATGCGCGGCGAGCGCCGGCTTGGCGGCATAATGGTGGCCGACATTGTGCTCGGCGGGATATTCGGCGCCGCGCGCGTCGAGCCGCGCCAGCATCGCAGCCTCGAGCGCGGCCGGATAGGCGCCCTTCGCCACCAGATAATCGAGATGGAAGACGTGGCAGAAGAAATGGCCGTAGGCGAGCGTCCGGACGATCGGCGCACCCCGCTCGACCGCCGCGTGCCACGTATCGTCGTTGCGGCGGAGCGCGACGTCGAGTGCGATCAGGCTGCCTACCTCATCCTCGTGCATTGCCCGATAGCGGATTGCCGCGCCGGCGATGGCGAAGCGGTGGAGAAAGGCGGCCGACGCTTCCGCCGAAGAACATTCGAACGCATCGCCGGCCCCGCTCGGGAAGAGTTCGCCGAGCAGCCGCCGCGTTTCGTCGATGCCGCGGCCCGCCACCTTGAGGATGAGATGATGTTCGAACTTGTCGCGCCAGGTCCGCAGCCGTGGCGGCAGATGATCGGGGAACAGCCGGCTTGCCGCCTGAGCGAGGCGGTCGGAGAGCGTGTCGGGCAGCCATCCCGCCCAGCGCGCGAAACGGTCGACCGCCGCCTTGGCTGCGAACAGCCGTCCCAGCCGCTTGGTGCCGAGCCAGCGCACCGCCAGGAACACGTCTTTTCCATAGATGTCGGCGACGTCGAACGCGTCGCGGTGCAGATATTCGCCGGAGACCGGCAGGACGCTGCCTTCGGCGAGGATCCGGCGGCGGAGGAGGGTGAGATCGGCCGGATCGTTGCTGCCGACGTAGAAGGTCGCGGTCGCGTCCTCGCGCGGAAAGGTGTCGAGCCGCACCGCGAACACGACGATGCGGCCGGCGCTGCCCGACGCCTCGAACAGCCGCCGCGGATCGGCGTTGAACCGCGCCGCACTCGGCGCATCCACGGCGCGGACCTCCGCTTCGTAGCCGGCGGCCGAGGCGGCGCGATCGTCGGCGTCGATGTCGCCGTCGCCGATCTCGCCGCGGTCGAGCCGGCCAAGCAAGTCTTCGGGGCCGTCGCCGAGCCGCAGCCCGAGCCGGTTGCACAGCCGCACATTGCCGTCCGCCTCGACCCGCGCGTAGAGCGCATATTCGGTATAGGCCGGGCCGCGCCGGACCAGCGCGCCGCCCGAATTGTTGCAGATCCCGCCGACCACCGAGGCGCCGAGGCAGGACGAGCCGATCACCGAATGCGGCTCGCGCCCAAGCGGCGCCAGCATGTGCTCGAGCGTGTCGAGCGTCGTCCCGGCGAGCGCGACCACCTGTTGGCCGCCGCGCAGCAGCCAGGCGCCGCCGATCCGCCCCGTGCTGAGGATGATGACCGGCCGGTCATAGCTTCCGTCGGGCGTCGACCCGCCGGTCAGACCGGTATTGGCCGCCTGGGCAATGACGATATGGTCGGCGGCGATGCAGGCGTTCAGGGCCTGCCACATCTCGACGAGGCTGCCGGGCCGCACCACGGCCGCGGCGGGCCCACTCCCGATGCGATAACCGGTGGCGTAGCGGCGGGTTGCACTGCCGGTCAGAACATGGCGGGGGCCGACGATCGCACGCAGCCGGGCGAGCAGGGGCGCGTCGCCCGCCCGAACCGGGGCACTGGCCGGAGCGATCGTCGGCAACACGGACACGCGGCCTCCTCGGCGATTGTCGATGCCGGATCCTTAGCGCCCGCCGCACCCAATGTCGCGAGGGCGGCGAAAGCCGGGCGCCGCGAGCGATCCTTTCTCTCCCCGTCATCCCAGCGCAAGCTGGGATCTCCGCGCGGAGGAGGCGCGGTGGTTCTTCATTTGCGCCGGCGTGTACCCTCAGAGAGATCCCAGCTTTGGCTGGGATGACGAGGGGGTGGCGGGGTTGGGAGTGGTGGGCGGCCAACGGAGCGAGGACGTACCCCGCCCCCATCGGCATCCCAGCGAAGCCGGCAATCTCAGGACGGCAGCGCGCGGCGCCCGGGTCGGCGCCGCCCCGCGTTCGGCAACAAGCCGGAACCCCAAACACGGCATCCCAGCGCAAGCTGGGATCTCCGCGCGGAAGAGGCGCGGCGCCAGGGCATGCGCCGGCGCTTACGCCGTGGAGATCCTCGTGTCCGCCAGAATGACGATCGAAGCGCGACCAGGCCGTCCAAGCGCCCGGCCCACGCGATCAGCCGCCCGGCGCCTCGCCACGCTGCGTTTCTCCAAACAACCGATTGTGCGCAGCGGTCGCCCTCGTCTATCCCTCTGAGCCGCGCACATGTCAGGCCCTCTCTCTCACTTCACGCTCGTCCTGACCCTGGCCGCGGCCTGGACGGGCGCGTGGCTCGCACTCGACATTCAGGAGGAGGCCCGCACCGCCATCGGCCGCGCCCGGCGGACCCTGCTGCTGGCGGCAGCCGCGGCCCTCGCCGCCACGGCCATCGCCACCCAGCTTGCGGCGGCACTCGGGTTTCCCGGGGGCGTGGGCAGCAGCGCACTTTGGGGCGGCGCGCTCCTCGCCCTGCTCGGCGCCGCCGCCGCCATGGCCGTGCGGCCGCGGCGCGGCTTGTGCCGGCGCGCGATTGCGACCGGCCTGCTCACCGCCGGGATCTGCGCGATGGCGTGGAGCAGCCTCTGGCCAGGCAGCGCCGGCATGGTCGCAGCCTTGCCCGCCTTTCTGCTCTCGCTGGCAAGCGCCACGGCGGCCGCCTGGACGTTCCTCTGGCTTGGCATCGCCCGCCGTCCCCTGGCGATGCGCGCCTGCGGGGCCATCGCTGTCGGCACCGCGCTTGCGGCCGCCGACGCGGTCGCGCTGCGTGCGTTCGCCGCCCACGCGCCCGGCATGTCCCCTCCATCCGCTTTCACCGGGCACGCGCCCGCGCTCGCGGCCGCCGCCCTGCTGCTCCTGTTCGGCGCCCTGCTCGCCGCCCGCGCAGTGCGCAGCGAGGAGGAACGGCGCATCACCACCTTGCGCGGGGATCTCGATCGTGCCGGGCGCCTCGCCGGCATGAACGCGGTCGCGGCGACGCTCGCCCACGAGCTCAACCAGCCGCTCACCGCCGCGCGCAACTACGCGTTCGTGCTGAAGCGCAAGCTCGGCGAAGGCGATCACGAGGAATGGCTCGATCGCATCGACGAGCAGCTCGGCCGCTGCGGCGACATCATCAAGAAGGCGCGCGTGCTCGCCGGCGCCGGCAAGCTGGAGCGCAAGCCGATCGACGTCCGCACCAGCCTAGACCGCTGCCTCGCTTTGCTCCGGGTCGACGCCGCCCTGAAGCCGCCCGAGATGCGAATCGGCTTCGCTGTCGGCGAGCGGGTGGTGATGGCGGATCCGACCCAGTTCGAGCAGGTCCTGGTCAACATCCTACGCAACGGCTGGCAGGCGCTGGAAAGGACCGGCGGCGCCCGGATGACGATCAAGTCGCCGCCGCCGCACAATGGCGCCGTCACCCTGATCATTTCCGACAACGGCCCCGGCCTTCCCGCCAAGAGCTGGAACGACCCCGTCGCCGGCCTGTTCACCGGCAAGCAGGGCATGGGCCTCGGCCTCGGCATCGCCCGGACCATCGTCGAAGGCCATGGCGGCAAGCTGTGGGCGGAGAGCAACCTGCTCCGCGGCGCCACCTTCTACATCCGCCTGCCCGCGGGCGAGCCGGGCAGGCGCTGAAGACGGGCCAGCACGGAGCTGCTGCGCTGAAGCGGCATCGGCCGGAACCCGGTCCGCTTGGTCGAATCGAAGCGCTGTCGCGACGATCTACCCCGCTCCGCGGCCGGCGCGCGCGAACGACTGCGCGATCAGTCCGCAAGCGCCTGACGAAGCGCAAGCCCGGCGATCTCCGCGGTCGCGCGCAGCCGCTCCAGGCTCTGGCCGTGGCGCGCCTTGGCGGACAGGCCGGACATGGTCGTGCTGACGAAGTCGGTCACCCGGGCGGCTGCCTCCGGATGGCGCGCCGCCACATAATCGTGGATCAGCGTCTCGGCGGCACGGTTGAAGCCCAGCGCCGCCTCCCGCGCCGACTCCTCGTTGCAGCGCGTGCCTTCCAGCACCAGGCAGCCCGGCGCTTCGGGATCGGCGGCGTAACGCCGCGCCGCCTCGTCCAGCAAGGCGGCGAGCGCCTCCGCTACCGGGCGGTCGGGGCGCAAGATGTCGGCGATCGGGATCGCCCCGGTGTCCGCCCACCGCTCCAGGCTCCGCTGGTACAGGCCGGCCTTGCTGCCGAACGCCGCGTAGAAGCTCGGCGGGTTGATACCCAGCGCTTCGGTCAGGTCGGCAACGCTCACCCGATCATAGCCGCGGGCGTGGAACAACTGCTGGGCAATCGCGACCGCCGCATCGGGATCGAAACGCCGCGGCCGCCCTCGCGGCTTATTTGTAGTCACAACTACAGAACTCCTTGACGCCTCCATCAGGAGTTTTATGTAGCACCTGCTACAGTAACTCTCAAGGAGGGCCGCATGGCCGCGTTTCAAGACAAATCCGTTCTCGTGCTCGGCGGCAGCCGCGGCATCGGCGCAGCGATCGTCCGCCGCTTCGCCGGCGATGGCGCGCGGGTGACGTTCACTTATGCCGGATCGCGCGACGCCGCAGAGCAGTTGGCGGCCGAGACCGGCAGCACCACCGTCCACACCGACAGCGCCGATCGCGACGCGGTGATCGCACGGGTGCGCGACTCGGGTCCGCTCGACATCCTGGTCGTCAATGCCGGCTTCGCTTTGTTCGGCGACGCGCTCGAGCAGGATCCGGACGAAGTCGACCGGCTGCTTCGGGTCAACGTCCACGCTCCCTACCACGCCGCGGTCGAAGCGGCGCGGCAGATGGCCGAGGGCGGCCGGATCATCGTCATCGGCTCGGTCAACGGCGACCGAATGCCGGTTCCGGGCATGGCTTCCTACGCGCTCAGCAAGTCGGCTTTGCAGGGCATGGCGCGCGGCCTCGCCCGCGATTTCGGCCCGCGCGGGATCACCATCAACGTCGTCCAGCCCGGGCCGATCGACACCGACGCCAATCCGGAGGACGGCCCGATGAAGGAGCTGATGCACAGCTTCATGGCGATCAAGCGCCACGGCCGCCCCGAGGAAGTCGCCGGCATGGTCGCCTGGCTCGCAGGCCCGGAAGCGGGCTTCGTCACCGGCGCCATGCACACCATCGACGGCGCCTTCGGCGCCTGACGAAACACGCAGGCACCCTATCCTCCCCGCTCGAGGGAGGGGGATGATCAGGTCCGAACTGCCCCGCAGTTCGGAGCCCTTCCGGGGGCATGGCGCGCCTGATCATCCGCAGGGCGTTGGAGAGGGGCGCGAGCCCCACTCGGAGCTTGGGAGGCGCGACCCATGCCGGTCTCCGCACCACCTCCACCACCGCCTCTCGGCGACGGCTCCCCTCTCCGCCTTGCGGGGAGAATCTTGATGCAGCAGCAGTCGCCGAGGCCGAGCGTTCCTGGCCTACGCACAACTTGAACACCAATCTAAGAACTCATTCTATTTCAGCGCCAACGCCGCGGGAAGCGACCGCGTGCCTGAAGGTCTTAGCACGAGAAAGTGCGCACACGTTATGCGTACGCCTGCGGCGCACAGGATGTCTCCGGAACAGCAGAGATCGAACCGGAGCCGCTCCCGCTCGCTTACGCTGGAGAGTCCGTCCTCTTGTCCGCCGCAACGTACAAAGACGATTTCACCTCCCGGCCGCGCCGCGCTAAGGCCGCCGCACGTCACGAGGATTGCCCATGCCCGATCGCCTGAAGATCCTGGTCCAGCATCTGCTGCCCAAGCAGGGCCTGACCACCCTCGCCGGCCGTGTCGCCGGCGGGCAGCATGGCGCGGTGACAACGCGGCTGATCCGCTGGTTCGTCGCCAGATACGGGGTCGACATGAGCGAGGCGGCGGATCCCGACGTCGCCGGCTACAAGAGCTTCAACGATTTCTTCTCGCGGCCGCTGCGGGACGGCGCGCGGCCGCTGGCGGAAGCCGATTTCGTCTGCCCGGTCGACGGCGCGATCAGCCAGTTCGGCGCGATCGACGATCACCATATTCTCCAGGCCAAGGGCCATCGTTTCACCACCACCGAGCTGGTCGGCGGCGACGCGTCGCTCGCCGCCCGCTTCCGCCACGGCAGCTTCGCCAACCTCTACCTCTCGCCGAAGGATTACCACCGGCTGCACATGCCGTGCGACGGCCGGCTCGTTCGGATGATCTACGTGCCCGGCAGCCTCTATTCGGTGAACCCCACCACCGCCCGCGGCGTGCCCGGCCTGTTCGCCCGCAACGAGCGCGTGGTCTGCGTGTTCGACTCGCCCGAGCACGGCCCGTTCGTGATGGTGCTGGTCGGCGCCACCATCGTCGGCAGCATGGCGACGGTCTGGCACGGCGTCGTCAACCCGAAGCGCACCGGCCGCCTGTCCGAATGGCGCTACGACGAAGATCCGATCGTGCTGAACAAGGGCGCGGAGATGGGCCGTTTCCTGCTCGGCTCGACGATCGTGATGCTGTTCCCGGCCGACACGATCGCCTTCAACCCCGACTGGGCGCCGGAACGCCCGGTGCGGCTTGGCGAACGCATGGGCGACCGTCCGGGCTGAGACCGAAGCACAAACTTCGGACGAACGGTTTTCTCGCAGCCCGCGCTTCAGCTCCGCGGCGCCAGCACGCCGCTCTGGAAGGTGACGGCGAGATGATCGATGAACGCGCGCACCGCCGGCGGCAGGCCGCGGCGGGTGGTGAAGACCAGGTGGACGATCCCCTCCTGGGCGTGCCAGTCCGGGAACAGCCGCACCAGCCGGCCCGCATCGAGATCGGGCCAGCAGACATGGTCGGGAAGCAACGCCACGCCGAGCCCAGCGGCCGCCGCCGCCCGTAGCGCGCCGAAATCCTCGCAACGGAAACGCGGCTCGTGCGGCAGGTCGAACAAGGCTCCATCCTCCGCAACCAGGTTCCAGGTCACGGGACCGCTGAGCTCGGTCGAGCTCAGGGTCGGCACGCCGGCGAGCTCCTCGATACGGCTGCCGATGCCCTCGGCCAGCGCTGGGGCGGCGACCAGGATCCGGCGCGAGCGGGTCAGCGTGCGCATCGTCAGCGACGCATCGCTTTCGATCCGGGTCCGCACCCGCAGCGCGACGTCGATCCGCTCGCGGATCAGGTCGACGCCGCGGTCGGTCGCGACGATCTGCAGATTCACCTTGGGGTAGCGCCTCAGGAACTCCGGCAGGCTCCCCGCCAGCGGCGCGACGAGGCCGCTCGGACAGCTGAAGCGCACCTGCCCCTGCGGCTCGGCGAGCGCCTCCGCCGTCACCGCGCGGGCCCGCTCCAGTTCGAGCACGATCGTGCGGCAATGTTCGTACAAGGCCTGGCCGATCTCGGTGACCCGGAAGCGGCGGGTGGATCGCTCGATCAGCCGCACGCCCAGCCGGTCCTCGAGCCCGGCGATGCGGCGGCTGAGCTTCGACTTCGGCACCCCCATCGCTCGCCCGGCCGGCGCGAAGCCTTGATGCTCCACCACCCCCGCGAACAGCACATAATCATCGAGATCGGCCATCGATCGTCCTGAATATGGAACGCAGAGTCGCGCTTCCGCCGTCTACCGCACGCATCGTCCCGGGAATAGATCCTGTTGGCAACGGGCATCCCCGCCCGGCAGGAGACAGACAATGACGAAACGGCTCACCAACAAGGTTGCGGTCGTCACCGGCGGCACGACCGGCATCGGCCTCGCCGTCGCGCAGCGTTTCGCGGCTGAGGGCGCCGCGGTCTTCATCACCGGCCGCCGCCAGGCCGAGCTCGACGCGGCGGTCGCCGCCATCGGCCACGGCACCGTCGGTGTCCGCGCCGACATGTCGGTCCTCGCCGACATCGACCGCCTGTACGACGCGGTTCAGCAGAAGCACGCCCAGATCGACATCCTCATGGCCAATGCCGGCGGCGGTTCGTTCGCGCCGATCGGCGAGATCACCGAGGAGGATTACGAGAAGACCTTCGGCACCAATGTGAAGGGCACCATCTTCACCGTGCAGAAGGCGCTGCCGCTGCTGAAGGAAGGCGCGTCGGTTATCCTCACCGGCTCCTCGACCACGATCAAGGGCACGGCGGCGTTCAGCCTCTACAGCGCCACCAAGGCGGCGGTCCGCAACCTGGCGCGCAGCTGGATGCTCGATCTCAAGCAGCGCGGCGTCCGGGTCAACGTGATCAGCCCCGGCCCGATCGAGACCCCGGGCCTGCTCGGCCTCGCCGCCGACGCCGAACAGGAGAGAGAGCTCCGCGCCGGCCTCGCTGCCTCCGTGCCGCTCGGCCGCCTCGGCCGTCCCGAGGAAGTCGCCAACATGGCCCTGTTCCTCGCCTCGGACGAGGCCAGCTTCGTCAACGGCGCCGAACTCTTCGTCGACGGCGGCGAAGTCCAGTTCTGACCCGGTTCGGCCGTGGACGGGTGGCCCCGTCCACGGCCGGGCCCGCCGATGCGACCACGGTCGCATCGGGCATACCAAGGGATAGGCCGACTGCACCTCCGTACGATTCCGCCGCGCGGCCCGGCGGCGCAAAACGGTCCTGGGCCGCCGGTGCCCGATGACAGGAGGTCTCCGTGACGACAGGACAGCAGGCGGCCCGCTCGGACATCCGGCAAGTGCTCGCGATCATTCTCGCGTCCGCCCTGGTCACCGTCGCCGCCGCTCTGATCCTGGGACTGCCGACAATCCTGTCGGATCTGGCGATCACCGCAGTCATCCTCTTCGCGATCGGTGCAGGCGGACTGGCCTATCTGGTTCCGAACATCGCCACGCGCCTCCGCTGAGCGAAGCAGCGATGCCCCGCTTTCGGCTGTCCCTCAGGGCTCCCGCAGGATCTCCGCCAATGCGTCCAGCCGATGCTCCCACCTCGATCGCCGCGCCCGGATCCACCCGTCGAGCACGTCCAGCCCCTCGGGCCGCAGCCGGCACGCCCGCACCCGGCCGATCTTCTCGGTCGCGACCAGCCCGCATTCCTCCAGCACGCGCAGATGCTGCATCACCGCCGTCACCGTCACCTCCAGCGGCCCGGCGAGCTCCGACACCGACCGCGGCCCGCCGCCGAGCAGGTCGATCAGCCGCCGCCGGGTCGCATCGCCAAGCGCCTGGAAGATCCGATCCGCGTCGCTGCTGTCGGGTCGATCCATGCTACGCCCTTAGCACGGCCTCCAGCCGTTCGAGCAACACCCGGCACCCCATCTCCCGGATCTCGGGACCATCGGCGCCTTCGAAGAAGGCACCCTGGAAGGTCAGCACCAGCTCGGTGCCGTCGGCGTGCGGCAGCAATTCGGCGGTCATCAACGCGGCCGAGATCACCGCCTCGCCGAACGCCATCTTGGAGGCCCAGACGATCCTTTGCTCCGGCACCACGTTCAGCACCGTGTCGACATTGGTCACCGCGTGGCCCGCGAACGGCGTCCCCTCACGAAAGCGGTAGCGCAGCCGCTCGGTCGCGCACTCGCGCAGATCGGCGGCGAATTCCTCGACCTCATGCTGGTCCCCTTCGGCGAACCAGCGTCGCTTGATGTCCGGATCGGCAAAGGCCTCGAACACCCGCGCGGCCGGCGCCGGCAGGACACGCGAGATCGAGAAGCTCGAATGGATCACATTGGCAGACACGGCGACTCTCCTTTGCTGAAGTCAACACTTCAGTATCAGGCAAGAAGCTATAGTCAAGTCCGGACTTCAGCATTCCTCGCGCGGGGAAATCGCCGGGGGCGCGGCGGTCGAGCCGCCAACGGCAATGCTCCCAGCTTCCCTGGGAGCCTCACGCGGCAAGGCACCTCTTCGCTTCGCGGAGGAAGGCGGCGAGCCAGGGTTCGTGCGGCTTAGCGATGTCGGAGGCCAGTTGGGCAAGTCCGCCTTTGCGCCGCCCGGCTGCGAACCGGCCGGATTTGAGATCCCGGCGGTGCAGCGTGGCGACCCGCCGCGCAACCACCTCCGGATCCTGCGCGATCAGCGCGTCGCGCAATCCCCAGTCTTGCCAGACGATGGTGAAATCCTGCAACGTGTTGAAATAGTTGCGGATCATGACCCAGAACACGAAGTCGATCATCGCGTCGCTCCAGCCATGCGCCGCGATCAGCCGCGGCACCACCAGGCCGGCGAAGTCATATTCGTGCTCGCGGTCGACCACCCGCCCGTAGGATTGGATGACCGGCAGCGCCTCGCGATCGAGCAGGCCGAGCGCGAGGACGGCATGGGACAGGAAGCCGTGGCCGTTCTCGGCATCGGAGAACAGGAATTCGCTGTCCCGCGCCACCGCCACGAAGCGCTCGATCAGCCGGCGCAGCGCGGGGGCGGCGCTCGGGACCTGTTCGGCGACGCGGTCGAAGAACGCCGTCTCGGCGATGCTTTCCTCCCCGTCCTGGAACGTCAGGCAGACCTCCCCTTCCTCCGCGCGCGCCGCGAGCGAGACATCCATCTCGGCGGCCAGGGCATCGATCGCCTCCTCGACCGCAGCGCCGGACCAGCCGGCAAGCGGGATCGACAGGCGATTGCCGCGCGGGTCGGGCGCAGCCGGCGGCGGCGGCGGCGGGGCGGCGCACCACTGATCCGCCTCCAGCGGGACGGCGCGGACGATGTCGGAAGACGGCGCCCCGTCGAGGATGGCCGTGCCGTCGTCATAGCGCACTTCGGCCTTGCGCCCGTCCAGCGCGCGGATGTCTTTGAACGAACAGGCGCTCTCCAGGACAACGGTGGACTCGAGCCCTTTTCGTTCGAGAGAGAGACGCGGCGAGACCGAGCCATCCAGTCCGACGCAGGTGAGGTAATGGGCCGTCGCGACCCAGAAAGCTTCGCCGTCCGGCTGCCAGCCCCGGAACTTCGAAATGAGCGGGGAGGTACGGAGGTTCTCGACGCTGTCCCCGACGAGCCTCAGCATTTCGTCCTCGTCGAATATGTCCGTTCGGAACGCCTCCGGCGGCGGCGGACCGCCTTCGGGCGGGGCGTTGGGGGCGCCCAGCGTGTCGGCAACCGTGTCCCAGAGCGCGCGCCGGCACCGGGCCGCTTCGGCCGGGGGCAGCCGCGTTCCGAAATAGAAGGCGTCCAGCAGTTCCTCGGCGCGCATCCATTGCGCGACGATCCGCCGCACGAAGCGCAGCGGACTCGCCTCCCAGACCTGCCAGACCAGGCCGTAATGGACCTCACCAGCTTGCCCGCTGCGGCGCCCGAAGCCGAACAGGCGGCGCGGCGCACCTCCGAGGGATCTCCGCGGCATCATGGTGAGATCGCGCCGCAACAGATAGCGCCCATCGGGCGAGGCGATGACCCGGTCGCTCGGCGGGCCGTCGCCGAGGACCTCCTCCGTGCGCTCTCCGTCCGCCGGATCGATGGTGACGACGGTGATCCCCGGGGTGCCGGGCCGCTTCAACCCGGTGAGCAGCAGCCGTCCATCGGGCCGTTCGGCGGGATACGCGTCGAGATGCCCCGGGATGCCCGCATGGCTGGCGACGATGCGGCCTGCCTCCAGGTCGATCACGTGCAGCGTCGAGCTCTCCTCCGTCTCGATCGGCTGGAACAGGTAGAGGCGGCGGCCATCCCTGCTGATCGAGGCCGGTTGCCATTCTTTCCCCCGCGGCACGAACACCGCGCCGGATTTCCGCCGCTGCCGGGCGTCGTAGAGGGTGATCGTGCCGTCGCGATCGCCGACCCAGACATGGTCGCGCCCGGCGCCGCAGCCGAGCCAGTCGTCGTCGACCTCGAACCGCCAGATTTCCCGCTGATCTTCGGTGACGGTCATTACGGTGACGTCGTCCCCATGGCGCCTGGCGTCGATCTTCAACATGGTCGCTGAGCCCCCCGACCCATCACTAATCCTGGCGGGTAAACTTCTGGTTGCCGGCGCAGGTGGCGGCAGCATGGCAGCGCCGTCACGCCGGTATCCACCTTGGCGCTGGTGCCTCCGCCGTCTCCCTTCAATCGCCACGCCGGGATTGGGCGTACGATTCACCACAGCGCTGCTGTTCTACGAAGACCTGAAGCGTGACCGATTGCGACGCCGGTCCGACAGGTGCGCTTCATTCGCCCCAATCTCGGACGGCCACGGGGACGCTGCCGGCGCCGGTGGTCCGGATTGCCGAGTCCGATCCGACCCGATCGCCTTACCGGCCCCGCACCACCAGGGCATCGCGGAAATTCACCCGCGCCAGCTCCGTCGCCCCGTCGTCCGTGATCACGATATGGCAGTCCAGGCACAAGCGGCCCTCGAGCACCTCGCCGGCCATCACGTCCCGGGCACTGGCCACGGCAAACTCCCGAGCCTCGGCCAGCGAAGCATATTCGACGCCCTCGGCATCCTCGATGACGGTGCCGCATTCGTGGAGGTGGAGAAAATATCGGTTCATGTTCGTCATGCCGTGTCTGCCTTCCCCGTTCAGGCGGCCGCGTGAAGGTAAGCGGCGTCGAAACCCGCGGCACGGCGGAAGCCGTCCCAATCCACGATTTCGAGAGCGCGGCCGTTCCGTGCGATCAATCCCGCTTCTGCAAGCTCGCGCAGCATCCGGTTGACGTGCACCGAGGTCAGTCCGGTCGCATCGCCGATCTCCTCCTGGGTGAACGGCAATCGGGTATGCTCGGGCGTGCCCAGGCCCGCAGCCGACCGTCGCACGATGAACTCGCACAGCATGTGCGCGATGCGCGACTTCGCGTCCCGGCGGCCGACGTTCAAGATCCATTCGCGGAAGATCGAGGCGTCGATCAGCGCATCCCGCCACAAGGCGGTGCCGATCGCCGGCCGCTCCGTCGCCAGTGCGCGCAGGGCGGGCATCGACACCCAGAGCAGGGTTGCCTCGCTGATCACCTGGACGTTGTGATCGGCGCGTTCCAGGAACAGATGCTGGATGTCGAGCAGGTCGCCCGGAATGTGGAAGGAGACGATCTGGCGGCCGCCGTTGAAACCCAATTTGCTCCGGGCCGCATAGCCTTCGAGGAGCGCGCAGCATTCCTGCGGCCTCGATCCCTCGCGCACCAGATAGTCGCGCGCCCGGGCGCGGCCGACGCGATGCGGCAGGGCAAGAAGGGCTGCCTCATCGGCGTCGTCGATCGGCGCAAGCCGCCGCAGCTTGGCAATGAGCGGGTCGAAAGGCGAACCGTCGCTGGTCATGGAGTGTGCGTGTCCATCTTTGTTCGTTGCGGAAAAATGCAGAACCGCCATTGCCGTTCCCGCCGCGAAATGGATGCCCCCGCCACGAGCGCGGCCGCAACCCTGTTCGGAGAGACCTCTGGAGCGGCCAGGGACGACCAGCCCCGGCCCTCGACAGCCGGGCCGGTCTGCTTGGCGCAGAATTTTTCCGACACGCAAGCGATGCAAGCGATCTCTGCACGATCCGATCTGCCCGTCCGACATGATTCCGTTCCCGACTTGATAAGACTGGCTTATCTCCGGCGCCCGCATTTCATTGAGCGGGCGCGGGCGACTGCGGTTAGAGGCTTTGCAATGCCGTGCCCTCATCTCTCCCGCAGTTCCGAAGCGGCGGCGCGTGCCGAAGTCCCGCCGCGGCCGCGCGCCGGATCCTGATCCAGAAGATGGCCCCACGCGAGATCCTGCTCTTCCTTTTGCTCTGCGCGATCTGGGGCACGACCTGGATCGCGATGAAGTTCGGGATCGAGACGGTCCCGCCGCTGCTCTTCGCCGGCACCCGCTTCCTCGCCGCAGGCCTGGTGCTCGCCGCCGGGCTCGCTATGCGCCGGTCGCTGGCGCTTCCGGCGCTCGCGGATGTCCCGCGCCTGCTCGCCGTGTCGCTCCTCGTCATGACCACCTGCTACGGCCTGCTCTTCTGGGGCGTGCAATATGTCTCCTCAGGGCTAGCCGCGGTGCTGGAGATGTCGCTGACCCCGGTCGCCCTCCTCGCCTTCGCGCTGCTGCTCGGCGACGAGCGCTTCAGCCGGCGACGCGCCGCGGCGATCGCCCTCGGCGTCGCCGGCATCGTCATCCTGTTCGCGCCCGCGGCGACGACCGAGGGCTCCAGTCTGGCGGGGCTGGCCGCCGTGTCCGGGGCGGCAATCGTCTACGGCTGGGGCGCCGTGCTCTCGCGTCCGCTGATGGCCCGCTACAGCTCCCTCTGGCTCGCCTGTGTCACCATGGTGATCGGCGGTGCCCTGCTCCTGGGCGTCGCTCTCCTGGTCGAGCCGCGCGCGCCGGCGATGCTCCGCACCGCCTGGCCGGCGCCGGCGATCGGCGGCTGGCTGTTCCTCGTCCTGTTCGGCTCGCTGCTCGGCTACACCATCTACCTGCACCTGCTGCGGGTCTGGGGATCGTCCCGCTCCGGTTCCTACGCCTTCGTCTCCTCCGTCGTCGCGGTCGCGGCCGGCCATCTCGTCTTCGCGGAAGCGGTCACGCGCACCCAGGTCGCGGGCATGGCCGTCCTCCTCGCCGCCGCCTGGTTCGCGATCCGGCCGGACCTTGCGCGGCCGGAACGCGACGCCCGCACGCCGGCGGACGGCGTCGATGCGAACCTGTCGCGGCAGGCAGCAGGATGACCCGCTTTGCCCACTGTGGGGCGTTTCTATAGCCGGTTCGGCGGCAGCGCGGCGCCTTGCTCCGTGGGCCTGCTCGCCTCAGCCCGGCTGGATCGCGGCGTTGCGGCTCCGCCAGGCCTGCGGAGTGACGCCCTCCCAGCTGCGGAACGCCCGGTAGAAGGAGGTGATGTCCTGAAAGCCGAGGATGCAGGCGACCTCCGCGATGTCTGCCGAGGGCTCCGAGAGCAATTTGCGGCCCAGTTCCTGCCGCGCTTCCTGGACCAGCGCGCGGAAGCTGCCCCCTTCGTCGGTGATCCGCCGCTGCAAGGTGCGTTCGCTCGTCCCCAGGTCCCGCGCCACCGCGGCGACCTCCGGGCGCCCGCTGGCGAAGCCGCGCTTCAGCACCGCCTTGACCTGCTCGGAGAAGGAGCTGCGCGGCCGCAGCCGGCCGAACGCGTCCTCCAGCGCCGGGGTGATGATCGCGATCAGCTCTTCATTATGGCCGGGAAAGGGACGATCGAGATCGGAGGCTTTGAGCACCAGCGTGTCGCGCGCGCATCCGAACACGATCGGGCAGCCGAAAAATTCCTCCTGTCCCTTGGTCGGCGCGCCGCTCCGGGTCAGCTCCACCCGCAAGGGAGTCAGCCTCTGGCCGGTGCCGCGGCGTCCCAGCGACAGCATGAAACCGAAGCTGATGTCGACCGACAGGTCCGGCTCGGCAGTCTCGGCGTAGAGCCAGTGCTTGGCGATATGGACCTCGTCTCCGCGCTCTTCGGCCGTGATCCGCTCCGGCATGGTGAATTGCTTGAACCGCGCGATGCGGCGGATTCCGTCGCGGAAATCGGACGCGTAGCAGGCCGCAACGAACATCGGCTGGTGCCCGACCGCATCCGTCGCCTCGACGAAGCGGAGCCAATAGTCCGGATCCGCGGCAAGCTCCGCCATCGCGGTCCACAAAGCGAACAATTGCGCGGTGCTGACGAAGCGGCTGGTATCGAGGTGCAGCGTCAACGGCAGGCGGGCCTGGCGCAGCACCGCCACCGGGCTGAGGCCGGTCGCCTCCAGCGCCGACCAGAAGGACGGCTGCAGGCGGCACTTGTCGGGAAGGCTGTTGGTCATGTCGGGCACCATCGGGAGAGAGCGGGTCGCCGGTCAAGGCCGCCGCGCCGCGCGTGGGGCGCCGCGCCGCAGACCGGGCGGATCCGGCCTGCGGCGCATCGCGGTGTTCAGGTCACTTGACCTCCACATGGGCATGGCCCGGGCAATAAGCGGCGAGCGCCTGCGTCGCCGCCTGCCAGGATCCGTCCCCTTCGTACAAGGCCGAGCGCAGATAGGCCCAGGTCATCCGCAGCGCGATCTCCATCCTTTCCGGATCCTCGTCGTCGGTTTCCCGGGCATCGTAGCCCGCGATGCCGCCGAGCCCGTGCTTGCCGCCGATCATGGTCAGCAGCGCCTCGGCGCTCGGGCCGTCGCGAAAGGCGTCTTCATGCCAGGCCGGCCCACGGACGGTGAGGTGCTCGGAGGCGTCCTCGTCGCCGACGACGACCAGGGTCGGCGTCGCCAAATACGAGAAATCCGGGTTGAAGAAGGTGTAGCGGCTCGCCGCCATTTCGCTCAGCGACGCCCCGCCATTGCCCGGCGCGGTCAGCATGATCCCCGCCGCGATCCGCGGCTCGCGCAGGTCGACATTCTGTGCGTCCGGGTCGTTCGGATCGGTCAGCCGCGCGCCGAGCAGCAGGCCCGCGGTCTGGCCGCCCATCGAGTGGCCGACCACGGCGATGCGGTCGCGATCGAGGCGTCCGGCGATCGCCGGCACCGCCGCCTCGATCGCGTCGAGCTGGTCGAGGATCGCGACCATGTCCTCGACCCGCGAGCGCCAGAACAGCGGGCCGCCCGGAGCGTCGGCGGGGAGGCCCGCGACCTTCGAATTGAGGTGGGTCGGCTGGATCACCACGAAGCCGTGTTCGGCGTAGAAGCTCACCAGCGGCCCGTAGCCGTCCGTCGACGGCAGATAGAGCGAGGGCCCATGGCCATGCGACAGCAGGATGATCGGCAGCCTTTCGCCGGTGGCGGGCGCCGTGATGCGCAGTTCGAGCGGGATCGGGCGTCCCTCGACCTCGAGCACCACCGGGTTGATCGAGATGGTCTGGCGCGGCGCGCTGACGGGGATCAGCAGTGCGTCCTTGATGAGATTGTTCATGTGTCTGACTCCATCGCCGGGGGCCGATAGGGCCGGCCCGGTGAAGTCGGTTTAGGCGGACGGCCGCCCGGCAGCATTGGCGCTTCCCGCCATTCGATTGGCAGAAAGCGCCAAGCGTCGGGGGCATCGTTTACCCTCGGCACGGATCAGGCGGAGCAACGCTCCTCGCCAGCCTACGACAACGCGACAAGGGGCCCCAGCCCGCCCCCGGCTGCAATCGCCGGAAGGCGATCAGCGAGACCCGAAGCGCGCTTTCGCAGCCTCGGTGACGGGCGTGAACAGGCTGACCACGGTCCCTTCGGGATCGCGGAACTGAACGGCACGATTGCCCCACGGCAGCAGCTTGGGTTCGTGCACCAGCTCGGCCTTGTCCTTCAACCGCTCGAACACGGCATCCACATCCTCAACCATGAACTCCGGGATCGCCGTCCGGTTCGCGCCCGGCTCGGCGCTGCCGACGCTGAACGCCGCCACGGTCTCGGCGCTGCCGATCGCCAGGGTCGCCGCAGACGTGACGATCTCAGCGAATTGCGGCCCCAGCCACTCCGCGGCCTGGCCGGTCACCATTTCGTAGAGGCGACCATCGCGCGCATGTCGGCGGCAATCAGGCGAGTAGACGCGAATCTCATCTTGGTGTCCATCGGCTGGGGTGTGCGTGCCGGGCCTGTAGCGCCGGCCTGCTGACACCGTGCTGGCAGCAGGGAGTCACGAGCGGCCGGCCGTGTCGCAGCGGGAAAGAAAGTGAGCCGCTCAAGCGGCCGCGAATGGCGTGCGAAGCTAACCGAGCACCGATTCAAGACGACTCGCACTGCGCGACCTTCGCCATCATCGCTTCAGCCTCTTTCTCTTGCAGCACAAGAACATCGCGGGCTTCGGAGCCGGAGGTAAGCGCAAGCACCCGCACGATCAGATGCCAGCGACCGCGCTTGTCGAGCGAGACGGCGAAGGTTTCGTGCGTGATCGCAGAGCGAAGGCGATTATGCTGGCGAAAGGTCGCCAGCGGGCCAGCCGCCGCCTTCCCCTCCTCCCCGAACGCGCCTCCCGACTCGATCGCCTTCGCCAACGCGTCGTAACGCCGGCCGCCGAGGTGCGGCAGCTTGATCGACGCCCCGCGCGTGTCGACCGCCGCCAGGACCAACAGCATCTCGGTGACCCCAACCTCGCTACGCGCGAACAGATCCAGGCCCCGCCCGCGCCACAGAGTCACTGCATCACGCGCCGCGTCAAACGGCAGGGGCCGCAACGCGGGTTCGATGGAGCTGTCGAGGCCACCCGCGGAGGATAGCTGTAAGGGTATTTGAGTCGGTTAGCAGGGTAACTGGCTAAGGATGAACAAGAGGATCAAGCACCGGCGAGATTTGGCCGATAACTGCCGTTCCGTCGATCGCGGCGACCGGCCGCTGCTGCCATAAGCACTCGTAGACAGGGCGACCTCCGGGCGGGTGCACATGCCGAGGCGCGAACAAATTCAACCATGACCAGAAACGCCAGCGCAGCACCTGATCAAGGGTGCGGGATCATCAGAATAGGCATACTCGACGGCGTAACGCGCCAGGAGATGGTCGATGTGACAGCGCCTCCTATTTGGGCATGCGGAGCAGGCGGCTGATCGTACGTCCCCAGGTAAGTGGGGGATCATCCGCCAAAAGGGGCGATACCAGGTTAACCGTTACGCCGACCAGCCCTTGGTCAGCGCAGCTTGGAGCGTGTGAAGCGCATCCACGACGCGCGGAACTGAATATTTGTAGTGCTTGACGTCGTACCGGTTTCCAGGTGCGGTAATCGCCTCGATCAGCTCGGCAAGCTCGATCAGCCGGCCCTGCTCACCACGAGCGACCCTGGTCTTGAACCCGTAACGCGCAAATGGCTCGCCGTAGCGGTCGAGCCATGCGCGAACGGCTGCGCTTTCAGGAATGTTGAGCATGGTGAGGATCACTTCTTCCGATTGCTTCACCTCAAGGAACATCGAGCAGAACCAGCCATACACGTTGCTATCGGCGGCGATGTCGTTCAGCGTGCGCTTGTCCACAATGAACCGATCACCGACGTCGATTTTCTTGATTCGGCCGTCAGCGAAGCCACCATAGGTGTCCAGCAGGGCTTGCTTGAGCTCCCGCAGCGCGTCCAATGCCATCAGCATTCTCCTGCTTGGCGTGACAAACTCAACTTAAGTCCGTCCGCCCTGCGGCTTTATCGCGCGGAAGGGCTGCCTATGCATACAAGCGTAACATCCGCTTCCAAGGGTAAATGTTCAGATCGCCTGCCTCCGATCTGGTATGTCGTGAGCGACCGGTCAGCTGCACACGCGAGACGATCTCAGCGTCAGTCGCATAATTTGCCAGCTGCCCGATGCGGGCCCTGAATGTGGGTGACGTGAGGCGCAAGCACGGCGCGGCTTTGCGTGGCATTCTTACCGGATGCCGGCTTCGCGCCGAGCTTTCTTCATGAACACCGCTAGATAATCCTGCAGATCGCTCACGCTCTCCGGCGAGAGGTCTGCAGGGTAAGTAATGACGACTTCGCCTTCGCTGAGATCGAAAACAGCACGCCGTTGGCCAGCTCCAAACACTGCCTCTGGAGGCACCACAGTGACCTTGCTCCAATCTGGGTGCAGGTTGGCAGAAAGAACCGGCGCCGAAGTATCTGGTGCCATGGTCCCTGGCTCCGGCTCGTTGAAGCTGGGCTCGCCCTCCCGCGGAAGGCCCTCTACCAGCTCCTTCGTTTCTCGATAGGAGCGGATTAAACGCTCCGCAGACTCGGGTAAAAAGCTGCGCTTAGTAATCAGATAAGAGCGAATGGCCTGATCGCTCACTTTCCCGCTAAATTGCTCATCGATATCGTTGTACAGCTCCACGTTCCCCGCAGCGGTACGCAGAGCTTGGAGACGCTCAGGGTCGCTCGACTCCCGCTCTAGGATATCTACAGCCAAGGGCGTGACCCACATCGAGTTCACACCGCCTTCTAGAAGGCCGTACTTCGCTATAGCAGAAATGATACCAAGCGATTTCCCGTTCAGCCCTTGGTAGCCCATGTGCTCGGCAACGAGAGCCTTTGGAATCTTATTGCGATGGTCGGCCGCGTAGACCTTCGCCACTCGGTCGATGGCCTCGGGCAGGCTGATCACCGGGTACCGTGGGCTCCGGAGCACCTTCAGCGGCTTCATGGTTCTCTCTCCTCTTTCGATTAATCGCTACCATTGTACGCGTATCAAAGCAATAGAACGCGATTAAAGGGTAGAAAAGGGAGAAAACACGTTGACAGCCATGTCGAGTCGGGCGCATTGAAGCGAGCGGAGGTGAAGCATGATCATTAGGAGGGTCGCCCTAGCCGTCGTCACGCTCACGGACGCGGCGAGGTAGAACGAGAGAAGCCGCCGAACCCCGGCCAAGGTCGGCGGCTTCAAGGTGAGCCAATAAGGGTAGGATCCACATACTGGTGGTGGCGCATATAGCGCCACCACCTTCGTTTGTGAATTCCTCGGTTGAGAAATGCTATTCGGCGCCGTTTGGCGGCGGCGCCGCATTCCGGTCGCAGGGCCGCTGACATGCTTGACGGGATCAGCAAGGGGCAAATCCTGCTCACCGATCGGGCGGTTATAACAGGAACACAGTGCGCCAAAAGCTCGACGAGCGCGGCGCCTGGGCGAACATCCTACCCCTGCCAAATCGCAGCGACAGCCCGGCGTTTTGCGCCTTCCCCTGCAAGAACCGGAACCTCGTCGAGGATACCTTCAACAAGCTCAAGCAATTTGCGAGTCGTCGCACCCAATACGAGAAGCTAGACGCTACTACCTCGCTCTCGCCAAACTCGCTTCAGCCGAGATTCCGGATGAACTCAACGAGGCTTTGACGTAGCGCGGAGTCGCTCTGGCGGGGCCAGCTCGCCCCCGTCGATCGCCCTTAAGACATTGCGGTTCACCGACGTCGCCTCAGCGGACACCGCACCCATTTTGGCGTTGAACGATCGTTCCTTCGGTTGGCACCGCCACACCGCCAATCTCCTTCCAGCTAGGCTTGATCGGTGCAGTTGAGAGCATGATAGAAGACGCGGCCCCCGAACATGGCAAGGGCAACCGTTCCCGGCTGTCGCGCCAGTGACAGGTCCAATGCCGGCCGATCCAACGGCGTGCCAAGCCGCGACCATCGAGGTATATCACAACAGCGAAGCCGTGTGCGATGCCTCACGCCGTTTGAAGCAACAAACGGCAACGATTAACAAGGCCGCATAGGCTGCGGGAGCACCGAGCGGCTGAGAAGCGTTGTAGAAGTTTGGAGGCCCAGAGAACCATGCTCAACCCGGCCGCCGGCCGGGTGAGCGTCCAACAGCGCGCAGGAACTGATTACGCCGTAACCATCTTGATTCCGGCTTCGATTTGAAGTCGAGAGCGAGTGACGAGAGGCCCGTAGTGGGCTAAACCATCTTGGCGGCTGCGTGCGTGCCTGAGCGCACCTGGCGAAGGGAATATGCGAGGGCGAGGTATGCAATTCGAAGTCGTGGGCATCGATTATGATAATCGGATCAACAACTTCATGGTGAGTGCTCGGGCAGACTATGATTGGTATCTCGAGAAAACTAAAGGTTCTGAAGAGAATCTAGCAATCCAGCGTGACATCATCAAAGGGTCGAAGCCTTACAAGAATTTGCGAGCTGACCTGAAGATGGGCTGTATTTTGCCTACAATTGTGTTGGCGGTTAGAGATGTTGACGTTTCGGTGACAGAGAAGTACGATCCAAATGATGGTTTCATGCGGGCTTCTCGAAAGGACCTTGACGTTCTTGAGGGTGAACTCAGGGGCATCAATTCCTCGCACGTTGATATCGTTGATGGTCTGCAGCGCACTAACGCTTTACGTCAGACTTTGGAAGAACTAGATGAGGCCGAGCGTTCGACATTTTTGAGTCGGTCTCTTCGCCTTGAAATCTGGGTAAATATAGCCTTCTTCCCGCTGGCCTATCGGATGCTGCTACTGAATGCTGGGCAACGACCGATGTCGATGAAGCACCAAATTGACATTCTATCTGGCGGGCTTGCCAAAGATCTCCAGGATTTACCTGGGATTGAGATCATTCGACTCAAGGATCATAAACGCCGTGTCAAGCCGGGTCAGTTTCACCTGTCGACCCTCGCTCAGGCTTTTCAGGCTTGGATGCAACGAAGCCCTAATGTGGACAGAACCAACTTAGTGGTTGAAACGATGGTAGTCGACGAGGCGCTCGACTCGCTCGGCATCGATCTTTCTGACAACGATGGCAACCAGCGCGATGGTTTCAGGCAGTTCATGGCTTGGGTCCTCGCCTTGGACAAAGCTTTGGGCGAGGAGAAAAACCGGTTTTTCGCCAATGACACGGTTGTCCTTGGCTTCGCAGCCGCAATCGGCTTTGCTCATAAGAATGAAACGCTGCAAGACAGATTGGTCGGCGCGATGGACAGGTTGATCGCAGACACTACTAATAGCGATCTTTCTGATGCGCTTGGCGTGGAAACTTTTGATCAGATTCGGCGCAGTATTGACACCAAGAGAAGCAACGTTGGCGAGGCGACTAGGGGTCTCGTGTTTCGAGCTGTCCGGGAATACATCATGCAGGAAGGCACCAGCCCGATGGTAGAATGCTGGACGCAATCTGCGAGCATGATGTGAATGATGCAACTGGCAAAAGCACTAGGTGTCGGATCAGCTGAGGAAGTCGACCCTACGCGGCCCCTGAGCCTAGGGAGGTTTGAGTTGGGGACGGAGGCTTCAGCTGAGGCGCACCGAATTCTTACGGGTGAGCATCAGCCGCCGGAGCTACGCTGGCGCACGCGTGCCTTCGAGACGCCGTTGTATTGGTCAGTGGCGCATCAAACGGACGGCGCAGGCGAGCTGTTTAGCATTCCCTCGGATTATAGTGGCGTTCTGCCGACGGCTTTGGAAATTGCGCTTGTCCGTGCCATAGCAGCTGCGCCAGAGGCCGATCAGGCAAAGATATTGGAAGGAGACGTCATAGTTGAGCTTGGATCGCCTTCAGTCACTAAAAGGTTTGGCGAGCTAGTGGAAGTTGTAAGGAGACCGCTTGCGGGTGAAAGTATTTTGTTTGGGTCATGTACCCAGGCTACCATTCAGACTGACGTTGACACCAAATTGACTGAAACTTGCCTGACGTGTTTTGGTAATTCTATGCGAACATCTCCGCTAAAGTTTCGCTTTCTGGAGCTTTATCGGATGATAGAGGCACGCTTCATCGCTGACGTGAAGGCAAGGCTTCTGACTCGCTTCGATGCACAACCGGGCGATGCACTGCAAGAGGCAGTTGACGCCCTCAAGAGCGAGATGAACCAGATCAGAGGGCTGGCTGAGAATCAGAAGGATGCGTTCGAAGCATGCTGGACCGTGGTGGATACCATGAGAAGTACGAATCGATTTGCTGCAGCTCTTTTTCGAAAAGCACAACAAAATGGGCTAAAAGGGGCGAAGTGGGAGACGGGGGCAGCTTTAATCTACCAAATCAGGTGTGCTATTGTTCATGCAGGGCAAAAAGACCTTATTTATGAAGGGTTCTTGGACGGTGACGAAGTCATCGAGGCGCTACTTCCGGCGGTCGAGCGAACAGCTTTGATCCTGGTGGGGATCGAAGTCGCTTGATTACCGAGCGGCGCTGGGGGCTAAAACAATGTCGCGAGTTGCTGGTCTGGTGGCATGCCTGCCTAGCTTGTCCCCGGGTTAGGCGTACCTAGCCGGATCGGAGCGACACCCCATGTTCCCCAGCTAGCGTCCTCGGTCAGGTTCTCCATTTGCCGTGACGCACCCCGTCAGTGTCTCGCCGGCTGGAATCATGAGATCGTTCTCTGGTCAGCCATCTAAATCTTCCATAAGCCGGTCAGCAGGGCATCCTTCAAAATAGGCTTCTCGGCAAGCTTCAAATCCGCAAGGTAGATGCGGCGCTCCTCTTACCCTTATTCTGCCTTGAGAGCACTGTAGAACCCAAGGGGTTGCTCGTGGTTATTTGCCTCGATCGTCGGCCTACGACTACTTCTGGCGTTGAGTCATCTTGGGAGGGGGGTTCAAGATTCGTTGCGCCGCACACGTGCGTCATCACGACCCGCGCGACATTCACTGCTTGAAGCAATGCGCCCGATGCCAGGTGACGAAATGCGGATGCGGACGGTCCGCAACCCGGGCGGGCAGGATCAGCCGCCCGCTCGAGTTGATCACGCCCCGAACGCTCTCCGGATCGTTCACCTGCCGCGAAACCAGGATCTGCATGTCGTCCCCGATCCCGATCAGGCCACGATCGAACATCCAGTGCGCAGTGCCCGAGAGGGCAAGGCCGTTGCTGACGATGTCGGGTCCGTTCGCCTCGACTGGGCGGATGTGCGCCGCCTCGACTTCGGCGCGGCCGCCGCCGTTGATCAGCTTGAGGCCGGTGACGGCGCAGCGCTCGTCATAAGCGCGCAGGACGATGCGCCGGAACACGCGATCGCGAACCACGCGGGACACGAGCATGGCGACACGCTCCCGCGCTTTGTCGAACGCAAAGGGTGCGTGCTCCTCGCGAACGGCCTGATCCGGCTCCGCGCTGCCGAGGCGCGGCAGCAAGGGACTCGGCTCGGCGAGGCCGGCTTCGATGATCCGGGTGAAGTCGCTGGCGGAGAGGCCGCGAACCGCCGCCTGTGCCCGACCGGAGATTGCGCCGGCCTCGTTGAGAAGGCCGCGTTCCACCAGCGTGCCGCTTGCATCCGTGAACGGCACCGGGGTTGCAAAGTCGAGATAGGTTCCTGGCTCGATCAGCGCGAGATACATGCCCGGCGCGGAAGGGTCCGGGATGATGCGTTCAACCTTGGCGACGGCGAAATAGCCGCGCGTGCCAGGCACCTTGCGAGGCTCGTAATAGACGATCCAGTCGCCCTCACTCGCCTGCGCGCGGCTGAGATACTGGCGGGGAAACTGATACTGCGTCGCAGGCATGTCCCGGTAGATCGAGTCCGATCGGTGGATGAAGACGCCGAAGGCCATGACCCATTCCCCTGCCTGCGCGGCTTTCCTTTGCGCGCAGCACGTGACCGGCGCAGCTTAACAGGGTTTCTCAGGAGCGCTAGGCTCCCCCGCGCAGACGCGCACAATCCAAAGTTGCGCCCGCACCCGTTGCAAATCCCGCAACACCAAGGTTCCGCCTCCGCCGCTTCCCGCACCGCCCCGCCGGCTCTAGATCACGCCGCAAAGCAACAACGCCGCGCCTCCACGCGGCGCCCACGAAGGAACGCCCATGCGCCGCACCCATCTCGCCCTGATCCTCGCCTCGTCCGTGCTCGGCATCACCGCTGCCGGCCAGGCGGTCAACGCCAGCGCCGCGCAGCCGGCGGCGGCCCAGGCCGCCGCGCCGGCCGTCGCCTCGGGCGACTACCGGCTCGACAAGAGCCACGCCAAGATCGTCTGGGGGATCTCGCATTTCGGCTTCTCGACTTATTATGGCGAGTTCACCCGCTTCGATGCGCAGCTGAAGCTCGATGCCGCCAATCCGGCCGCCAGCAGGCTTGAGGCGACGATCGACGCGACCTCGCTCAGCACCAACGATGCCAAACTCGACGCGCACCTCAACAGCGCCGACTTCTTCGACACCGCCAAATTCCCGCAGGCCCGCTTCGTCTCGACCGCTGTCCACCGCACCGGCGCGAAGAGCGCCCATGTCCTCGGCAATCTCACCCTGCACGGCGTCACCAAACCGGTCGAGCTCGCCGTCACCTTCAACGGCGCCGGCCAGAATGTCGCCAAGGTGCCGGTCGCCGGCTTCTCCGCCGAAGGCACGATCAAGCGCAGCGACTTCGGCATCAACGCCTATCTGCCCGCCCTCGGCGACGAGGTCGCGCTCAAGATCAGCGGCGAGTTCAACCCGGCAAATTGATCCCATCAAAGTGGTACTTTGATGGGGACCCGGCCCAATCCAATCGAAGTGGTACTGCGACGGGCTAGGGCCTGGCTATTCTGCTCAGCGCAGAGAGTGCATGTGACCTTATCATCCTCCCTGTCGGCAGAGCCGATGGGGAGGGGAACCAGCTGAAAGCTGGTGGAGGGGCTGACACCGCCGGTCGCCTATGGCGATCGGACGGATTGAGGCTCTGGCGGAGCAAGGCTGCGCAAACTTGGAGCCATTAGCCCTGCCGCGGCCGACTGGTGCGGTTGACGCTTCTCGAAGACGTGATTTCCAAAGCGAGCGGGCTGGGTTAGCCTTTCCGGATGATCCGCTCCCGTCTCGCACTCGCCCTGCTCGCGTTCGCCGCACCTGCGGCGGCCGAGCTCCCGCCGCAGGTCTATGCGCGTGCCCGCGACGCGGCGGCATCGGTGGTCGTCGTCGATGTCGCCGCCGTGGACCGGCCCCGCGGCGCCTTCGCCGAAGCAGCCTGCACCCTGCGCGGCCGGATCGCCGCGGTGGAGCGCGGTAGCCTTCACCAGCGGGGACAATCGGTCGCGGTGCCCCTGCCCTGCATCGGCACGCGCCACCGCGCGATGCCCGGCCCCTTCCCCGGCTATCCCGCCGACACGCTGCTCAAGCTGCGCCGCGCCCGCCTCTTCCTCGACGGCGACGGCGCCCTCGTCCTCCGCGGCCTCGATCCGTTGCCTCGCCGCTGAACGGCGGGCGCTCGCGCGCGGGTCTTCTCGAGCGCCGTAGAGATCGCAATGGACAAAACGCCACGTTCGCGCTATGTTCCGTCGCTATCATAGGCGTTCTTGGCCCAGCCGCAGCGGGCAGCCGTCACGCTCTTTGAACCGTCGAACCAGTAAGACTGCGGAAGCGCAGGCGACCGGACGCGGTCGCCTGCCCCCGCGCCTCCAGGCGCCCACCTGTATTTCACCTGTTTTTAAAGCTGGCAGCGGCGCGCGGAGATTTCGCACCCTAACTTATCCGCCCACCTTTTGTAGCTCCCCTCCCCACTCGGGGGAGGATGCGGCGCCTTGACCGCGCCCCGTGCGGTCCTGAGTTGGCGTCGCATGGGTGGGTGCGCCGCCTCGTGCGGCGCCCTTCTCATCTCCGCCACGCCGCCGCTCAGCCTGTATTTCCCTGTTTCCGATCCCGACGCCTCAAAGGGGGTCGCTACCTGTATTTCACCTGTTCTTGCGGCCATCCAGCGGCAGCAGGAGCGCCGCCTCACGGCGTCGCCCCACCTCCGGCCCCTCCCGCACTTGCGGGAGGATGCGGCGCCTGGGCCTTCCCCGTGCGGTCCTGAATTGGCATCGCATGGGGTGCGGCTAAGGCGGCACTCTTCTCACCCGGCTTGGGCCGCAGCCGTCGCCACCTGTATTTCACCTGTTTTTGCGGCCACCAAGCACAGCCAGAGCGGCGCTTGGCACCCTCGCTCCTACCGCAAGTGCCGGATGGGAGAGGCGCTGCGGCGAACGGCGTCAAGGCCGCCCCCAACCCCCTCTCCCATGCTGGGGAGAGGGCGGGGCCCGCCGCGGAGCGGTGGGAGGGTGAGGGCAGTCCTAGCGCCACCGCGCCGCATCCAGCGCGATGCCGGCCAGATTCTGCGCGCGCCGGACATGGGTCAGCCGCAGCCGCGGAATCGCCGCCGCGCGCGTCCGGAACTCGTCGCAGAAGTCGCGGAGATGCGCACTCCGGCAGGGAAGCCGGCCCGCGGCCTGGTCGATGACCAGCTTGGAATCGCCGACGAAGCGCACGTCGTCCAATCCGGCCGCGAGCGCCAGCTCCAGCGCGAACAGCAAGGCCCGCCATTCCGCGTCATTATTGTCGCCGGTGGCGATCGTGGTGCGAATGTGGCTTTGCCCCCGAAGCACCACCGCGACATCGATCGTTCCAGGGTTGGGGTGGCAGCCACCGTCGAAGAAGATCTTCATGCCCGTCCTTCTGCCGCCGGCGGCGCGGCGGCGGCAAGGGCGCACATGTTCGCGCTTCCGGGGGAGGAGCTCTGGCCTTTTGCCCCGCATCCGGTGCATGTGTCCGCCATGGCCACCGAAGTCCGCGCACCCCGCCTCGCCGTCCTGATCGACGCCGACAACGCCTCGCCCCGCATCGCCCGCGGCTTGTTCGAGGAGATCGCCAAGATTGGCGAAGCGAGCGTGCGGCGCATCTATGGCGATTTCACCGGCACCAGGCTCAAGTCGTGGGTCGAGATCCTCGCCGCCCACGCCATCCAGCCGCAATTGAGCCCGGCCAACACGACGGGCAAGAATTCGTCGGACATCGCGCTCGTCATCGATGCGATGGACCTGCTCCACTCCGGTCGCTTCGACGGTTTCTGCCTGGTCTCGTCGGACAGCGATTTCACCCGCCTCGCCTCACGGATCCGCGAGCAGGGCATCGACGTCTACGGCTTCGGCGAGCAGAAGACTCCCGAAAGCTTCCGCCAGGCCTGCAAGCGCTTCATCTACACCGAAAACCTCCTCCCCGAAGCGCCCAAGCCCGACGAGCCCGCCGACGCGCGTCCCGACGCGGCGACGCGCCGCCCGGCGCTGGCGGTGCCGCTGATCAAGCGCGCCATCGCCCAGTTCGAGGGCGAGGACGGCTGGGTCGCGCTCGGGGCGGTCGGCCAGCGCATCGCCGCCCTCGCCTCCGATTTCGATCCGCGCACCTTCGGCCACGCCAAGCTCGGCGACCTCGTCGAAAGCACCGGCACCTTCGAAGTCCGCCGCGACGCCGGCCGCAGCGTCTACATCCGGGTCAAGCGTTGATCTCCGCTCCTCTCCCGGGGACCCCATCAAAGTAGTACTTTGATGGGAACCTCTGGGGAGAGGGTAGGGAGAGGGGGAACTAGGAACTTGATCGCCGAAGCAGGAGAAGAGGCACCGCACCTCCGCACCTCGCCACGATTTGACGCCAACCTATGTTCCATATACGTTCTCCGGATCGAAGCACCGGCACGGATCCGCTTAGGGCATTGCCGATGACCAGGAGGCAGGTATGCGGAACGCACTCGCCATCTTCATCGCGTGCGGGGTCACGGCAACGGCCGCCGCGGCGCCGACGCCGCAGCAGATCGAGTCCCAGCGCCGGTTCCTTGCCGCATGCGGCGCCGTGGTCGATTCCGAGGCGGCGCTTCGGCGCCTGCCCGGTCCTCAGCGTAGGGAGAAGGTCGCGTGCGTCCTGCGCGAATTGGCGCGGCAGCTGAACGAAGATCTTCCCCAGCGTGATCCCGTCCTGACGTCGGAGAAGATCGAAGCGGATGGTCTGCGGCTGACCTATCCCTACACGCTCCATCGGGACGCGGCGACGATCACGCCCCAGCAGCATGCTGCCCTGACCGAACGCTCGGAGAAGGCAGTGCGGGAGCAGGTCTGCGGCGGGCTCCGGTTTCCGCTCTGGGTGGCGCTTGGCGCATCGGTCGCGTCCGTCGTCCGCGATCGTAATGGGACGCTCCTGGCCGAAAGCATCGTGACGCGCTGCTAAATCTTCTCGGCGCCTCGGCCGGCGAGACCAGCAGCTGGCGCGCATCGCACGACAAGCCGCTCGCACCCGGACCGGCCGCCATGACGTGCGATATCGAAAAAGGGCGGGACGAAACGGGCCAATCTAACCAGGGCAACTTGCTCGCGCCTGCGATGGACAAGGGCCTGCCCCTTCACCAAGGCCGATGCCGCCGCGAGAAAATCGACCGTAATTACGGTCAATACGGTGCGGCCCCTCTCCCTGCCCTCTCCCCTGAAGGGGAGAGGAGACTCAAGTGCCGAAATCCCCCGGCGCGCCCGGCCCGCGTTCGTCGCGCGCGACGAAGCTCAATTGCGCCAGCCGCCAGGCGCGCTCCGGCGTGCCCGGCCACAGCGCCTTGAGGTCGATCACCGGGTCCGGGCGCTCCGCCCCGGCCACTTCGGCATGGATGAAGCGGCCGGTCTCGCGCAGCCGCACTTCGGCGCCGGGGTAGCGCGCTTCAAGCTCGTGGCGGAGCGACGCGGCATCCTCCGCTTCCTCGTCCTTGTCGAGCGCGCGCGGGGCGCCGTCGACCAGCTCGGCGGTGGCGCTGCGCAGCGCCTTCACGCCATCGTTGAGGATCGACAGCGAGATGATCGCGGCGGCGGTTGCGTCCGCCCACCAGAAGCCGAGGCCGAGGCCGATCACCCCGGCGATGCCGGCGAGGCCGGTCATCCAGTCGGCCTTCTGCATCATCGCATCGGTGTGCAGCACCTTGTCCTGCAGCCGTTTCGCGACCGGCAGCTTGAGCCGCCCCAAGATCACCGGCGGCACGATCGAATAAACGAGCGCGGCGACCATCACCCAGCCCGCCCAGATCTCGTGTCCGAACAGGCTGACCGGGCCGACCGTCGCATGCTCCTGCTTCACCAGGGTCATCACGCTCTCGATCAGCAGGCTGACGCCGACGGCGCAGAGCGCGACGGCGGCGATCAGGAAGGACAGGCTGTTGGCGCGGTGATAGCCGAAGGGGAAGCGCCGGGTCGGCGCCTTCGGCTCGAAATGGGCGGCGACCAGGAAGACGATGGCGGGGACGAGGCTCAGCAGATCCTCGATCCAGGCTGTGCGCATCGCCTGGCTCGATCCGGCGGCGAAGCCCATCGACACGATCACGGTCACCATCAGCCCGATCGTCCACCATTCGAGCGTGCGGCCGCGGGCCATGTCGCCCCGTATCTCCGGCGGCAGCGGCTTGATGCCGTCGGCACCGTCCTCGGAGCGTCCGTGGGGCGCGTGCTGCGCGTGAAGTGTCCGGTCCGCGCTCATTCGGGCACCCCTGCGGCCTTGGCCTCGCCGTGGAGCAGGGTGATCCAGGCATTCTCGCCATTGCGCGCGATCGGCAGCAGCCGGATCTTGCCGTGCGGTGTGACCGTCTGCGCCAGCGGCGGCAGCAGGCTGACCGAAGTCGCCCACGGGCTCTTCTCGTGCATCGCGCCGATGACGAGATCGAGCTCGCCCTCCTCCAGCCGTTTGAGCAGGGGCTCGGCCGATCCAGCCTCGATCACCGGCTGCGCGCCGGTGGCCGCGGCGACCCGGCCGAGAAAGGCCCGGCCGGCCTCCGCCCCGGGCCCCTCATGCGGCGCGATCAGCCCGACCCGGAAGCTGCGCTCGGCGCGGACCCGGTCGAGCGTGCCATCGGGATCCTTGGGGAAGTCGTCGCAGCCGGCCAGCGACACGGCAGCGGCGGCGAGCGCGAAAAGGGCCGGAATTCTCATTACGGCTACAGAACGCTCCGCCTTCAAGGCATGTTCCTTGTCCCGGGTGCGACAGGACTAAGCAGGCAGTGCGCGATCGCCATCATTCCCAGGATTCACGCATCGGTCGCCCCGCGTTCGTCGCGACTTTGCCTTTGCCAATCACGCATGTTCCTGCTATGTTCCACGGCTTCGGAGCGCTGTTCGCCCGACAGTGAATGGCGGCAGGCGCCCCGCTCTTTGACTCGGTGAACCAGCAAACACTGCGGACGCGCAGGCGACCGGCAGCATGGTCGCCTGCCGCCGCGCGTCGCCGGCGACCTCCACCTGTATTTCACCTGTTTTTCCCGTCGCAAAGGCGAGCAGGAAAGCACCGCCTGACGGCAGCGCACCCGATGCCTCGGCAACGCAGGACCGCATGGGGCGCGGTTCACGCGCCGCACCCTCCCGCACTTCTCACTCCCATCCCGCACTTGCGGGAGGGGGCTGGAGGTGGGGCCGCCGCCGGCGGCGCTCTGCCTTCCCGCACCGCCTGTATTTCACCTGTTTTTTGGGCGCGCAGAGCGGAACGGAAGCGCCGGGTTCGTGGCATCTTACTGCCCGCTCCTCCCGCAAGAGCAGGACGGTAGACACAGCGGAGCGAGCCGGGCGCAGAAGGAGGGCGCCGCCGGCTGGCCTGATCCGGTCTAAAGCCCGGTCGGCCCGTCCGGCGCCGCTTCCACCGCCACCGGCACTTCCGGCTCGAGTGCGTCGACGATGCGCTCGAGCGCATCGAGGCGGGTGGCCGTGCGGCGCTGCTCGGTGGCGGCGGGACGTTCGGCCTTGGGCTTGGGCGGGACGTCGGCGACGGGGGGCGCGGCGGCGAGCGCCAGAGCGAGGATGATCATCGTGTCTTCTCAAGCGATTAGCAGGTCGAAGGGGTAACGGCCGGCCGCCATTGCCGTTCCGGACGCACGATGGACCGAGCCTCCCCCGGGGCGTGCCGACCGCCGGAAAGGACCCGCACGGAGGCGATGGCGAAGCAGGCCGCGCAGGATCTTCCCCTCTGCCGACCAGGTCAACAAGCCGTCCGGCGGCGCGTTCGCCGCCCCGCCAGCGCGCTGCCGCTTGCCGGCTGCCTAAGTCTCTGGCATCGCAGGGCTTCCGCGGGGCCGGCGGAGTGTAAAGGGGAGTGACGCGGATGCAGGGGGCGGGAGCAGAAGACATCTCGCCTGCGCAGGCCGCCGACGACGCGGCGGGCACGCCGCTCGGCGCGCGCGAAGCCTGGCCGGCGACCTTGCGCAACGCCGTCGACCTCATCTCCGCCTCGCGCTTCCCGATGTTCATCCTGTGGGGACCGGAGCGGCGGCTGATCTACAATCGGGGCTACCAGCCGATCCTCGGCGCGCGCCATCCCGCGGCAATGGGCGCCGACTTCCTCGACATCTGGCCGGAGGTGCGCAGCACGATCGCGCCGATCATCGCCGACGCTTTTGCCGGGCGGTCGAGCCTGTTCGCCGATCTGCCGGTCGTGCTCCACCGCGACGGCGGACCCGAGCAGACCTGGTTCACCTTCTCCTACAGCCCGATCCGGGACGATGACGGGGCGATCGCCGGCGTGCTCTGCGTCTGCGTCGAGACCACCGAGGAAATGCGGGCGCGCCGGCGCCAGGGCTTTCTGATCGCGCTCGAGACGCAATTACGCGCGCTCGCCGATCCGATCGCGATCATCGCCGCCGCCCAGAGCGCGCTCGGCACCCATTTCGGCGTCAGCCGGGTCGGCTACGGCACCGTCGACGAGAGCGAACGCTTCTTCACCACCGATCGCAATTGGACCGACGGCTCCGTCCCGCACCACAACGGCACCCACGATCTCGCCGCATTCGGCGAGGCCGTGTTCGGCGCGATTCGCCGCGGCGAGTCGCTGCGGGTCGACGATGCCGAGCGCGACACCCGCGCGGAGGATCCGGCCGCGGCGGCCGCCTTCGCCGCGCTGGAGATACGCGCCGCGCTCACCGTGTCGCTGATCAAGCAGGATCGCCTGGTCGCGGTGCTCTACCTCCACGATCGCACGCCCCGCCATTGGAGCGACGACGATCTCCGCCTCGCCGAGGAAGTCGCCGAGCGGACCTGGTCGGCGGTGGAGCGCGCCCAGGCCGAAGCCGCGCTGCGCGCCCAGGCCGAGCGGCAATCCTTCCTGCTCGCGCTCGGCGACCGGCTGCGCGGCATCGCCGACGCCGAGGCGATCAAGGCCGCCGCCGCCGAGGCGCTGGGCCGCACGCTCGGCGTGCCGCGAGTCGGCTATGGCGAGATCGACGCCGCCGGCCAGCGGGTCACCGTCGAACGCGACTGGACCGACGGCACGATGGCGAGCCTCGCCGGCGAGACCCGCAATCTCGATGTGTTCGGCCCCGCCATCATCGCCCGTCTGCGCACCGGCGAGATCCTGCGCCTGGACGACATCGCCGCCGATCCGCTGTCTGCGCCTTATGCCGCCGGCTACGCCTCGATCGGCACGCGCGCCCTGCTCGTCGTGCCGCTGATCAAGGCCGGCCGGTTCACCGCCATCCTCTATCTGCACGCGGCGGCGCCGCGGGCGTGGCGCGACGAGGAGAGTCTGCTCGCCGCCGAGGTCGCCGAGCGGACCTGGGCCAGCGTCGAGAAGGCGCGCGCCGAAGCCGCGCTGCACCGCCTCAACGCCACCCTCGAGGCCGAAGTCGCGGCGCGGACCCTTGAGCGCGACCGGATGTGGCGGCTGAGCCGCGACATCTTCCTGGTGATCGGCGGCGACGCCCGCATCGAGGCGGTCAATCCCGCCGTGCGCCGGCTCGGCTACCGGGCCGAGGATCTGCTCGGCCAGGATTTCGCCGCCTTTCTCCACCCGGACGACGTCGCGCCGGCGCGGACGGCCGCGGCGGCGGCGCTTTCCGGAACCGTCGCCGACGTCGAAACGCGGCTGCGCGGCGCCGGCGGCGGCTGGCACTGGATCGCCTGGACCGGCGCCACCGACGGCGGCAAGATCCACTGCGTCGGCCGCGACGTCACCGCCGAAAAGGCGCGGCAGGCCGAGCTGGCCCAGGTCCACGAGGCGCTCCGCCAGTCACAGAAACTGGAAGCGATGGGCCAGCTCACCGGCGGCGTCGCCCATGATTTCAACAATCTGCTGACGCCGATCATCGGCAGCCTCGATCTGCTCCAGCGGCGCGGCATCGGCAACGCCCGCGAGGCGCGGCTGATCGGCGGCGCACTGCAATCAGCCGACCGCGCCAAGACCCTGGTCCAGCGCCTGCTCGCCTTCGCCCGCCGCCAGCCGCTGCAGCCGCGCTCGGTCGACATCGGCGTTCTGGTCGACGGCATGCGCGATCTGATCGCGAGCACGATCGGCCCCCGGATCCGGCTCGACATCGGCTTCGCCGACGATCTGCCGCCCGCGCTCGCCGATCCCAACCAGCTCGAAATGGCCCTGCTCAACTTGAGCGTCAATGCGCGCGACGCGATGCCCGACGGCGGCACGCTGAGCCTGCGGGTCGACGCCGAGCAGGTCCGCCGCGGGCACCTGAGCGACCTTTGCCCCGGCCCCTATCTCCACCTCTGCATCGCCGACACCGGCACCGGCATGGACGCGGACACCGCGAAGCGCGCGATCGAGCCCTTCTTCTCGACCAAGGGAGTCGGCCAGGGCACCGGCCTCGGTCTCTCCATGGTTCACGGCCTCGCCTCGCAGCTCGGCGGCGCGCTGACCATCGACAGCGCGCCGGGCGAAGGCACGCGAATCGGCATCTGGCTGCCGGCGAGCACGTCCGCGGCGGAAGCCCCCGTCGACACCGCGGTGCCGGCGGATGTGCCGAGCGCGTCCGGCACCGTCCTCCTCGTCGACGACGAGGAGGCGGTTCGCGCCACCACCGCCGACATGCTCGCCGATCTCGGCTTCACCGTGATCGAGACCGACTCGGCGGAAGCGGCGCTGGCTCGGCTGGAGGCGGGCGCGGCGATCGACCTTCTGGTCAGCGACCATCTGATGCCGGGGATGACCGGCACCGCCCTTGTCCGCGAAGCCCGGCAGCTGCGGCCCGGCCTGCCGGTGCTGATCATATCAGGCTATGCCGAAGCCGAGGGCGTCGCCCCCGAGCTGCCGCGGCTGACCAAGCCGTTCCGCCAGTCGGATCTGGCGGCGGCGATCGCGGAGAGCCGTCGCAACGGCTGAGCCGCGGGCGTCAGCCCTTCTTGTTCGCCTTCCACCAGGCATAACCGGCACCGGCGGCGGCGCCGATCACCGGGCCGACGAACGGCACCGGGATCGCGATCACCGCCCCGATCGCCGCCGCCGTCGCCATCTTGCGGCCGAGAGGTTTGTCGTCTGCCATGCGCATACTCCTTCGCGGCCGGAACGTGCGGCGCCGATCGAGGGTCCGAAAATCGCAAATCCGCCCTTGACCCTGACATTGTGTCAAACCCCATCTCACCCGACATGAGCAGGACCCAGGCCAGGAGCGGAGCCGTGCAGCACGCACCCGAGACCCACCACGCACATTCGGGCGAGACTGGCGATACCGGCGCCGCATGCTGTGGAGGCGGCAAGAGCAGGGCGGGCGCCATCCTCGATCCGGTCTGCGGCATGACGGTCGATCCGGCGACGAGCCCGCACGCTTTTGCCCATAATGGCGTCCTCCATCATTTCTGCAGCGCCGGCTGCCGGGCCAAGTTCGCCGCCGATCCCACGACCTATCTGGCCAGCAGCCCGGCGGAGCGCGCCGCGGGCAAGGCTGCTGCTGCCCCGGCGGGAAGCATCTGGACCTGTCCGATGCATCCGGAGATCCGCCAGGAAGGGTCCGGCACCTGCCCGCTCTGCGGCATGGCGCTCGAGCCGCTGGAGCCGAGCCTGGAGGACGGCCCCAATCCGGAGCTGGTCGACTTCACCCGCCGTTTGTGGGTGAGCGCGGCGCTGTCGATCCCGCTGCTCGTCCTCAATATGGTCGCCGACATGCTCGGCCTCCATCTGCTGCCGATGTCGGCCGCCGCCTGGGTTCAGCTGGCGCTGGCGGCGCCCGTCGTGCTGTGGGCGGGCGCCCCCTTCTTCGCACGGGGCTGGGCATCGGTCAGAAGCCGCAACCTCAACATGTTCACCCTGATCGCGCTCGGGGTCGGCACCGCCTTCGGCTACAGCCTGGTCGCGACCCTGGTGCCCGGCCTGTTCCCGCCCACGTTGCGGACGATGGGCGGCGCGGTACCGGTCTATTACGAAGCCGCGGCGGTGATCGTCACCCTCGTCCTCCTCGGCCAGGTGCTCGAACTGCGGGCGCGGGCGGCGACCGGGCGGGCGATCCGCGCCCTGCTCGGCCTCGCGCCCAAGACCGCGCGGCGGATCGATGCGGACGGAATCGAAGCGGACGTGCCGCTCGACCATGTCCATCCCGGCGACACGCTCCGGGTCCGGCCCGGCGAGAAGGTGCCGGTCGACGGCACCGTGCTCGACGGCCGCTCGGCGGTCGACGAGGCGATGATCAGCGGCGAGCCGGTGCCGGTCGCCAAGGCAGCCGGAGACCGGGTGACTGGCGCCACCGTCAACGGCACCGGCGCGCTGCTGATCCGGGCGGAACGGGTCGGCGCGGACACGATGCTCGCCCAGATCGTCCGGATGGTCGCGGCCGCGCAGCGCTCGCGGGCGCCGGTGCAAGCGCTCGCCGATCGGGTCTCGGCGTGGTTCGTACCCACGGTGCTGCTCGTCTCGCTGCTCGCTTTCGCCGCCTGGGCGCTGTTCGGCCCGGCACCGGCGCTCAGCCACGCTCTGGTCAATGCAGTCGCGGTGCTGATCATCGCCTGCCCTTGCGCGCTCGGCCTCGCCACGCCGATGTCGATCATGGTCGGCACCGGCCGCGGCGCCGGCGCCGGGGTGCTGGTCCGCGACGCCGAGGCGCTCGAGCGGATGGAGCGGATCGACACGCTGGTCGTCGACAAGACCGGCACGCTGACCCTCGGCAAGCCGAAGCTGGTCGCCGTCGAGGCCGCCGCCGGCTTCGCCAAGGACGAGATCCTGGCACTCGCCGCCGCACTCGAACGCGGCAGCGAGCACCCGCTTGCCGGCGCGATCGTCGAGGCTGCGGCCGGGCGCGCCCTTGCCGAGACCGACGGCTTCGAATCGCACACCGGCAAGGGGGTCACCGGCAACGTCGACGGCCGCAGTGTCGCGCTCGGCAATGCCGCCCTGCTCGCCGATCTGGGCGTCGATCCTGCCCTGCTCGCCGACGCGGCCGAGCGGCGGCGCGGCCGGGGCGAGGGCGTGATCTTCGTCGCCGTCGACGGGCGGCTTGCCGGCCTGCTCGCCGTCGCCGATCCGATCAAGGACAAGGCGGCCGAGGCGGTCGGGGCGCTGCGCCGCGACGGTCTCCGCGTGATCATGCTCACCGGCGACAATCGCCGCACCGCCGACGCGGTCGCGGCGCGGCTCGGCGGGTTGGACGGGGTGATCGCCGACGTGCTCCCCGCCGACAAGCAGGCCGTGGTCGCGCGTCTGCGCGGCGAGGGACGCCGGGTGGCGATGGCGGGGGACGGGATCAACGACGCGCCTGCGCTCGCCGCCGCCGATGTCGGCATCGCGATGGGCACCGGCACCGACGTCGCGATGGAGAGCGCGGCCGTCACCCTGATCGGCGGCGATCTCGGCGGCATCGTCCGGGCGCGGCGGCTAAGCCGGGCGACGATGCGCAACATCCGCCAGAACCTCGCTTTCTCGTTCCTGTTCAACGCCGCCGGGGTGCCGATCGCGGCCGGCCTGCTCTACCCCGCCTTCGGGTTGCAATTGAGCCCGATGCTCGCCGGCGCGGCGATGGCGCTGAGCTCGGTGACGGTGATCGGCAACGCGCTTCGGTTGCGCGCCGTCAGGCTGTAAGGAGGTCGCAGGATGAAGATCGGCGAAGCCTCGGCGGCGAGCGGCGTCAGCCCGCGGATGATCCGCCACTACGAGAAGATCGGCCTGGTGCCGGCGGCGGCACGGCGCGACTCGGGCTATCGCGATTATGACGCGCGCGACGTCAACACGCTGCGCTTCATCCGCAACGCCCGCGACCTCGGCTTTCCGATCGAGGAGATCGGCAAGTTGATCGCGCTCTGGCACGATCGCGGCCGGACCAGCGCCGAGGTGAAGGCACTCGCGCTCTCGCGCGCCGCGGAACTGAAGCGCAAGGCCGAGGCGCTGGACGCGATGCGCCGCTCGCTCGAACATCTCGCCGCCACCTGCCATGGCGATGCCCGCCCCGATTGCCCGATCCTTGGCGGGCTCGCGGGCGAATGAGGCGGCAGATGCACATTGTTCGCCGCCGCGGCGAGGCCTATGGAGCGGTCATGCCGCGCTTCCTGCGCCTTTTCGCCCTGGTCGTCCTGCTGCTGTCGCCGCTTACGATGATGGTTCACGCGCCGGCCATGGCGGCGGTGCCGGAGGCCGTCGCTGGCGAGACCCATGCCGCGATGGACGGTCATTGCGCGCCGCGGCCGAAGAAGGCGCCAGCGCGGTCGCCGGATTGCGCGCTGGCCTGCGCGGCTTTGCCCGCGCTCGGCGCGATGCTCGTGCATCCGGCGCCGCTGCCGGTCCGGCTCGATCCGCCCGCGCCGTCAGCGGAACCCCATGGCCTTCATCCCGAAGCGGCAACCCCGCCGCCACGAGCCTCCTGACGATCCTTTCTTTCGATCTTTTCAGGAGTTGAAGACATGAAGACCTTGTTTGCCGCGGTCGCGCTTGCGATCGCGATCCCCGCCGCTGCGCAGGCCCAGACTGCGCCGGCCGATCCGCACGCCGGCCATGCCGGCCACTCGCAGCATGCCCAGCACGCCGAGCAGGGCAAGGCCAAGGACGCGCACGCCGACCACAAGGCGCAGCACGATTCCTGCCTGAAGGCCGGCAAGAGCGCTGCCGAGTGCGAGAAGATGTGCGCCGAGCACGGCATGAAGCACGATGGTCCGCACGCCGGCCACGGCGCCCCGTCGCCGCAAGGCTGAGGCAGGGAGGCGGCGGCGGCGCGATCCGTCGCCGCCGCCTCTTCGCGGTTCGTCCGCACATGAGAGTGACGATGACCCCATATTCCTGTTCGCGCCGCGCCCTGCTGAGAGGCGCGGCGCTCGGCGGGCTCGCCATGGGCCTGCCCGCCTGGGCCAAGACGATCAGCCATGGCCTCGCCGCCAAGGGCAGCGGCACGCTGTCGGGCACCGATATCCGCCTGACAGTCGCCACATCGCGCTTCGGAGTCGACGGCCGCTCCGGTCATGCGGTGACGGTGAACGGCACCCTCCCCGCGCCCCTGATCCGCCTGCGCGAGGGCGACACCGTCCGGCTGACCGTCGACAACCGGCTCGGTGAAGACACGTCGATCCACTGGCACGGCCTGCTGGTGCCGTTCGAGATGGACGGCGTTCCCGGCGTGAGCTTCCCCGGCATCAAGGCCAGGTCGACCTTCACCTACGAATTCCCGCTCCGCCAGTCCGGCACCTATTGGTACCACAGCCATTCGGGCCTGCAGGAGCAGGTCGGCCTGTACGGACCTTTGATCATCGATCCGGCCGGCGCCGATCCGATCGCGTCCGATCGGGAGCATGTGATCGTGCTCAGCGACTGGACCTTTCTCCACCCGCACCACCTGTTCACCCGGCTGAAGCAGGAAGGCGGGGTGTTCAACCGCCAGAAGCGGACGCTCGCCAATCGCTTCGACGGCAAGGCTGACCCAATGACGGCCGCGGACAGGGCGATGTTCGCCCGGATGCGCATGGACCCGACCGACATTGCCGACGTCACCGCCGCCGCCTTCACCTTCCTGGTCAACGGCCACAGCCCGGCCGAGAACTGGACCGGCCTGTTCCGCGCCGGCGAGCGGGTGCGGCTGCGCATCGTCAACGCCGCTGCCCAGACCATCTTCAACCTCCGCATCCCCGGCCTTCGCCTGGAGGTGGTCGCGACCGACGGCGTGCCGGTGCGGCCGGTCGCGGTCGACGAGCTCCAGATCGGCAATGCCGAGACCTATGACGTGATCGTCACGCCGGAGGACCGCGCCTACAGCCTGGTCGCGGAGACGATCGATCGTTCCGGCATGGCGGTCGCGACGCTCGCCCCCCGGCCCGGCCTGCGCGCGGCGGTGCCGCCGCTGCGCGAGCGGCCGACGTTGGGAATGCGGGACATGGGCATGGACCATGGCGCGATGCCGGGCATGGACCATGGCGACATGGACATGCGCGACGAGTCCAAGGTCGCCTTTCCGGTCGGCGTCGGCGTCGACATGATCGCGCCGATGCCGGCCGACCGCATCGGCGATCCCGGCATCGGGCTCGACGACGTCGGGCACAAGGTGCTCACCTATCGCGATCTCGTCGCACTCGCGCCGCGCGCCGACCGGCGGACGCCGACGCGCCGGGTCGACATCCATCTGACCGGCAACATGGAGCGCTTCATGTGGTCGATGGACGGTGCGAAGTTGAGCGAGAACCCGGAGCCCTATCGCTTCGCCCGCGGCGAGCGGGTGCGGCTGCGGCTGATCAACGACACGATGATGACCCACCCCATGCACCTGCACGGCCACTTCTTCGAACTGGTCAACGGCCATGGCGACCTGCAGCCGCTCAAGCATACGGTGCGGGTGCTGCCGGGCGGCTTCGTCGACCTCGATCTTACCGCCGACGCGCCCGGCGACTGGGCGTTCCACTGCCACCTCCTCTACCACATGCACGCCGGCATGATGCGGGTGGTGACGGTACGGCCGCTCGAAGGAGAGACAGCATGAGGGCCGGGCTTATCCTGCTTGCCGCCTGCACCGCCTCTCCCGCGCTTGCGCAGCACGAAGGGCACGATCCGCATGCAGGGCACGCCATGCCGGCCGCGCGGGACCCCTCCTGCCCGCCCGAGCATGCCGCAATGGGCCATTGCACGCCCGCCACGGCAGCAACGGCGATCGAGGTCTCGCCGGGTGCACCGCCGCAAGGCGCGATGTCCGGTCCCGAACATGCAGCCGACCAGGTTTGGGGCACGGAAGGGATGGCCCCGTCACGCGCGACCCTGCGTGGCGAGCATGGCGGCATGGCGGTCGGCAAGATCCTGATCGACCGTGCCGAATATCGTAGCGGCGGCGGCTACGCCTGGGAGGTCCAGGCCTGGCACGGCGGCGACGCCGACAAGCTTTGGCTGAAAAGCGAGGGTGAAGGCGACGGCCGCCTCGATCGCGGCGAGGTTCAGGCGCTGTGGAGCCATGCGATCGGCCCCTGGTTCGACCTTCAGGCCGGGTTGCGGCAGGATTTCGGCCGTGGCCCGGATCGCACCCATGCCGTGCTCACCGTCCAGGGTCTCGCGCCTTATTGGTTCGAGATCGAGGCGGCCGCCTTCGTCTCGAACAAGGGCGAGCTCAGCGCCCGCGCCGAAGCCGATTATGATCTGCGCCTCACCCAGCGCCTGATCCTGCAGCCCCGCATCGAGGCGGACGTGCAGGCGCAGGACGTGCCGCGCCTGCGCCTCGGCTCCGGGCTCAGCCGCGGCGAGATCGGCCTGCGGCTGCGCTACCAGTTCGTGCCGGAGTTCGCGCCTTATGTCGGCGTCGCCTACGAGCGGGCGTTCGGCGACACCGCGCGGCTGCGGCGGGCGGCCGGCGAGGCGCGCGGCGGATGGAGCATGCTGCTCGGGGTGCGCGCCTGGTTCTGAGCGGCTGTCACGCCAGTGTCACCAAATCCTAACGGCGCCTTTACCAGCGACAGCTAGCTGCGGCGGCGAAGGAGCAGCCGGTGACCGCCAATGTCGTGCCAATCGATCGTCGCAGGAATGAGAGTGTGGAGACGGTCGAGCCGCCGACGATTGCCAGCCTGGTCTCGGCACGGGAGTCGGTCGCCGCGTCGGCGCCGTTGATCGAGGCGGTCGAACGCTTCCGAACGGCGCCGGTTCTCCGCCTGATCGCGGTGCTCGACGAGTGCGGCCGCCCAGTGGGCGCAATCTTCGAGCGCGAGATGCGGACGATCCTGTTCAATCCTTACGGCTACGCCCTGCTCAAGAATCCGAGCTTCGGCGGCTCGCTCGCGGCGCATATCCGTCCCTACCCGACGATCGAGGCCGAGGCGCCGCTCGATGCCTTGCTCGAAGTCCATGCGCGCCATGACGCCCGGGTCGAAGGCGTGATCGTCACGCGCGCCGGACACTTCGTCGGCATCGTCACCGACGAGGCTCTGCTCCGCATCGCCGCCGCGCGCCAGGTCGAGGTGGCGCTTCAGCGTGCCCGCCGCGCCGAGCGGATCGAGCAGGCAAGCGCCGAATTCCAGACCGACGCCGGGCGCCTCGGCACCGACCTGTCCGACCTCTCCGGGTCGCTCGGCGAGGCCGCCGCGCGGATGATCGTTCGCGCTGCTGCGAACCGCGAGGCCGCGGTGGGGGTCGCCGGCGCCTCGACCCAGGCGGCTGCCAACATGGACGAGGTCGCCCGGCGCGCCCATGCTCTGGCCGGAAGCCTGCACCGGGTGGAGGCGCGGTCCGGCGCGGCGAGCGCAGCAGCGCGCGATGCCGTTGCGCTGGCCGAACGCGGTGGCGACAGGATGCGCAGGCTCGCCGGCTCGGCCGAGGAGATCGTCGACGTCACCGAGCTGATCGACGACATCGCCCGCCGCACGCGGATGCTGGCGATCAATGCCAGCATCGAGGCGGCGCGGGCAGGCGAGGCCGGTCGCGGCTTCACCATCGTCGCCGGCGAGGTCAAGGCGCTGGCTGCGCAGACCCGCAACGCGGCGGCGACGATCAAGGATCGGGTGCAGCAGATCGGCACCGCGATCGGCGACGTCGCCGAGGGACAAAGCGGAATCGAGGCGGTGATTCACGCCGCCGAAGCGGTCTCGGCCTCGCTCCACGACGCGATGCAGGAACAGCGCCTCGCGACCCAGGAAATCGCCCGCAATCTCGAGGAGGCCGGCAAGGCGACCGAGGAGATCGAGCGCAATGCCGCCCGGATCAACGCCAGCGCCGCCGCCGCCGCCGACGCCGCCGGATCGATGCAGGACATCGCCGCCGGGCTTTCGGACCAGGGTCAGCGGGTCGGACGCCGGCTGGGCGAGTTCCTCGATGTGGTGCGGACGGCCTGATTACGTCGAACGTGGTGCGATCACATCCGTTCGGGCTGAGCCTGTCGAAGCCCCTTCCTTCCTTACCAGCCCGAAGGAAAAGAGGGCTTCGACAAGCTCAGCCCGAACGGGTTTGCTCGACGGAGAAGGGTGAGCCTCTCCGTCAGGCTTCCGCCAGCACCCGCGCGCCGTGCTTGACCGAGAAGCGCCTGGTCTCGGCCAGCGTCGTCCCCCGCTCCCGGATCCCCGACAGGAAGTGGAAGGCGCCGGTGACCTGGTCGGCGGTCAGCTCCAGGGATACGTAGCCGCGGCGGCTGGTGTCGGCGAAAGCGAGGCCGGGATTGGCCGCGCGCAGGCCGGCGGCGATCGTCGCCGGCGGCACCTCGGGCGCGTAGGCCTCGAAGCCCGGCGAGGTGACGCTGTGGCCGGCAAATTCCACACCGACCCTGCTGACTCCGTCGGAGAGGTTGTTCGCCCAGGCGTTGTGGCTGTCGCCGGCGAGGACGACGAGATTGGCATCGCTCTCCTGCGCCTGGCGGATCAGGCGACCGCGTGCGGCGGGATAGCCGTCCCAGGCATCGAGGTTGAACGGCAGACCGGCCCGCGATCCCGCGACCGCGACCTGGGCCCGCTGGCGCGCTTTCTCGGGCGCAGTCGGCGACACCCAATTGGTCGCGTCGAGCGGGAAGCGGAGGTTACCCATGATCACCTGCTGGGCGAGGATCTGCCAGCGTGTGCCGGCACGAGTCGAACGCGCGAGGCCTTCACCGAGCCACTTCTCCTGTGCGGCGCCCAGCAAGGTGCGGGTCGGATCGCTCCACGGCCCGGCGCGAAAGTCGTTGAGGGCCTTGGTGAGATCGGCCTGGCCCGCGAGCGCGGCACCGAGATCGAGTTGCTTGTCGCGCGCTTCGATCCTGGTCTCGAGGCGAAACAGGGTGGCGAGAGTGCCGATCTCGAACTGGTTGTAGCGTTTGTCGGCGATCGGCATCCACTCGCGATAGACGCGCTCGGCCACCGCTTTACGGACCGCCCAATCGCCTTCCGTGTCCGGCTGATGGTTCTCGGCGCCGCCCTTCCAGGCATCGTTGGTGAATTCGTGATCGTCCCACTGGGCGATCATCGGAAAACGCTGGTGCAGGCGCTGGAGATCGGGATCGGCGCGATAGGCGGCATAGCGCAGGCGGTAGTCGGCAAGCGCGACCATCTCGTGATCGGGCTGGATCAGCCTGCCCGGCACCAGCTCCTTGGCCGATGGATAGGTGCCGGCGCCATATTCGTAGAGATAGTCGCCGACATGGACCATGAGGTCGAGATCGTCGCGGGCGGCGGCATGGGCGTAGGCGTTGAACCAGCCGTAGCCGAGGTTGGAGCAGGAAAAGAGGCCGATGCCGAAGCGCGGCACGTCGCCCTGCGGCAGGGTGCGGGTACGGCCGACAGGGCTTTTCGAACCGTCGGGGGCGATGAAGCGATAGAAGTACCAGCGTCCCGGCGCGAGACCATCGACGACGAGCTTGGCGGTGTGATCGCTTTCGCCCCGCGCCTGAACGTCGCCGCCGCCGACCACCGACCTGAACCCGTCGTCGGCGGCAACCTCGCAGCGGAGCTTGCTGTCGCTGGCGGCGACGAAGCGCGTCCACAGCAGAACGGAGTTCGCATTCGGCTCGCCGCTGGCGACGCCATGGGTGAAGCCGCGCGCCGACAGCATCGCGGCGGCGCCCGGCAGCGGCAGCGCGCCGAGGCCGAGAACGCCCGCCTTCAGAAGCAGGCGACGATCGAGGTGCAAGGTCATGTCTCGTTCTCCGATCAGAAACGGGCGGTGAGCTGGAGGCCGTAGAGGCGGGGCTCGGCCGGGATGAAGGTGGGGTAGCCGAAAGCGCGTCCGGTATTGCCGGCGTCGAGCAGATAATCCTCGTTCAGCAGATTGCGGGCGAAAGCGGCGAGTTCGTAGCGCTCGGCAAAGGAGAGGCCGGCGCGCAGGTTGACCAGGGTCACCGCATCCTGGCTGATCTCCGGCGTGTTCGGGACTTCGAAATAGATGCGGCTGCGATAGGTCACGCTCGGCGTCGCGAAGACCCGCAGGTCGCCGCCCAAGGGCGCATCGATGGTGAAGCCGCCCGAGGCCTGTACCTCCGGCTGCAGGCGGAATCGGTCGCCGGCATAGACGCCGTTGGCCGCCTTGTCGTCGATGCCGCCGTCGATCCAGGCGCCGTTCGCGAACAGGCGCAGCCACGACGTGGGCCGAAGCTCGAGCTCGGCCTCGACGCCGAGATTGCTGGCGGTGCCCGCCGATTCGGTGACGGTGGTGCCGTTGTCGAGCGTGCGACTGACCTGGAAGTTGTCGTACTTCTGGTAGAACACGCCGATCGATCCGGACGCGATGCCGGCGCTGCCCTTGAGGCCCGCCTCGTAGTTCCAGACATTCTCCTCGGGAATGTTGGTGATGGCCGGCACCGGCCCCGCCGCCGTGGACCGCGCCGCAATCTGAACGGTCGGCGAGCGGCGGCCCTTGGAGATGGTGGCGTAGGCGTTCACCCGGTCGGACAGGCGGTAGAGAATGTTGAAGCGCGGCAGCAATGCCGAGAAGCTGTCCTCGACCTCGTACAATTCGCCGCGGGTGCTGACCTGGTTGGGAATGAGCGGCCGACCGTTGAGGGCGTTGGGCACATCCGACACGTAACCGGACCGCCTCTTCTCGATCAGCACGCGCGCGCCGGCGGTGAGTTCGAGCGCCGGGGTGGGTGTCCACGTACCATCGGCGAACATCGAATAGCTGTCGTTCTCACCCCGATTGGAATAGATCGAGCTGTAAGGAATCGCCGGAAGCGCCGCAGACGGGACACTGCCGTCGGCAGCGATGCAATTCGCGGGACCTGACGAACAGGCGGCGAAGATCCGCTGGTTGGACGAGAAGGGCACGGTCTGGCTGTTCATCTCGTGGAAGAAATTCCAGCCGAACGAGGTTCGGAAGCTCTCGCCATTGTCATAGGCGAAGCGGGTTTCGTGGTTGATCTGGTGGCCCTTGGCGTCCTCGGCGAATTCGAGGAACCAGGCGCGGGTGCCGTCAGCGTCGAACACTTCCAGCGAGTCGAACTCGCGATAGCCGTTGACCGTGGTGAGGGTCCAATCGTCGGCGAAGTCCCAGGCGAGGGTGAAGTTCGCGTCGTAGACGTCGCGGTGGAGGCCGAGCTTCGATAGGCCGAGCACCTCCTTCGACAACGGCGAACCGCCGAGCCAGGCCGGCCCGAATACACCTGTGAGCGAGGCCGGCGGCACCCGGTTGGTGATGAAGGCGGTGCCGGGATTGCGCTGGCGATCGTAGGTGAGGATGAGATCGGCCGTGACGTCGGGCGACGGCGTGAAGCGGAGCGAGCCACGGATGCCGAGCTGGTCCTGCCCGTTCAGATTGTCCTGCACCGAATCCAGATTTTCGACGTAACCGTCGCGCTTCTTCCAGGCGAAGGCGATGCGTCCGGCGACGGTATCGTTGCCGGCGTTGAAATGACCCGAGAGCAGGCGCTGATCGAAATTGCCGAGCCCGGCGGTGAGTTCGCCAGAGAAACCGGGCCGCGGGCGTGCCGAGATGATGCTGATGGCGCCAATCGTAGAGGCGGTGCCGAACAAGGTGGCCTGCGGCCCCTTCACCACTTCGATCCGCTCGATGTCGTAGACGTCCTGGTAGGCGCCGCGCGAGCGCGAGATGTCGACGCCGTTATAGTAGAGCGTGACCCTCGCCGCCTGCTGCGAGGAGCCGCTGTCCGAGGTGATGCCGCGAATGACGATGCCGGGATTGTTAGCGCTCTGCTCCTGGATGTTGAGGCCGGGAACGTAGTTGGACAATTCATCGAGATCGGAGACGCCGAGCTCGCGCATTTGCGCTCCGCTCACCGCGGAAATGGTGATCGGCACATCGACGGCGCGCTGCTGGATCTTCTGCGCGGTAACAAGAATCTCCTGGCCATCCTCCACGACCCCATTGGCCGCAGTGTCGGCGGCGACCTCGTCCGCGGCCAAGGCGGGCATGTGCGAGACGCCGGCGAGCAGAGCGGAAACATAAGCAATCGAACGGAACATCATTCCCCCTTGAACCCGGTCTGGGTTTGTCGGGGGCGCTGTGGCGCATCGCCGTGACGCAGCAATGACCCGGCGATTACGTTTTGGTTGCAGACCTAATTTGTCGGAGAGATGCGACGCCTAGCGAGGCTCCGCCAGCCACAGCCGCTTGCCCGGATAGTCGATGGTCAGCCGGGTGCCGGCAAGGAAATCGAAGCCGATGATGCCGTCGATGCGGCTTCCCGCAGCGGCGCCGACACCCTCGATTGTGTCGGAGATGGCGATGCCGTGAAGGCTGCGGGTGAGGCCGCCGAAAGAGACATCGGCGCTGCCGATGCCCACTCGTACGCTGCCGCCGGCCCCGTGCTGCACGCCTTCGCCGCGGCGGACGACCTGCGCCGCCGCCGCGGCGCGCGGGGAGAGCAAGGTACCGCTCGAGCCGGTATCGATCTCGAAGGTGAACGGCCCAGCGCCGTTGACCCGCGCCTCAACCAGCAGCAGCTTCCTCGCGGGCGCGAAGCGGAAGGGAATCGGCTGTGCGTCGGGGCGTGAAGCGTCGAGATCGAGCCGGCGCCTGCGGTAGTCGATCGCAACCACGCGGCCGTCGAGGAAATCCTGGCCGACGATCACGTCGACTGGGCGGCGGAGAGCCTGGCCGAGCCGGTCGACGAGCGGCGCGATGGCGACCTCGGCATCTTCGAGTTGCACCGAGCCCAGCTCGAAGCTGTCGAGCCGCGCAGTGCGATAGGATTGGCGCTCGGGCCCAATCGCCGTGCTGTCGAATGGGAAGACCTCGCTTGATGGCCTGAGCCTCAGCCGGGCGGCAAGATCGGCGCTGAGAAAGAGCGGAAAATGGGCCGTTGCGCCGGTGTCGATCACCACCGAAACGCGCCGCCGCTCCGCGCCGATCCGTCCCTCCGCGAGCAGCACTGGTGCATGCGCCGCGAAGCGAAAGCGGATCGGCTCGGCGGGCGCAGCCGCTGCCGGCGCGGCGAGCAGCAGCAACGGAAGCCAGGATCGCATTCGTCGCCACATCGAACGCTCTCTCCCTTTCGCATGGTCGTGCATGAGGCTGCGCGGCAGGAGAGCTATGCTTTCGCGGTGAACGCGCCTTGAACGGCGCCCCTTCATCCCCTCCGACTTAGGGGCGCCCCTCTATTCCCCTCCCTTTCAGGGAGGGGTTAGGGGTGGGTGCGCGGCATAGCCGCGCCTTGCTGGACGCCTCCTGCGCGGAAGGAGGCGCTTTCCGCCCCGTCGAGGGGCGAAAAGCGCACCCACCCCCCACCCCCTCCCTGATAGGGAGGGGAGTTACAAATGAAGTATTCTTACCGCGCCTGCGCGAGGAGCCCGGTCATGTTCTTCTTCCCCATGCCGGGAAGCTTGGCGGCGGCAGCGGTCGCGGCCGGCTTGTTGGCGGCATTGCCGACCTGGATCAGGCCGACCATGCCCATGCCAACATGCGGCAGGCACTTGTAGCCATAGAGCCCCTGCTGGGTGAACTTGATCACGATCTCCTCGTTGATCTTGCCCTTGAAGGTCGGGCCGCCGGCCGGGGTCATGCCGGCAACGGTCTCGGCATTATGGCCCTTCTGGGTGGCGAGGAACTTGACCGTATCGCCGGGGGCGACCTTGAGGAAGGCCGGCTCGAACACCATCAGCTTGCCGTCGCTGCCCTTGTTGAGCATCTTGACCTGCCATTCCCTGGCCGCCGCCGGCGAGGCGGAAAGCGCGAGGGCGGCGAGCAACGCGCCGGCGGCAAAGGTGATCTTCATACGCGAGAAACTCCCGGTTCATGCTGAGGGTGAAGAAGCGCGCCCCGACCCGGAAACGCGCCTCCCGGATCAGATCTTGCCTTCCTTGAGGAAGGCGGCGGCATGATGTGCGCCGCGGGCGGACATCGCCATATAGGTGAGCGACGGATTCTGACAGCCGCCCGAGGCCATGCAGGCGCCGTCGGTGACGAACAGATTGGGCACGTCATGCGCCTGATTGTACTTGTTCAGCACCGACTTGGTCGGTTCCTTGCCCATGTGGGCTGTGCCCATTTCGTGGATCCCGAGCCCGGCACCGCCATAATGCTTGCGGACCTGGATGTCGGTGCAGCCCGCCATTTCGAGCATCTCCTTGGCGTCCTGGCCGACCTGCTCGATCATCTTGCGATCATTGTCGCCGAGCGAACAATCGATGTGGACGAGCGGAATGCCCCATTTGTCCTTGCGGGTCTTGTGCAGTGTGACACGGTTGTCCGGCCGCGGCAGCATCTCCCCGAAGCCGCTGAGGCCGATCCGCCACGGGCCTGGCGAGCGCAGCTTCTGCTTGAGTTCGGCGCCGACGCCCGGCTGACCGACGCCGCGGCGCCAGTTGTCGCGCAGCACCCCGCCCTGGAAGCCATAACCGCGGCTGAATTCGGCTTCCTCGGTGACGTTGCGGTAGCGCGGGATGTAGAAGCCGTTGGGGCGGCGACCACGATGATAATGCGCCTCGAAGCCCTGATAGGTACCGCCAGCGCCCATGCCGCTCAGATGGTCGATCAGATAGCGGCCGACTGCGTCGGAGCGGTTGGCGATTCCGTTCGGAAAGGCTTCCGACTGCGAGTTGAGCATGATCTGGGCGGTGCCGATCGCCGACGCGCAGAGGAACACCACCTTCGCCTCGTAGGTGCGGCGTTCCTTGGTGTTGGCGTCGATCACCCGGACGCCGCTCGCCTTGCCGGTCTTCGGATCGTAGACGATGGAATCGACGATCGCATCGGTAACGATGGTGAGGTTGCCGGTGTTCTTCGCCGCCGGAAGGGTCGCGCTGAGGCTGGAAAAATAGGAGCCGTAGGAGCAGCCGCGCTCGCACAGGGAGCGGTATTGGCAGGAGATGCGGCCAAGCTCCTCATGCTGTGGCTGCGCTTCGGTGAGATGCGCGCAGCGGCCGATGATCAGCTTGCGGGTCGGATAGGCCTTTTCGAGCTTGGCCTTGAAATCCTTCTCGGCGTCGGTGAACGCCATCGGCGGCAGGAACTGGCCGTCCGGCAATTGCTCGAGGCCGTCGCGCGAGCCCGAAATGCCGGCGAATTTCTCGACATGATCGTACCACGGCGCCATGTCGTCATAGCGGATCGGCCAATCGGAGCCGTGACCATCCTTGGCGTTCGATTCGAAATCGATCTGGCTCATCCGGTACGATTGCCGCGCCCACATGATCGAGCGGCCGCCAAGATGGTAGCCACGAATCCACATGAACGGTCGCCCCTCGGCGGTGGTGTAGGGGTGATCGGTGTCCTTGACCCAGAAATGCTTGGTCGCGGTCGAGAAGGCATAGCACTGGCTCTGCACCGCATAATGTTCGGCGGCTTCCTCCTCGGGGACCATGCCGAAATTCTCGAGCTCCCACGGCGAAAGCGAGTCGGTATAATCGGCGCCATGCTCGACATGGCGGCCGCGCTCGAGCACCAGAGTCTTGAGGCCCCGCTCGGTCAGCTCCTTGGCCGCCCAGCCGCCGCTCATTCCCGAGCCGACGACGATCGCATCGAACATTGTTACCTCCAACCTACCCGGATTTCATATGATGTCGGCGCGGTACCTCAGACGGCCCAGGCGCGCGTGTCGGTGCCGATCGTCGTCGCCGGTTCCCACTTGCCCGGAACGAGCTCGTAGCGCAGCTCCTTGGTCGCGCCGGCTTCGGACAGGTAATAGAGCGTCATCACCAGTTCCTTGAACTTGCCGTAAACCGGATCGCCCTTCTTGAGTTTGTCGGCATCGAAGCCGCGCACGAAGGCAAGCCGCTCGGCCCCGGCCGGCCGCGACAGCAGGCCGGCGCCGCCAATCTCCTCGACGAGGGCACGAAAATCATCGCGGCGCTGCTCGGACGCCCAATGCCGCATCAGGGCATCGAAATTCTCGGGCACGCCGGCATCCTTGGCGCCAGGCGTGTCGGTGCGCGGGATCATGATGTCGGCATATTCGGCCAGCACGGCGGTCTGCGCCGGCGTGAAGAACGGCGCCTCCGCGGCTTCGGCGGCCTGGGCCAAAGCCATTTCGGGCAGGCCGGTGAGGCTTCCGCCGACGAGCAGAATGGCGCTCCGCAGGAGCATGCGGCGATCGACGTTGGAAATCACGGCGACTGAACTCATGTCCCTCTCCCCGGGCGCTCTTGTTAGCGTTCCCATAATGAAGCATGACAGCGATGTCCAGTTTGGACAGCGCGAAGGGCGACAGGATAATTCAAGCTCTTCAACACGTTAGCAAGCCACAAGAAAAGTGGCAAAATGAGAGGGGTTGCGAATGCGGAGACTGCAGAGCCTTGCGAAGGCGGTGGCGGGACTGGCCGGAGCAGCGCTGATCGGGATGATCGCGGTCGCGAGCCCGGCGGCGGCGAAAGACGCAAGCGGCCGGCCCAAGATCCTGCTCTTCTCGCACACGACCGGCTATCGACATGCGTCGATCGAGCCGGGCATTGCCGCAATCCAGGCGCTTGGTACGCGCGAGAAGATGATGATCGTCGCCAGCGAGGATCCCGCGATCTTCTCCGATGCCGGGCTCAAGGATGTCGACGCGATCATCCTGCTGAGCAGCACGACCGACCCCAAGAAGCCGGAAAGCGAGTGGCTGCAGGGCGCCGGACGTGACGCGCTGCAGAACTTCGTCCACCGCGGCGGCGGCATCGTCGGAATTCACGCCGCAGCCGATTCCCACTACCACTGGCCGTGGTACGGCAAGATGCTCGGCGGCCACTTCGCGCGCCATCCCCAGGGCACTCCGGAGGGTGTCGTCACGATCATCGACGCCAAGGAGCCGACCACGGCCGGGTTGCCCAAGACGATCCGACGCGCAGACGAATGGTATTATTTCGACGATTTCGACGTCACCGCCAAATTGCTCGTCACCCTCGATCCGGCGACGATCGGCGAGGCCGACGTCAATCCCAACCCGGTGAGCTGGCGCAAGGAGTTCGAAGGCGGCCGCGTCTTCTACACCGCCATGGGCCACACCAACGAGAGCTTCAGCGACCCCAATGTCCTGCGTCATCTGACCGCCGGACTGCGTTGGGCACTCCGCACCAAGTGACGGCAGGCGCCGGACGCGTCCAGGATCCCCCAGACGCGCACCGGCCACCGGCCACGGCCGGGCCGCCCAGCCGCCGCTCAGTCCCGGAACAGCAGCGGTGCGAATTCGCGCAGGCTCCGCCGCCACGTCAGGAATTCGTGGCCGGTGTTCGGCGACACGTAGAAGACGCTGTTGAGCCCCGCCCGCTTCAAGGCCTCCGCATTCGCACGAGGGTCCGCCTTCTGCATGCCCGGCGGCCCGACCATGCCGCCATTTTCGAGTTCGCGGCTGCCGAAGCTGACGAAGGTCAGCTTGACCTTGTCGCGATAGCCCGCGACCTTGTCGACGTCGTCGAGCGAGAACGTCCCACCGCTGAAGAGGCCGATATAGGCGAATTTGTCGAGCCTGGTCGGCGCGATCAGCTTCGTCTCGAAGCCGCCCATCGACAGGCCAGCCATCGCGCGATGCCGCGGATCGGCCAGCGTCCGGAACTCACGGTCGATGAACGGGATCAACTCGTCCATCAGAACGGTCTGGAACGGACGGATGTCGAAGCTCGCCAGACCGCCGGGACTTCCCGGACGGATATCGTTCGTCATGCCGTAGGTCATGACGATGATGAACGGCCGCGATTTGCCGGCCGCGATCAGATTGTCCATGATCAGGTTGGCGTGCCCCTGGTTTGCCCAGGCGGTCTCGTCCTCTCCCCAGCCGTGCTGCAGATAGAGTACGGGAAAGCGCGCTCCGGCATTCTTCTCATAGTTTGGCGGCGTATAGACGAAGGCGCGGCGCTGCGTCCCCGTGCTCGGTGAGGGGAACAGAACCTGCTGCACATTGCCGTGCGGAACCGCTCTGAGCGCGTAGAATTCGGCGTCATGCGCGGGGATTTCGATCCCGCTCTCCCAACGGGTCGAACCGTAGAAGTTCAGCGTCCCCGGATCGTTGAACGTGCCGCCATCGACGGTCAGCCGGTAATAATGGAAGCCCTCGTCGAGCGGGCCGGCCGTCGTGCCGGTCCAGGTGCCGTCGTCGGCCTTGGCGAGAACGGTGCCGCCGCGCCCACCCAGGCCAAGGCTGACCTTGACGTTCCGGGCCTCCGGTGCCGGAATTCGGAAGCGCACGTAGCCTTGGGAGTTGACCTGGGGATATTCCTGCCCCGGCTGGTTCAGCGATGATGGTTTGAAATCTTCCTTCACCGTTGGTGCAGCCTCCTGAGCGGAGGCTTCGCCCGCGAGAGCGGAAGCCGCCAACAGGATCGCAAAAGCTCGCTTCATGTCTCGTCCTCTCCAACTTAGGCGTGTTGTCGACGGCACCGCCTATTACTCAGACATATTGCCGCATTCGATGGCGAGATCAACACCCCGGGGCTGCACCACTCACGGCGCCGCCGCGAGCATGCGCAGCGAATATTCGACGTCTGCCGCATACCTTTGGGTACTATTGCGTTGGCGAGGCAGAGCTGGGGGATTCCGACCAACTATGCGCCTGACGGACTCGACACCATCTGCTAGGGCGCAAGGGTGACCGGAGCCCGCGCCTTCCTGCTTCAGCATCGTGCCCTGGCAGCGTTCGTGCTTGCGGGTGCGCTGCTGATGCGGGTCCTGGTTCCGTCGGGCTACATGCCGACGATCCATCATGGGGCGGTTGCGATCGTCCCTTGTTCCGGTGCGGGCCCGGTGACGATCGAGGCCCACGCAGCAGTCGCGCACGGCTCCGGTCATCATGGTGACGAGCAAAAGCCCCACGAGGGCTCGCAGGGGCCCTGCCTTTTCTCGAGTCTTGCCGCCCCCGCTCTGGCCGGGGCAGATCCATTCCTGATCGTCGCCGCCTTCCTGTTCGTTATGGTGCAGGCGCTGCGCGTGGCACAGCAGCCGCCGGTCACGAGGGCATCGCGCCTCCGCCCCCCGCTTCGCGGCCCTCCTGCCCTTTCCTGATCTTCGCGCCGGAGCGTCTTCGTCCGAATAGGAAGAAGGCGGCTGTTCTCGCATCCCTGCGGATTGCAGCCAACGGTCGCAGCACGCTCCTGTCACTACGACCGCGCGCCCTTCGGGTGCGCTGCCGGGATCATGGATCATGTTCATATCATCGGATCGGCCTGCGCCGATCGGGAGCGACAGCGCGCGGACGGCGCGCTCCACCCGACATACGGCAGCACGGCCGACGACGACGTCACGCGTACGTCAGCTGGTTCGCCGGCTGCACCTCTGGCTGGGCTTAAGTGTCGGCCTGCTGTTCGTCCTCATCGGCCTGACCGGCTCCGCGCTCGTTTTCTATGTGGAGATCGATGCCGCCTTGCATCCGGCCTCGCGCATCGAGGCGGAGCGCGGTCCAGGCTGGGACTCGCCGGTCTGGGATCGTGCGCTCGCCGCCGCGCGCGCGGAGTGGCCCGGCCCGGCCGGTAGCTGGTCGTTCGAGGCAACCGGGAAAGGCGGCGCGATCCCGGCCCGTTACTATCCGCACGCCGGGCATCATGGGCATCATGGGCATCATGCCGAACGCGAAATGGTCTGGTTCTCACCGGACGGCACGCAGGTCGTCCGGCACGCGCCCTGGGGCGGATATGCGATGAGCTGGCTCTACGAGTTGCACATGCATCTCCTCGCCGGCGAACTCGGAAGCCAGGTGGTCGGCTGGTCCGGCACGGTGATGCTGCTATTGCTGGTCAGCGGCATCGCCGCGTGGTGGCCGCGGGGACGCTGGCGCAAGGCGCTGGCGTTCAAGCAGGATGCGGCTCCGATCCGCCGCCTGCGCGACCTGCACAAGCTGTTTGGCCTGTGGAGCGCCGGCTTGCTGCTGGTGCTGGTCGGCACCGGGGTGCTGCTCGCGCTGCCCAATGTGAAGGCGCTTCTGCTGGCGCCCGACTCTGTGCCGGACCCGACGTCGAGCAGAGTCGACGGTCGTCAGATTCCGATCGTCCAGGCGCTCGCCGCAGCACATCGGGCGCTTCCCGCAGCCAGGCTCGCGTTCATCGACGTCCCCGGCCATGGCGACGGGGCAATTCGAATGCGGGTGCAAGTCCCCGGCGACCCGCACCGGCGCTTCCCCAGCAGCTTCATATTCGTCGATCAATATAGCGGGAAAGTGCTTGCCGTTCACGACGAACGTCGCGGCACTTCTGGAACCAGGCTCGGTGCCTGGATCCGATGCCTTCACGACGGCTCTGTCGGCGGACTGCCGGTGCGCATCCTCGCCGTTTTGCTGGGGCTCGTTCCCGCAATCCTGTTCGTGACCGGCTTTCTTCATTGGCGCCGCCGCCGGCGTGCCGCGCGGCCTCAGGCCACAGCCAAAGCCCATTTCGGGAGCAACATTTCGTGAAAACTTCGTTCCTCGCCATCGCTTCTGCGCTGACGGCATCGCCGGCATTTTCCCAGGAAAGCACCGGCAGCGCCGATCGCAGCGCGATCATCGTCACCGGGCAACGCCAGCTCGAGAGCGCGCCCGACGTCGGCAGCCGCCTTGGTCTCACCAACCGCGAAACGCCGGCGATCGTCGACGTCGTCACCCAGCAGGATTTCCAGAATCAGGGCCTCCGCACCGCGATCGAGGCGATGAACGCAGCGCCCGGGGTGACATCGGGGAATCTTCCCGGATCGATCGGATCCGTCTCGATGCGCGGCTTTCACCGCGCGGTGAACTACCTCTACGATGGCGTGCGGATGGCGAATTCCGACGTCGGCTTGCGCAATTGGGACGCCTGGATGTTCGAGCGCATCGAAGTGATCAAGGGTCCTGCGTCGGTGACATCGGGCGAAGGCGCGCTCGCCGGAGCGATCAACTTCGTACCCCGCCGGCCGATACTCGGCGAGACCAGCGGCGCGCTGCTGGCGAGCTTCGGCAGCTTCGACACTGGACGGCTTGCCGGCGATCTCAATCTTCCGCTCGGCCCCACCATCGCCGTCCGCGGCGACCTGTCCGTCTCGCGCTCGTCCGGATGGGTGGACGATACCGATTCCCGCACCTTCGCCGCTTCCGGATCACTGCTGTTTCGGCCGAGCGACCGCTTGTCCCTCACCGTCTCGGCCGACTATTCCGAGGATGCGTCGGACACCGCTTATTACGGCACTCCTTTGGTGTCGCGAGCAATTGCACGCCGCCCGTCCGATGCGGTCTCCGGCAGCGCCGGGCTGGTGCTCGATCGCGCGATGCGGCGCGTGAACTTCGACGTTACCGACGCGGATTTCAGCTCCAAGGCCGTCTGGATCCGCGCGCGCGGCGAATATGACGTCAGCGACAGGCTGAAGATCGTCAGCGACAGCAGCTATTATGACGGCTCTCGCTTGTACCGCGATGCCGACGAATATGGCTTCGATCCCGGCACCGGCGGCATCGACCGGGGACTGACGCTGATCGCCCACGATCACCAATTCTGGAACCAGCGCGTTCAACTCAATTTCGACGGGCGGATCGGCGGGCTGCGCAACCGCTTTACCGCCGGCGTCGAATATGGTCACACCGACTTCTTCACCAAGCGGCGGTTCGGCGCGACGCCCTCGGTCGACCCTTTCGATCCGGTGCGGGGAAGCTTCCCGGCCGACACGCCCGCCAACTTCGCCACCCGCCAGGACGTCACCGCCGACGTCGACCAGCTTGCCGTCTTCGCCGAAAATGCGCTCAACCTGACGGACGCGTGGCTGGCGGTCGGCGGTGTGCGATACGACCATATCAAGCTCGATCGGGCCGTGGCGAACGTGACGAGCGGCGCTGCGCAGACCTACGGGCAAACCTTCGATCCCGTGTCGTGGCGGGTCGGCACCGTCTACAGCATCACTCCGGCAACACAGCTCTTCGCGCAATACACCTATGCGGTGACCCCGGTCAGCGGGCTGCTGTTCCTCAGCGCATCCAATGCGGCATTCGACCTGACCAGCGGCCGCTCCTACGAGGCCGGCATCAAGACCTCGCTCTTCGGCAGCGGAGTCGAACTCACGGCATCCTTGTTCGATATCCGCCAGAAGGACATCCTGACACGTGACCCGATCAATCCGGCGATCGTCTACCAGGGGGGCACGCAGCGCTCGCGCGGCGCCGAGCTGTCGCTGAACCTGCCGATTACGGCGGAACTCAACCTCGCCGCGAGCGGCACCCTGCTCGACGCCGAATATGGAGCGTTGATCGAGGCGAGCGGCGTCGACCGCGGCGGCAACCGTCCGCCCAATGTCGCCGAGAAGATTGCCGATCTGGTGCTGACCTACGCTCCACGCGCTTTGCCCCTCACCATCACCGGCAGCGTGCGCTACAATGGCGACTTCTACACCGCCAACGCCAACGATGTGAAGGTGAACGCCTTCACCACCGTTGACGCAGCGATCGCCTGGCGCGCGTCCTTCGGGACCCTGACCTTGCGCGGGCGCAATCTGACGGACGCTTTCTACGCCGACTGGTCGGGCTACGCATCGGGGCTCGTGTTCGTTGGGGCACCGCGAAGCGTCGAGCTTTCCTTCACACGTGGTTTCTGATCAAGCCAAGGTCACGTACAGTTCGGCCTCGATCACCCAATCGCTGTCGATCTGTCGCCATTTGGCGGTGTAGACGCCGCTCGCGGCTGGCGCGCCTCCGTCGGCAGGGACGCCATGCCAACGTCCCTGCTCCAGGGCGATCGGCTCCACCGGAGAGATCGTCACCGCGTCGGCAAGGCGCGTGTAGACAAGCCGGTGGGGTGAAGCGAAGTCGCGCTCCCACGTCGCCAATTGCGGCTTGCGGCCGGCGATCACCGCGCTGTCGGTGCCGGTGACGAGGATTGCACCTTTCGCAAGCAGCGGAGCGATCGCGGCGAGATCGGCTTCGGCGATGGCCCGGTTGAAGGTGGCGCGGGCAAGACGGATCGCGAGTTCGGGTGTCGGTTTCATGGTACCGTCCGTACACCAAGGCGGCATCGGGGGCACCGGCAGGATGCAGGTACGAGCCGTTCCCGGCCCCATTGCCGGCGGCAACCCGGCCATAAGCACATCCAGACGCAGGCGATGCTCGCGAGTAAGGGTTGTGCGTGACCATTCTCATTCCCGTGCTCGGCGACCAGCTGTCGTTCGACCTTTCCTCCCTCGCCGGCGCAGACCGGGCGGACAGCGTCGTGCTGATGATGGAGGTGGCGGACGAGACGACCTACGCGCGGCACCACAAGACCAAGCTCGCCTACATCCTATCGGCGATGCGGCACCATGCCGAAGCGCTTCGCAGCGAGGGCTGGCGGGTCGACTATGTGCGGCTGGACGATGGGGAGAATGGAGGCAATTTCACCGGCGAGGTCGCGCGCGCGGTCCAGCGCCACGATCCGGAGCGTATCGTCGTCACCGAAGCGGGCGAGTGGCGAGTCGCGGCAATGCTGGACAGCTGGGAGACGCTGTTCGGACGGCCGGTGGAGATCCGACCCGACACCCGTTTCCTGTGCGCGCATCGCGAATTCGATGCTTGGGCAGAAGGCCGAACCGAATTGCGGATGGAGTATTTCTATCGTGAGATGCGGCGGAAAACCGGGCTGCTGATGGACGGCGGCAAGCCCTCGGGCGGACGCTGGAACTTCGACAAGGACAATCGCAAGCCCGCACGGGCGGACCTGCTGATGCCGCGCCCCCTCTCCTTCCCGCCCGATGCTATCACGCAAGAGGTGATCGCGCTGGTCGAGCAACGCTTCGCCGATAATCCCGGCAGACTCGACGGATTCGACTATGCCGTGACCGCGCAGGATGCGGAGCGCCAGGCGGCAAGCTTCATGGCCAACGCGCTGCCGCGATTCGGCGATTACGAAGACGCCATGCTGACCGGAGAGCGGTTCCTGTGGCACTCGATCCTGTCACCCTATCTGAATTCGGGACTGCTCGATCCGCTCGACCTTTGCCGCCGGGCCGAGGCCGAGTATCGCGCGGGGCGGGCGCCGCTCAACTCGGTCGAAGGATATGTCCGCCAGATCATCGGCTGGCGCGAATATATGCGCGGCATCTACTGGCGCGAGGGACCGGATTACGTCGACCGCAACTTCTTTGGCCACCGCCGCGCGCTCCCCGGCTGGTATTGGACCGGCGACACCGACATGCACTGCCTGTCGGAGGTACTCGGGCAGACGCTCGCCACCGCACATGCGCATCACATCCAGCGGCTGATGGTGACCGGAAACTTCGCCCTGCTGATCGGGGCGGACCCGAAGCTGGTTCACCTCTGGTACCTCGAAGTCTATCTCGATGCCTATGAATGGGTGGAGCTGCCGAACACGCTCGGCATGAGTCAGTTCGGCGACGGCGGACTGCTCGGGTCCAAACCTTATGTTTCGTCGGGCGCCTACATCGATCGCATGTCCGATTATTGCGGGCATTGTCGCTACGACGTGACCAAGCGGATCGGCGAGGACGCGTGCCCCTTCAACGCGCTCTACTGGGACTTTCTTGCCCGCAACCGAGACAAGCTCGGTCGCAACCCGAGGCTGGCCATGCCCTACCGAACCTGGGACCGGCAATCGGAGGCGGAGCAGAGAGCCACGCGGGAACAGGCGGCGGGCTTCCTCGCGCGGCTCGATGATTCCGGCGGCGCGGCGTATTAGGGCTTCGGCCCCGCTCACGAGATGAAGTGCCCTGGCTTCGAGGCCGCCGCATGAATGCACCCTTCCAGGCTGCCGGAAGTGCAGCCATCCTGCTGGCGCTGCAGAGGATCAGGAACGGTTCGACATGAAGGTCAGGCTTGCCGTTGTCGAGGACATACCGGCGATCAATGCGCTCACCCAACGCTCGATCCGTGCCCTGCACGAAGGCCACTATCCGCCCGCGACGATCGAAAGCGCCATCCGTCACGCCTACGGTGTCGATTGGCAGCTGGTCCGCGACGGCAGCTACTTCGTTGCGGAGCTCGACCGCGGGCTGGCCGGGGCCGGCGGCTGGAGTTGGCGGAAGACGATTGCCGGTGCGCACGGACCGAACGACCCGCCAGGCGACCCGCTCGATCCGAGCGTCGACGCTGCGCGGATCCGTGCGTTCTACGTCGACCCCGATCTCGCCGGGCGGGGCGTCGGCACTGCGCTCCTCAAAGCAAGCGAGCGCGAAGCGTGCAATGCCAGCTTCGCCAGAGCCGCACTTACCTCCACACTCCCCGCAAGGCCCTTCTACGCGCGGCATGGTTATGCGCTGATCGAACCATTCGAGCTTCCCCTCCCGGACGGTTCCTCGCTCACGCTGATGCTGATGGAAAAGCGGCTGAGGAACTGAATGAAGGCGCGGCGTCCGACGGTGCCGCGAAGCGCCTTCGATATTCCCGCGGGCTCACGCCGACGAGACGGCCGAAATGCTCGCGCAGAGTTGCCGTGCCGTCGAAGCCCGTTTCGTAGGCGATCCGCTCGACCGACAATGTCGAAGTCTCGAGCAGTTCCTGCGCCCGCCTTATGCGTGCACCGATCAGCCATTGCAGGGGCGTAGTGCCGGTCTCCTGGCGGAAGCGGCGGCCAAGCGTTCGCGGGCTCATCGCAGCGTGGCGGGCGAGCTCGGCGAGGCCGAGCTGCCGGTGCGCGTTCGCCAACATCCATTCGAGCAAAGGAGCAAGTCCGCCCGAGGCACGCGGTGGCTGATGGGTGATGTATTGCGCCTGGCCGCCGTCGCGGACGAGCGGCGCCACCGCGAGGCGTGCCGCCTGGGCGGCGACAGCCTGACCATGGTCTCGGCGGACGAGGTGGAGGCACATGTCCAGGCCTGCAGCGGCGCCGGCCGATGTCACGATGCTGCCGTGATCGACAAACAGCACCGAGGCATCGACTTCGATGGCGGGGTAAAGTTCGGCAAGAAGGGCGGCCGCGCGCCAGTGCGTGGTCGCACGCTTGCCGTCCAGGAGGCCGGTTGCCGCCAAAGCAAAGGCGCCAGTGCAGATCGAGGCAACGCGCGCGCCCCGCGCCTCCCCCGCACGCACCGCGTCAACGATCGCATCGGACACCGGCAATTCGGGATTCTCGACGCCTGGGAGAATGATCGTGTCGGCGCCGGTCACGGCGTCCAGGGTCCATGGGGAGCGAACGCCGAATGCGCCTGCGCGAACCTCCGCCGCTTCGCCGCACACCCGGACGCGGTAGCCAGGCTGGCCTTCCTTGAGCCGGACACGACTGAAGACCTCGCAGGGGATCGAAAGGTCGAAAGGTATGACCCCGTGCATGGCGATGACGGCAATCTCGTGCATGGCGCGAACAACTCCTTGAACGCCGTTGCAGCCGGTCAGCCGCAGCCCGTCAAACGCATTCGCGAGATTAGCGCGGCCTGGCGCGAATCCGGCGAAGATTGTCGTTCCAGCCACTCATCGGACTGGCTCAGCTGACGCTAATCGCAGATCCGACAATGCATGACGTTTGGTGCCTCGATGATTGCCACACCCCTGACGACGCCCACCCCCGTGACTGTCGGCGGCCTGATCATTCCCGTAATGATCGCAACGCTCTTCATCCTCTTGTGCGGGTTGCTGCGCGAGCCGACGCGCAGAAACTTCAGCGCTGTGTTCGTGGCGGGCGCCGGCGGGGTCTATTTCAGCGGCGGCTTCGGGCCTCTCGAGTTGCTGTTCTGCGCGGCGATCACCTTGCTGGCCTATCGCGGTCTCAGCGACGCGCGCCTGACGGGTGTTGCGTGGATTTTCCACAGCCTTTGGGATCTCGCCCACGATCTGTGGGGTAATCCGATCCTCCCGTTTGCGCCCTCTTCGTCTTTCGGCTGCTTCGTCTGCGATCCGGTAATCGCCGCCTGGTACCTCTGGGGTGCGCCGAGCCCGTGGTCCGGATTCCGGGATCGGCGGAGGGCACGCGCGTGAGCGGGCGGAGAGAAGACCTTGCCCAATTGCGCCGGCTGCGCCGCGCAGCCTTGTTCGAGGGTGCGACCTTGCTGGGCCTGCTCACCGTCGCAGTGCCGGCCAAGCACCTGTTCGGATACGCCGCGGCGACGCACGTTATGGGCCCTGTCCACGGCTTCGCGTTCCTTGTCTACGCGCACGCATTGATCGTAACTGTATCGGGCGGCGGCTGGACTCGCAGCGAATGCGCGCGTCTCGCCGTTGCCGCCTTCGTGCCGCTCGGCGCCGTCGCAAATGTCGGTTTGTTGCGCCGGAAGGAGGCGGAATTCTGGTCGAACCCGACCTGAGACTGCCCATGACGGACCTCGTTACGAGGTCCGTGGCGATCGCCGCTCCAACTGATAGCGCACCGCGTAGCCGACATGATCGGACAGCATCGTTCCATCGGCTTCAACGCCGAACGGCACCTCGATCGCCTGCGGTACGAGCGCAACGCCGCCGTTGGCCAAAGCGACCTGCCAATCCTTGTCGTGGCGGAGCGCGCGAACGGCATCGCGAGGCAGCCCTCGGCCACATCGAACGCCCGGTTCGAAGCACGCCCGCAAGACGCCGCCGGAGGACACGCCACCAGCGGAGCCAAGCCAGCGGGTCACCATGAGGTGCGCCAAGGCGCGCCGTTCGGGCGACTTGCCGACGTTGAAATCGCCTGCGACGACCACGGGCACGTCCGGGGGAACCACCGTGGTTCGGAACCGGTCGAGCGCCTGCCATTGCCGTCGATACGCCTCCAGCGCGCGGCCCGGCGTCACTCCGGAGGCCTTGCGGGCGTTGAGATGGGTGTTGATGATCGCCACCGGCGTCGCTGCGCCGGGTATCGCGACCAGAACCGCCACCATGCCCTTGTTGGCGAGGCAGTCGAAGCCGGCGCAGGCCTGGTCCGGAAAGGCGGCGCGGCGCACCGCCAGGATCGGGTAATCGGAAAGGATCTGCAAGCCGCTGTCCGCGAACTTGCCCACGCCTTCGCCCTTGAACGGGCTTGCGGCGGCAAGGAAGGCGGCTTCGGACGGGGGAAGTCCGCCGGCCGACGAGGGCGCCTCAATGGGAGGCCCGGAGACGATGTGGCGGTAGCCCGCATCCCGGCCGATCCGCTTGGCGCTGTCGGTAAAGGCTTCCTGGAGCAGGACGATATGCGGATGCCGGTTCATCGACCGCAGCCGACGGAGCCGTGATCCAATCCGGGCGAGCGCTTCGTCCCGACCGGATGCGACCGGCCAGGGCAGGCCGTTCACATTGTAGGTCAGAATGGACAGGGCGTCCTCTCCCAGCGGCTCCCCCACGGGGGCGGAGGCGGCGGCCGGCTGAACCTCGACCGGCTGCGGCGGCAGTTGGGCGGCGCTGAGCGCGAGGATCGCCAGCACCAGGATCGCCTTGCGGCCGAAGAGCCGCCGTCCGGAGATGGAGATCACCATGGCCGTAGAATAAGCACACCGCGATGCGCAGCGATGACGGCACCGTTGTCGATTTGCGACTGCGGCAAGACAGATGTGTCACAATCGCTCGGGACCAATGATCCGTAGTAATGCGGGGGCGAGGATCAACGCGGCTGCCGAGGACCGGGCCTATAAGGAAATCGAACGTTCAGACCTTGCCAGGGACTTCATGCACCTCGAACAATCTCATTCGCCCGTCGGAAGTCGCGGCGGCATCGGCGCGGCACGTCACTGGTGCGGGACACATCGTGAGTTGGTGGTCGGGCTGGCGGGGATCGCAGTGCTTCTGCTAGCCTTTTCCGGATTGAGCGCGAGCTTGCGCGAGATCAGTCTCGGCGACATCCAGGCGACGTTCGCCACGATTGCGCTCCCGCGCTGGCTGGCCGCTTTGGCGCTGACCGCGCTCAGCTTCGCCTGCCTGATCGTGTTCGACCTCGCCGCGCTCCGCACCCTTTCTCTTCAACTGCCGTTCGTCACCGCCGCCCGCGCTGCCGTCACCAGTTATGCGATCTCGAACATGCTCGGGCTGCCGCTGCTGACCGGAGGCGCCGTGCGCCTGAATTTCTATGCGCGCGCCGGGCTGCGCGAGACCGACGTGCTGCGCGTGGTGACCTTGGCCGGGCTGAGTTTCTGGGTCGGGCTCATTGCCGTGATAGCGCTCGCGCTGCCGCTGCCGCCCGCGGAGCTTCCGATCGCCGGAACGGCGCTTCCGGCAGCGTTGCGGTGGGGCGCCCCTCTGCTCCTGATCGGCGGCCTCGCCGTCTATCTGCTCTGGACGGCGCGTGCGCCACGCAGCCTCGTGCTCGGCGCGATGCGCCTGCCCCTGCCAGGCCCGGGGCTGACGCTCGCCCAATTGCTCGCCGCAGCGCTCGATCTGATCTTCTCGGCCGGTGTCATTTACGTGCTGGTGCCGTCGCTAACGCTCGCCGATTTCCCGCTACTTCTCGGCGCCTTCGCGTTGGCGCTGGCCATCGCCGTTCTCACCCATGCGCCGGGCGGTCTCGGTGTGTTCGAGGCGATGCTGTTCCTCCTGCTTCCGGATCAGCCGAAGGCCGAGCTTGCCGCGGCCTTGCTCGGGTATCGCCTCGTCTACTTCGTGCTGCCGTTCGGACTGGCGCTGGTTTATCTCGCCGCCCGCGAGGCGGAACGGCTGCACGGCAAGGCACTGCCCGCGGTGCGTCTCGGCGGCAGCATCGCCCGCTCGCTGGCACCGCTAACGATGGCGGCGGCGGTGTTCGGCGCCGGCGCGCTCCTGATCGTGACCGGGGCGATGCCGCTCTTTCCCGATCGCGTGGCAGCGATGACAGGCCTGCTCCCCTCGGTCCTCCTCGATCTGTCGCATTTTACCAGCAGCATCGTGGGCACCTTGCTGCTGTTCATGGCCTATGGCCTCTATCGCCGCGCCGACTTCGCCTGGATCGCGAGCATGGTGCTGCTCGGCGCCGGCGTCATTCTCGCGCTGCTGCGCGCTTTAGACCTTGCCGAGGCCGGAGCGCTGGGACTGGTGCTGGTGCTGCTCGCCTGGACCCGGCCGGCTTTTTACCGGCGCACCGCCTTTAGCGGGGAGCGCTTCGGCGCGGGCTGGGCGATTGCCATCGCCGGCGTGATCGCCGCCAGCCTGTTCCTGGGCTTCTTCAGCTATAAGGACGTCGCTTACGATGAGGCGCTGTGGTGGCAGGTTCAGCCTTCGGCCGATGCGCCTCGCTTCCTGCGTGCGTCGCTGGGTGCCGGATTGGTCGCGTTGCTGCTGGCGATCCGCCGTCTCGTCCGCCCGATACCGCCGGCCCAGGCGCAGGTGCTGCCTGAGCACGTCTGGCAACGGGCGCTTGCCGGGACGGCATCGAGCGAAGCGCATCTGGCGCGCACCGGCGACAAAAGCTTCATCGTCAGCGATGCCGGCGACGCCTTCCTGATGTACCGCGTTCATGGGCGCAGCTTCATCGCGATGGGCGCGCCGGTCGGCCCTCCGGAGCGCTGGAAGGAGTTGGTGTGGAAGTTCCGCGAACTCGCGGACCGGCATGGCGCCCGCACCGTCTTCTACCGGTGTGGCCCGGAGATGCTGCCGCACGCAATCGCGCTCGGGCTCGGCATCATGAAGCTCGGCGAAGCCGCGTGCGTGCCGCTGGCCGACTTCACTTTGGACGGAAAGGCGCGCGCCAAGTTGCGCGGTGCGGTGAACCGTGCGGAACGCGAAGGCCTGCGCTTCCGAATCGTCGAGGGCGCCGCTCTGCGTGCGCTGCTTCCGGAACTTCGATCGGTGTCGGACGAATGGCTCACCGTCAAGCGACAGCGCGAGAAGCAGTTCAGCCTCGGCCGCTTCGACCACGATTATCTCACGGGTGGCAAGGCCGCACTGGTCGAACGCGACGGGCGGGTCCTCGCCTTCGCCAATCTCTGGATCCTGCCGAACGGAGCCGAAGCGTCGTTCGACCTGATGCGATCGCGCACCGACATGCCCCACGGCACGATGGATTTTCTATTCACCAGATTGATGCAATGGGCGCGCGAGCAGGGCTGCGCCACGCTTTCGCTCGGGACCGCACCGCTGTCCGGTATCGAGAACCGTCGGCTGGCGCCGCGCTGGGCACGGCTTGCAAGCGCCCTCTTCCGGCATGGTGAGGGCCTTTACGGCTATGCCGGACTACGCCGCTACAAGGAGAAGTTTCTTCCCGAATGGAGCGACCGCTATTTCATTGCCCCGCGCGGAATCGGCATGGCGCAAGCGCTCGTCGACGTGACCATGCTGGTCTCGGCACCGCCGCGACGCGACGCCCGCAGCGTTCGTCTCCTGCAGCCGGGCGGAGCTGAAATGCGCACTGCCGCCCCAGCATGGCGGCTGCTGGGCGCGCGCTGATCGCGTCAGAAGGGCGACCAGGGCAAGCAGGCAGAAACAATCTGGTCGCACCAAGCGTATCGTCGGCGCACCATGCCCCTGCCCTTCTACACGATCGGCCATTCGACCCGCTCCATTCCTGAGTTCATCGCGCTGCTGCGCGTCGGCGCCGTCGAGGTGGTGATCGACATTCGCACCGTACCGCGCTCCCGTACCAACCCACAGTATAACGCCGACGCGCTCCCCCTCGCGCTCGCCGAATTCCAGATCGACCATCACCGTATCGCCGCGCTCGGAGGGTTGCGGAAGCGGGTGCATGAGGTGCCGCCCGAAACCAACGGCTGGTGGGACAATCGCAGCTTCCACAATTACGCCGACTACGCATTGTCGCCCGAATTCACGGCGGGCCTTGCGGAGCTGGTGACGCTCGGCCGCGTTCGGCGTACCGCGATCATGTGCTCCGAGGCCGTGTGGTGGCGATGTCATCGACGGATAGTTGCCGACCATTTGATTGCCGGCGGCCAGACCGTGTTCCACCTGATGGGCGGTCTCCGTGCCGAGCCCGCGCGCCTCTCCGCAGGCGCTGCGATGACCGATCAGGGCCTGATCTACCCGCAGCCGTGAATTTCGATCCGCGACCGGGCGGCACGGGCAAATTCCACAGGCTGCAATGGTCGGGCAATCCGCGCTTCGGGGTTCTTCCCGATGGCGGCAAATGGCCGATTTCCTAAACTTGCCGGCGGTGAGGGTTGGTGGCGACGCGGCAGGTGGAGGCTCTCAATCCTCACCACATCGATGGGCCAGATCGTCCGGCCTCCGCGCCGAGGCGAGGACCATCATGCCGAGCGCCGAAGGGAGATGACGATGCCACGATCCTGGCCATGCGCTGCAGCGACGATCGCGCTTCTGGCGCTGGCGGGTTGTGCGGGAAGCGATCCGGGCCCGGGCGACGCGTCGGCATCGCGCCAGCCCAGACGCTGCTTCTCCCCACGCGAGGCGCGATTTCACGGCGGTCAACTCGAACATTGTCCACGTTCGCGCCGGCCGGGATGTCTATCGTATCGAGACGATGGGGCTTTGTTCGGACCTCAACTGGACCAATCGCATGGCCCTGGTGTCACGTGGCAGCTCGATGATCTGCGTCGGCTCCGGCCTTGGAGGCTCGATCGTCACGCGCGGCCCGACGGGGCGCCAGCGTTGCCAGGTGCGCTCGATCACGGGGCTCACCTCCGAACAAGTCGCTGCGCTCCCGGCTCGCGAGCGCCCCTGACCGATCGCTGATATCCCCCATCGTCGACGGCCTTGCTGCCGAGACGCTTGCAAGCGCCCGAAGAAAGCGGATGTCGCGAAAGGGGCTTACAATCCGGCGCTCAAGGTCCATATAGGGAATGCTACAGTCGCAAATAGACGGTCTTCGGCGCTTTGCGGCTCCTTCTTCCTTCTCTCGCTTCCAAGGCACGTGGGGACCATCCCGGTTCCTGCATCATGAAGGAATTAGATATGCCGATCGGCAACGTGAAATTTTTCGACGAGACCAAGGGCTACGGCTTCATCGCGAACGAAGCCGGCGGTGCCGACGCGTTCGTCCACATCAGCGCAGTCCAGGCTGCCGGCATGCACACGCTCGAGAAGGAGCAGCGCCTGTCGTACGAGCTCGAGACCGATCGTCGCGGCAAGACCAGCGCCGTCGATCTGCAGGCTGCTTGATCATTCGGCCCCTGCGCTTGCAGGGGCGAGACGGGAGGCGGGTGCGCATGCACCCGCCTTTTTCATTTCCAACCGGAGAGCCATCGATGTCACAGCACGAATTCTACCTGGAACGAGCCGAGGAAGCGCGCACCAGTGCCGGCGCGGCGACGCTCGACAATGTTCGGGACCGTTGGCTCAGATCCGAAGCGCGCTGGACCGAGATGGCCGCCCGCAGCGAACGTGGCGACGCGATGCGCGCGAAGCTGGTTGCCGAAAAGGCCGCCGACGCCGACGCCAAGGCCTGACGCGGCAGCGATCGCCTAAGCTTCATCCGGCCGGGACGTTCGATTCTGCGCCACCCTCGCTCCGGAGAGACATCATGTCCAGAATTCCCCTTCGCCCGTTCCTGATCTGCAAGGACGAGGACGGCCATGTCCGGCTAACCGTGCGCGAGACCCGCTATAACTCGCAGAACTACCCGCTGATCACGTCGACGTTGCAGCAGGAGACGTTCGCGACGGCCGCGGCCGCGCGGGCGCATGCCAAGATGCATTTCGGCGCCGAAGCGGGACAATTCGCCTCGAAGTAACGCGCCGGGCGCAATCGTCCGCGTTCCGCCGGCCGGACCAGGCGCTCCACGACCTCTTGTCCCTCTGCGAGGCCGCTGCCGGGGCCCGGCGTCGGCATAAGCGGCACGCAGGCGTAGACAGGAAGAGACAATGCCGAAGAAGAGTCCCGCCACGCTCGAGGTGCGAGTCGCACGTCCGGGCGACGTTCCCGCCATCCTTGCGCTGATCGGCCGCGCCTATCCCGGGATGGGCAATTACAATGCCGGGCAGGTGCTGGGGCAGATCAACAATTTCCCGGAGGGCCAGTTCGTCGCCGTGTTCGAGGAGGCGATCGTCGGCTATTGCGCGTCGTCCCGGATCGACGAGGACATCGCCCTTTCTCCCCATGATTGGTCGACGATTACCGGCAACGGCTTCGGCAGCCGTCACGATCCGACCGGCGACTGGCTTTACGGCATCGAAATGGCGGTGGACGAGCGCCAGCGCGGCCTGCGAATCGGCAAACGCCTCTACGATGCACGTCGGGCCCTTGCCGAACGACTGGAATTGCGCGGCATCGTGTTCGGCGGCCGAATGCCCGGCTATGCCCGCGTCAAGGCGAAGGTCGATGGCCCCGAAGCCTATTTGGAGGGCGTCAGGGAAGGACAATATCGCGACCAGGTGATCGGTTTCCAGCTTGCGAACGGCTTCACGCCGATCGGCGTGCTTCGCAATTACCTGCCGTTCGACAAGGCTTCGGACGGCTTTGCGGCGCACATGGTGTGGCGCAACCCTTATGTCGATCCGAACGAGCCGCCTGCCTTCCGGGTCCCCCGCGACGTCGAAAGCGTTCGCCTCGCAACCGTCCAGTTGCAGGCGCGCGCCGTCAAGGACTTCGCCGAGTTCGTGAAGAACGTCGAATATTTCGTCGACGTCGCCGCCGATTATCGATCGGACTTCGTCGTCTTCCCCGAATTGTTCACGATGTCGCTGCTCTCGTTCGAGACCGAGACGCTGACGCCGATGGAAGCGATCGACCGGATGACCGCGCACCGGGCGCCGATCGTCGCCGAATTGTCGCGCATGGCGCTGCGCTACAACATCAACATCGTCGGCGGATCGCACCCGACCCGGATCGAGGACGGCAGCGTTCAGAACGTCGCTTATGTCTGCCTGCGCGACGGCTCCGTCCACGCCCAGGAGAAGATCCATCCAACTCCGAACGAGGCCTATTGGTGGAAGATCAAGGGCGGCAGCTCGGTCGACGTCATCCAGACCGACATCGGACCGATCGGCGTGCTGATCTGCTACGACAGCGAGTTTCCGGAACTGGCCCGACGCCTGGTCGACGAAGGCGCACGGATCATCTTCGTTCCGTTCTGCACCGACAACCGCCAGGGCTATATGCGGGTGCGCTATTGCGCACAGGCGCGGGCGATCGAGAACCAATGTTTCGTCGTCCTGTCCGGCAATGTCGGCAACCTGCCGGGTGTCGACAATATGGACGTGCAATATGCGCAATCCTGTATCCTGACGCCGTGCGATTTCCCGTTCGCTCGGGACGGGATCGCCGCGGAGGCGAGCGAGAATATCGAGACGCTGACCATCGCCGACGTCAACCTCGCCGATCTCACCTGGGCGCGTGCCGAGGGCACCGTTCGCAACCTGGCCGACCGCCGCTTCGATCTTTACCGGATCGATTGGAACCGGGGGCAGCGCGGCGATGCGGAACCCGCGCCGACCGGCCCGACCAAGTCGAAGGCGCCGGGCGGAGGCTGACCCGTCGCCGAGGCATCGGCAATGCCGGAACCAGGCCACCGAACGCTCATTGAGGGTTTTCACAGCCGGAGCCCTGAGCGATGAGCCGTCGCCGTTTCTGCATGATCAGCGACCGCGACGGCTTCATCGAAGAGCTCGCAGCCGAATTGTGGGAGGAGCGCCACGGCCCCGACTGCGCCTGGGCGCAGGCAGGCGCTGAGGAACAGCACAGCTTCCGCAACCTTGCCGCCGACACGCTGCGCTTTCTCGAGCATGGGCACGGCTAGGCGCTCCGGCAGCCGGGTCTGCGCCTTGGCGCTTCTCGACGACAGATTGGCTGGGCTCCCGACCATTGCCACCGCCGTGCCGACCGTTATGGGAGCGGCATGATCATGCCGCTTGCCGCCGCCGCTTTGCTCCTCGCCGCGCCTACCGAGGCTGTGGAGGATTTCGATGCCACGCAGGTCAGCGAGGTGGATGCCATCAACTGCAAGCTGGACGTGCCGCAATATCTCAGTTTCGCTCTCGGCCTGGAGCAGGACGGGATCGCTCGCAGCCGCGGCTGGAAGACCATCAAGTCGCCCAACAGCTTCATGGCGGAATATGAACTGCCGGAGCCGGTGGTCGTCGCGGGATCGCACAGCACGCGCCGGATCGCGTTCACCTCCGATTCGATCCTCGCCATCCTCGACGTGCCGGATCCGGCCGCCGTCGCCGGCCCCGAGAAAGTCGAGAGTGCCTTGAACTTCGACACTTTTATTGACGAGATGGTCGCCACCGGAAAGGTCGACCGTGCTCAGGCCGAAGCCTCGATCAAGTTTCGGAAGTTCATCGGAGAGCGCATCATCTCGGACGAGGTCGAGCCGGCCGCCGAAGGCCAGAGTTTCGGCAGCCGCATGATCGTCGCGCGCACCATCTCCAACGTCACCAGCCATCCCGGCAAGACCCTGTTCGGCTGCTCCTACCGGTTCGAGATGATCGACGAGAATGGCGATCGGCTCTGATCCTGGGCACCGGCGCACCACGCCGCATCTTGCCCATCATCAGATGATCTGGCCCGGGCTGTTGCCGCTTCAGGTGGCTCGAAAGGCGGGTTCATAGGCGAACAGGCCCGGGGTGCCGCCGGTCATGATGAAGAGGGTGGGAGCGGTGCCTTCGCCGGCACGAAGGGCGGCGATCACGCCCGCGAACGCCTTGCCGCCGTAGACCGGATCGATCAGCAGGCCCTCGTGCCGCGCGAGGAAGCGCACCGCTTCGAGCATCGCCTCCGTCGGGATGCCGTAGCCTTCGCCGCGCTGACTGCCGTCGATGACGATATCCTCGTCCGCGATCGCCCGGTCCGCCCCGAGCGCGGCAAGCGTCGCACGCGCGAGGTCGCGCGTGGCACTGAGCGCCTGAGCCAGCGGCGCCAGCACGGTGTAGGACTGGACGCGGGAAGGATCATCACCGGCGGCCGCGAGGCCTGCGGCCAGCCCGGCATGGGTTCCGGCGCTGCCGTTCGGCACGACGATTCGCGCGAAGCGGATCCCGAGCGCCTGTTCCTGCGCCAGGATCTCGGACGCACAGGCGACGTAGCCGAGGCAGCCGATCGGTGACGAGCCACCCGCGCCGACCACATAGGCCTTGCGGCCGGCCTCTTGCAGCGACTCGGCGCGGGCATGGGCCAGGGCAAGCGTATCGCTGTCCCCCGGCACGTGATGCAGTCGCGCCCCGAACAGGCCATCCAGAAGGACGTTGCCGTTATGGCGATAGCTCTCGTCGTCGCGCGGCACCATGTCGGCCAGAACCAGTTCGCAGGCGAGCCCCGCCCGTGCACAGGCCGCGGCCGTGAGCCGCGCATGGTTGGACTGGCGCCCGCCGGTGGTGATGAAGGTATCGCAACCCTGCGCCTGCGCATCGCCGATCAGGAACTCGAGCTTGCGCAGCTTGTTGCCGCCGCCGCCGACCCCCATCAGATCGTCGCGCTTGACGAACAGGCCCGGCGACGTGCCGCCTGGGGCCAGCGCGTTCTCGAGCCGCTCCAGCCGGGCGATCGGTGTCGGGCCGCCCAGCAGCGGAAAGCGAGGCCTGTCTTCGAGCATCGGTACATCCCTGACCATCATCCCCGCGCGATCCTATAATCGCCGGCCGCCGAAATCGACCGGCACGGCGATCCCGCGCTCCTTTCGCCGCAGCCTCTCGCAAATCGGCCTGCAAGCGCCTAGCTGATCGTCATGACTCATTATGTTCAGGTTACTGCGGCCACGCCGGCCGCGCGGACCCAGGCGATCAAGCTCTACGGCCCCGAGGGCTTCGCCGGCATGCGCAAGGCCGGCCGCCTCTCCGCCGAAATCCTCGACGCCCTCGTCCCCCTGGTCGTGCCGGGCGCAAGCACCGCCGAGCTCGACGACTTCGTCCGCGAGCGGATCGTCGCCGCCGGTGCGATCCCGGCGAACATCGGCTATAGCGGCTATGCTCACGCGACCTGCATTTCGGTCAACCATGTCGTCTGCCACGGCATCCCCGGCGACAAGAAGCTGAAGGCCGGCGACATCCTCAACATCGACCTGACCTCGATCATCGACGGATGGTACGGAGACACCAGCCGGATGTACCTGGTCGGCGACGTCTCGGTGAAGGCGCGCCGGCTGGTCGACGTCACCTACGAATGCCTGATGCTGGGCATCGAACAGGCCAAGCCCGGCAACCATCTGGGCGACATCGGACATGCGATCCAGCGCCATGCGGAGAAGCACCGGATGGGCGTGGTCCGCGACTTCGTCGGGCACGGCGTCGGGCTCGTCTATCACGACACGCCGGACGTCTTCCATTATGGCGAGCCCGGCACCGGTCCCGAGCTTCGCCCCGGGATGATCTTCACCATCGAGCCGATGATCAATGCCGGACGGGCCGACACCAAAGTGCTGGACGACGGCTGGACGGCGGTGACCCGCGATCGCAGCCTGTCGGCGCAGTTCGAACATTCGATCGGCATCACCGACACCGGCTGCGAGATCTTCACGCGAAGCCCGGCCGGGCTCGACCGCCCGCCTTATTCAGGCTGAGTGAGCGCGCCTGGCTACGCTGACCGGGCGCACGCCAGCTGGCGTGCCATACATCCGGGGACCAGAGGGAGAGAAGATGAAGTCCATCGCCATGGCGCTCGGCGCCGCCCTCGTGCTCACTTCTCCCTCGGCCGCCGCCGCCGAGAGCCAGTTCAAGATGCTCGTGCTCGCCATCCCCAACAAATATCATTACGAATACATTCCGATCGCGCGCGACAGCCTGGAGCGGCTGGCGAAGCTGCACGCCTTCGAATTCACGTGGACCAACAACACCGAGGCGTTCGAAGGCGACCTCAAGCAATATGCCGCGGTCATGTTCCTCAACACACCCGGCGAGGAGCTGAACCCTGCCCAGCGCGCGAAGTTCGAAGCCTATATGCGCAGCGGCGGCAATGCGATCGTCGTCCACCGCGCTGCGATCACGCCGGCCGAGGCATGGCCCTGGTACGAGAAACTGGTCGGGCGCCGAGTGGGCGTGCACCCGATGCTGCAAACCGGCGTCGTCACCACGGTGGACAAGAGCTTCCCGGCGACGTTCGGAATTCCGCAACGATGGATCTGGAGCGACGAATTCTACGTCACCACCAATCCGTACAAGGTGACGATCGATCCCGTGCTGAACGTCGATGAGCGAAGCTACGACCCGACCAAGATCTGGCCACGCCAGGTGGCGGTGCCCATGGGCCGAGATCATCCGGTTGCCTGGCATCATCGCTACGAGGGCGGACGGGTGTTCGTGACGACGCTCGGCCACAATGGCGAGATGTATCGGGATCCGACCTACCTCAACCATCTGATGGGCGGGATCTACTGGACCGCCACCGGCCTTGGACAACAAAACTGAGCAGGACCATGCCCTACGCGCCACGCGCGCTCTGGCTTCTCGTCACCCTGGCGGCGCTTTCCGCCTGCTCCGATGACGACAAGGCGGAACGCCTTCGCGCGGCTGGCCCGAACCCCTCGCCCGAGGCTCTGCTGCGGGTTGCGAAGCCGGCGGCAGGCGCGCGCCTGTTCGGGCGCTGCGCGGCGTGCCACACGATCGGCCAGGGCGCTCCGAACCGGGCCGGTCCGAACCTGTACGGGGTGGTCGGCAGGCCCGTCGCCGCGATTCCGACGTTCGGCTATAGCCATGCCTTGAAGTCGGCGGGCGGAACCTGGAACCCGGAGCGCCTGGACACATGGCTCGCGGCGCCGGCCAAGTTCGCGCCCGGCACCAGCATGACCTTTGCGGGGCTCGGCGATCCGCTCGATCGAGCAGACGTAATCGCCTATCTGCAAAGTCAGGGCGTACCGCGGTAACCGGTTTCATCGCCGTGTCGCACCGCCTCGACAGCCAGCCATCGGCCGGTATAGCCGTTCACTTATCAGACATAATGCAGGGGATGATGATGGGCTCGACGAATTCGAAGGCGCGCAGGGCACGGGCACGATCGTGGGCAATGTTCGCCTTCCAGGCCGCAGCCATCTCCCTACTCGCAACCGCGGCGGCCGAGGCCGAGCCGCTCGCCATCCTCGATCGACACGGCGCCGCCGTCTCGGTCGAACCTTATGCGCCCAATATCGTCCGGGTCACGATCGCGCTCGACAAGGGCCTCGCCACCGAGGCGGCCGGTTACGGCATCAGCGGCAAGGCCGATGCGACCGGCTGGACGATGCGGAGCGAGCAGGCCGGCGACGTCTTCGCCTCCCCCGCCCTCAGCCTCACCGTCGATGCCAAGCCATGGCCGAAGGCGCCGAGCCAAATGGAACGCTATTTCGCCCCGTCACTGCCGGGCGTGTCGTTCAGCCTGCGGGGCGCCGACGGCCAGACCCTGCTGCAGATGAAGGGCTGGGAGATGGCGCCGCACGTGGTCAACGGCGAGAAGACCTTCCAGGTCGGCGCCAGCTTCGATGCGCCGCTCGACGAGCATTATTACGGCCTCGGCCAGAACCAGGAAGGCACGCTCGACCTTCGGGGCCGCACGATCGATTGCCGCCACTGGTATGACGCGCCCGCCGGCGAGACGGTCTGCGTGCCGTTCCTGGTCTCGAACAAGGGCTATGGCATCGTCTGGGACAATCCGTCCGCGACCAGCGTCTCGCCGGGCCTCCACAATGCCACCCGCTTCCAGAGCCAGGTCGGGGAGCGCGTGTCCTTCTTCGTCATCACCGGCAAGACCAGCGACGAGCTTTATGCCGGCTATGCGCGGTTGACCGGCAAGACGCCGCTGCCGCCCAAGGCCGCCTTCGGCCTGATCCAGTCCAAGGCGCGCTACGAATCGCAGAAGGAGCTTCTCGACGTGGCCGAAGGCTATCGCAGCCGCGGCTATCCACTCGACGTGATGGTGCTCGACTGGTTTTACTGGACCCGGATGGGGCAGCTCGACATCGATCGCACCTATTTCCCGGATCCGAAGGCGATGAACGACACGCTCCATTCCCAGGGCATGCACTCGATCATCAGCGTCTGGCCGCGGTTCGAGCGGGAAAGCCGCTATTTCGACCTGCTCGACACCAAGGGCTGGCTACTCAAGGACAAGGACGGCAATTCGGTCGATGGCCTGCCATTCCGGTCCGATCGCGCCGGCGCACTGCTCGATACGACCAATCCGGATGCCCGTGCGTGGTTCTGGGGCAAGATCCGTGACAACATCCTGTCGCAGGGCTTCGACTATACCTGGCTCGACGAGACCGAGCCCGACCTCGTGCCGGACGATTATTTCTACTCGATCGGATCAGGCGCCCGCTACCACAACGTCTACCCGCTGCTGCACACCTCGTCGGTGGCGGACGGCTCAGCGAACGACATGCCGAACAAGCGCAACATGATCCTGTGCCGTGCCGCCTATCTCGGCACCCAGCGCAACGGCTGCCTGTTCTGGTCATCCGACGTGCAATCGACCTGGGAGGCGCTGCGGCGCCAGGTGCCGGCCGGTCTCGGCTTCACGGCGTCCGGCATGGCCTATTGGTCGAGCGACACCGGTGGCTGGCAATGGCCGAACGGACCGAAGGCGCAGCGGCCGGTGCTGCTCGACCCGGCAGGGGCGGTGTCGACCTCCGCGGGCTATGACGATTATCCGGAGCTGTTCACGCGCTGGTTCGCCTACAACACGTTCACGCCGACCCTGCGCATCCACGGTCAGCGGCCGGGCAGCAGCGCGATCTGGGACTATGGCAAGGCGGCCGAGCCGGTGCTGGCCGGCTTCCTGAAGCTTCGCTACGCGCTGATGCCCTATCTGTATTCGCTCGGCTACCAGACCTATCGCACCGGCGCCCCGTTCATGCGCGCTCTGTTCATGGACTTCCCCAACGATCCGAAGGTCGCCACGATCGGCGACCAATATATGTTCGGCCCCGCCTTCCTGGTCGCGCCGGTGACCGAGCAGGGCGTGACCAGCCGCCCCGTCTACCTCCCGGCGGGCAGCGACTGGTACGATTATTGGACCGAGCAGCGCTACACGGGCGGCCAGACGATCGATGCGGCCGCGCCGATCGACAAGATCCCGCTGTTCGTTCGGGCAGGCTCGATCGTGCCGATGGGCGCGCCGGTGCAGAATACGAGCAGCCGCCAGCCGATCGAGGCGATCCGCGTCTATCCCGGCCGCGACACCAGCTTCACCCTTTATGACGACGATGGCACCACGAATGCCTATGTCAGCGGCAAAGGCAGCAGCGCGACGCTTCGCTGGGACGATCGCGCTGGCCGGCTCACCGCTTCGGGCAAGCTGCCGACAGCCCAGGGAGTCGACGGGCTGGTGCGCGTGATCGGTGCCGGGGGGCGCGCCGGCGACTGAGCAAGCGCACGCCCCACCCGGATCTCAGGACGCCTTCGCGACCTTCACCGTCACGTCGGGGGCATCACGCAGCTTCAGGTGGAGCGTGCCGTCTGTGGCACGCGGCACGGTGACGCTGGTTGCGGTATAGCCGGGCGGAACCACCGCGGCGGTAGCGAAAGAGGGATCGGCCGAGACGGACTCGATCAGGTAGAGATCGGAGCCGCTGAGCGTGCACGCCGTCTCGCCGTCCGCGCAGGCAAGGCTGCGCAGATCCGGCATGCGCACCAGAGTTGCGAGTGGCGTCCAGTCGCCGGCCGCGTCCCCTTGCACGAGCCGGAAGCGCAGCGGCCCAAAAGCGGCCGCGCCAAACGATTCAGCGGGTCGCAGGCGCGCAACCAATGTGGTCGCATCGACGCGGGTCAGGCCGATGCCCGGCTTCAGGTTCGCCACCGTGCCGCCCGGCCCTTCGATCTCGATCGTCTCGCGTCCGTCGAAGCGGGTGGCGCCCTGCGCCCGCAAGGCAAAGGTCAGCAGGCCGGTGCCGGGCAGCGCTCGATCCCCCAGCAGCTCGATACGCATCGCCCCGGCCGAAGCGGGTATCTCGACCGTCCGGTTGACGATCGCTGCCGACGGGCGCGGTTCGGCAACCTGGACCCGAACATTGACCGAGCGGCCGTCCTTGAGCGTCACCTTCGCCCGGGTCTGCTGACCGGAACGGAGGTTCTCCAAAGACTCCTCGGTCGACAGCGCCAGTTGGTCGAGGTCCTTCACGCGGCTTAGGGTGCCCGGGCGAAAAGCAGTGCCGTCGAGATCGAGACCGGCAACCTGATCGAGACGGGTGCCGCTGAGCGTTCCGATCCGGTCACCGGCATGGAGGACGAAGGAATCGATTCGGCTCCCCTCGGTATAGGCCGTGAGGTCGAGGCGCTCGGGCGCGATGCCGAAGCGCTTGATGCGGAGTTCGACGCCGCCCGGTTTCGTGTTCTGCAGCGGCAGCGTAACGGCGATGGAACCGGCACCGGTCGGCTTCCACCCGGCGGGCTGCGGCGGGGCGTCGCCCTGCGCGAACGACACTGCCTCGACGCAGGACGCGGTGCCGCCGTCGAGCAGGATCTCATTGGCGCGGCCCACCACCGGCGCGCCGCCGGCGGCGACGCGCCATTCCCCGGCGGCCGCGCCCTGCACCTTGAAAGCGGGCCCTTGTATCGGGTCGAAACCCCAACGCCCCAGCAGGGTCGCTTCGGCGACCGGCCCCAAGCTGGTCGGGAACGGCGTTCCCGCCAGCATCAAGCCGCCCCGCGCGGCATCGGCACGCACCGGCACTTCGACGATAGCGCCCTCTGACGTGCGGGCGCGCAGCCTGAGATCGTGCGCGAACCCCGCCGCATAGAGCAATGGCGCCCCCTCGATCGGCAAGGCGAGGCCAGGCCGATCGACGCAGGCGATCGCCGCCGGCGCTGCGGCACGGATCGTCGGCAGCTCGGCCGGCTCGATCGACGGCAAGGGTGCAACGAGCACCGAATGCGGCTTCTGGAAGGACGGCGCAGTGTTGAGCAGCAGCCTGACCCCCTCGCCCCGGCCGAGCGCGAGCGCCGGAATATACTGATATTGAGGCGACCGGAACGCACCTAGCAGCCGCGCGACCTCACGCACCAGGGTGATGTAGGGATTGTAATAGCCGGCGCCGCCTTCCGGCGTGGCGCTGACCTGATAAGCAAGATCCACCGGAGCGCCGGTGAGAGTCTCGGCGAGCGTCGCCTTTCGCCCGTCGTTCAGGATCAGGGCTTCGCGGCTCTGGGTGAGGCAGGGCGCCTGCAGGCTGCGCTCACGCTGCAGGCATTCCGGAGTCCAGCGGATGGCAAGGCTGCGGGCAAGCACCGGCGACAAGGCTTCGAGCGTCTGGCCCCCGGTCACGTCGGCAGCGTGGATGCCCTCGAGAAAAGCTTCGAGGCGCGCACGATCGAGCGAGGCCTGGCCGAGATCCCGCGCGGCACGAATGAACACGCCGGGGCGGCCACGAACGGCGCTGACCAGCGCGCCGTAACCGCCGCCGACCTCCGGCGCGAGCAGCACAACCGCCTCCTTCGCACCGTCGGGGACGGTGGCGACGAGGGTATCGGCCTTCCTGGTCAGTGTCAGCCGGGTAAACCAGTCCTTGGGCGGCGGGGTCGCGGCGTCGCGCAGGAAGGCGACGACCAGCATATGCCGCCCCGACCGGTCGGCCGGCAAGGCCGCCTCCATCCTGATGCGATCGCCGGCCTGCAATTGCGGGACGCGGCCGAGCGGCAAGGTCTCGCCCGCGCGCGTAACCGTTGCTTCGAGCTCGGGGCCAGGCAGATCGAAGGCGCCGGTCTGGGCACGCGCCGCGCCGGCGGCGGCCAGGCCGGCAAGCAGCAGCAACAAGGCACGCATCATCTTCATCGACCGCCGATCCGTATCGCTGGGCGCCTGTTGCACCGGCTGTCGGCTTCGATCAACCTGTGCCTCCTACCGGCGATCGTCGCGTGAAGGCCGCGCTGGAGGGTGCCTATCCTCCTCGGCGCAGACGCGCGGATCACGATCGAAGTCTTCGCCGAATACTTCCTCCGCTTCCGCCACGTCGTGCGCAGTCGAGGGCATGGGGCCGGCGAAACGCAGCAGAAGGAAGCCGAGAAGACCGGCTGCGGCGGATCCGGCAAGCGTTCCGATCTTTGCCGAGGCGATAAACGCCGGCTCGGCGAAGGCGAGCTCGCCGATGAACAGGCTCATGGTGAAGCCGATGCCGCACAGCAAAGCCGCGCCATAGATGTGCAACCAGCGCAAGTGAGGGGGCTTGGGCGCGAGACCGGTACGATCGGCGATCCAGATCGCGCTGAACACGCCGAGCTGCTTGCCGACGAGCAGACCGAAAGCCACCGCGAGCGGCAGAGGGGAGAACAGCGCGTCGAAACCGGCGACGGTGACGCCGGCGCTGGCGAAGCCGAAGATGGGGACGATCCCGAACATCACCCACGGATGGATCGCATGTTCGAGCCGCTTCAACGGGCTGTAGGCTTCGCCGCGCCCGAGCGGGACGGTGAGCGCCGCGAGCACCCCAGCAATGGTCGCATGGATCCCGGATTGCTGGACTGCGACCCACAGGAAGACGAAGCCGATCAGATAGGGGCCAAGGCGCCGCACCCCGAACATGTTCATTGCCGCCATCACAGCCACCAGGCCCGCGCTTGCCGCAAGCGCGGCTGTGTTGAGATCCGCGGTGTAGAAGAGCGCGATGATCGCGACCGCACCGATGTCGTCGATGACCGCGATGGTAACGAGCAGCAGCTTGATCGAAGCCGGGACACGCCCTCCGATCAAGGCGATGACGCCGAGCGCGAAGGCAATGTCGGTGGCAGCCGGGATCGCCCAGCCGCGGCTCAGCTGAGGATCAAAGCCGCTCACCAGCAAATAGACGAAAGCCGGCACTGCCATGCCGGACGCAGCGGCGAGCATCGGCAGGCGCCGGGCCGCCGGCGTTGCCAACTGACCGTCATACCATTCGCGCTTCACCTCGAGACCGACCAACAGGAAGAACACCGCCATCAGCGCGTCGGCGATCCAATAGTGGACCGAAAGCGGCCCGAGTTCTGCGTGCAGGAGCTGGTCGTACAAGGAGGCGAACGGCGAGTTGGCGATAATGAGCGCAAGCGCCGCGGCGGCCATCAGCAGCAGACCGGCATTGCGTTCGGCTCTGGCAGGATCGTGGGCGGACATGGCACGGCCCTGCACAGCTACTTCTACTCACGCAACCCGCCTTCGGAGCGCTCCCTGCCTGTCCTCGGTTGTCAGCGCGGGCGGTGGTCGGTGCCGAGGCCCGACGTGATGAAGATGCAGGTCGCCTCCGCTTCGGGATCGCCATCGACCGTATGCCAGACACCCGGCGGATTAATTGCATAGTCGCCGGCGGCCAGCGTTTCGCGGGAATGGCGGCCGTCGGGGAATTCCTGGAGGAGCGTGATCCGACCGGCAATGCAGATCACCACCTCCGCCCCGTGCGGGTGAACTTCCCAGTTCGTCCAGCTTCCGGTGAAGCTGTATTGCATCACCAGCCTTCCCTCCGCGCCGTCTGCCGCATGCCGTTCGCCGTAAGCCGCATACCATTCCGGTCCGGTCAAAGGCGGCTGGACCAGGGCGGAAGCGCCGTTGCCGAGATGGATCGGGTGGGTTGCAAGGCTTGGCATCGATCGCTCCTTTGGCCGTGAATGCGCGGTCGGGGCCTACTGGTTCCACAGCGAAGGCGGCTGACGCAAGCCGTCGACGTCCCGGATAGCGCAATCTTCGCTCTTGAAATCCACGGCCGCTGCACTCACCTGCTTCGCCATGCGGGCCGGGCCCCTCTGGCGGCGCTCCTCGGAGCGTCGTGATGTCGGACCGCATCGAGTGCGCTCGATGCCTGGCCTGGTCTCCCAATTTCCGGTTGCCGTGCACCGTGCGCCCTCGCGAGGACACTCAAGAGGAGAGGCACATGGATTTCCTGATGCACGCCTGGCTCGGCACGCCGATCTGGTTCTGGGCGGCCTTCATCGGCCTGGTGGTCGCGCTGACCGCCTTCGACCTCGGCATCCTGCACAAGCAGGATCGCGAGATGGGTATCGCCGAGAGCCTGAAGCTCTCCGCCTTCTACATCAGCATCGCCCTTCTTTTCGGCGCCTGGGTATGGGCCGAGAAGGGCGCCGATCTCGGCATGAAATATTATACCGGCTTCTTCATCGAGAAGGCGCTGTCGATCGACAACGTCTTCGTGATCAGCCTGATCTTCACCTATTTCGCGATTCCCCGCATCTACCAATATCGGGCTCTGCTTTGGGGAATTGTCGGCGTGATCGTGCTGCGCGGGCTGATGATCGGGGTCGGGGCCGCCGTCGTTCAGCAATATCATTGGGTTCTCTACATTTTCGCCGCGTTTCTGATCGGGACCGGCATCAAGATGCTGTTCACCAGCGACAAGCCGATCGATCTCGGACGCAATCCGATCCTCCGCTTCATCTCGCGGCACATGCGCGTGACGCCGGATCTGCACGGGCAGAAATTCCTCGTGAAGGTGCCCGACGGGAAAACCGGCAGGCTGGTGGTCGCAGCGACGCCGCTGCTGCTCGCCCTGGTGGTGATCAACCTTGCCGACCTGGTGTTCGCCGTCGATTCCGTGCCGGCCGTGTTCGCGATCACCACCGACACGTTCATCGTCTACACGTCGAACATCATGGCGATCCTCGGCCTCCGCGCCCTGTATTTCGCGCTGGCGGCGATGGTTCATCGCTTCGACTATCTGAAATATGCGCTCGCGCTCGTGCTCGTGTTCATCGGCACCAAAATCTTCGTCGCCGATTTCATGCTCGACAGCGGCAAATTCCCGCCGGTGCTGAGCCTTGCCGTCACCTTTGCGCTGATCCTCGGCGGCATTCTTTATTCCCTTTGGAAGACCCGCAAGGATGGGCCGGCAGCCGGCGGCACCTGAGCGGGCCTTTGAATGGGCGGATGGGCGCGGCTATAGGCGCCGCCCATCCGGCCCTTCGGCCGCCCTCCAGCCTGGGACGTACCAATGAGCAGCTCGGACGAGGCGCTGAACGCGCGGCATAACGAGAAAGCGAAGAAGCGGCAGGCCGCCCGCGCCAAGATCATGGCCGACAAGACCCAGGAGAAGGGTCTGCTGATCGTCCACACCGGCAAGGGGAAGGGCAAGTCGACTGCCGCATTCGGGCTGGTCGCACGGGCGATTGGCCACGGCATGAAGATCGGCATCGTCCAGTTCATCAAAGGCAGCTGGGCGACTGGGGAGAAAGCGGTCTACGCCGCGTTCCCCGGGCAGGTGGAGCACAAGGTGATGGGCGAAGGCTTCACCTGGGACACGCAGGATCGCGAACGCGACATCGCCTGGGCGCGACAGGGCTGGGAGGAGATGCTTCGCATGGTGCGCGACCCTGCTTACGACATGGTGCTCGCCGACGAACTCAACATCGTCCTGCGCTACGAATATCTGCCCGTGGAAGAGGTCGTCGCCGGGCTCAGCGAGCGCCCGCCGATGAAGCACGTCATCGTCACGGGCCGCAACGCGCCCGATGCGCTGATCGAGGCGGCGGACCTCGTCACCGAGATGGTGCAGGTGAAGCATCCGTTCCGGTCCGGCGTGAAGGCGCAGAAGGGCATCGAATTTTGAACGAGCAGGCGGCGCTCGGCCGCGGGCTGATCGTCGCGGCGCCACGTTCCGGATCGGGCAAGACGATCCTGACGATCGCCCTGCAACGCGCCTTCGCCCGGCGCGGCATCAGGGTGCGCGGCGCGAAGTGCGGACCGGACTATATCGATCCGGCTTTCCACTCGGCCGCCACCGGCGAGTCCTCGATCAACCTCGACGGCTTTGCAATGGCGCCGGACCTGGTGCGAGGTCTTGCCTCAAGCATCGCCGCCGACGCCGAGCTGGTGATCGGCGAAGCCGCCATGGGATTGTTCGACGGCGCAGTCGCGGAAGGCCGCTCCGGCGCAGCCGCGGACGTCGCCAACCTGCTCGACTGGCCGGTGCTGCTGGTGATCGACGCGTCGGGCGCCGCGCAGTCCGTCGCGGCGGTAGCGCACGGCTGCGCCACCTTTCCCGGAGCGCCGCGTATCGCCGGGATCATTGCCAATCGCGTTGCGAGCCCGCGCCACCGCCGGATGATCGAAGATGGGCTGGCGCGGATCGGAATGCCCCTGCTCGGTGCACTCTCGCCCGACCCCGGCTTCAGTCTGCCCTAGCGCCATCTCGGCCTCGTGCAGGCCGGCGAGCATTCCGATCTCGGCGACCGTATCGATGCGATGGCGGAGCTGGTGACGGCGCAATGCGATCTGGACGCCATTCTGACCATGGCCGCGCCGGCTCCTCGCGCGCCGATGCCGCCCTCCTCGCTTCGTCCGCCCGGGCAGCGCATCGCAGTTGCCCGCGACGACGCCTTCGCTTTCTTCTACCCGCATCTGGCGCGCTGGTGGCGAGACGCCGGCGCCGAAAGCACTTTCTTCTCGCCGCTTGCCGACGAAGCGCCCGCCGACCATTGCGACAGCTGCTGGCTGCCCGGCGGCTATCCGGAGCTCCACGCCGGAAGACTGGCGGGGAACGGCCGCTTTCTCGCCGGTCTTCGTCACTTTGCCGAGACCCGGCCGGTTCATGGCGAGTGCGGCGGATATATGGTGCTCGGCCGCTCGCTCGAAGACGCCGACGGTGTCCTCCATCCTATGGCGGGGCTGCTCCCGGTCGATGCCAGCTTCGCCCGGCGCAAGCTCTCGCTCGGCTATCGCCGAGCAATCTTGCGCCGCGATACGAGCTTCGCCGACGCCGGGCGGACGATGTTCGGCCACGAATATCACCATGCCACCATAGTGGGCGAAGGCGGCGGAGAGGCGTTCGCCGATATCGCCGATGCCGCGGGGGCACCGCTCGGAGCCGCCGGCCATCGCCGGGGCCTCGTCTCCGGCAGCTTCTTCCACTTGATCGCCTGAAGCGTCGCCCGTAAGGGCGGGCTTGCGACAGGTTCCCCGAAAGGGGATCAAAAGGGAACGGGGTTCGAGACCCCGGCTGCCCCTGCAACTGTGAGCGGCGAGCCACTGGGCCAAATGCCATTGGGATCGAAAGATCCTGAGAAGGCGGCCCGGACCGGCACTGACCCGTGAGCCAGGAGACCTGCCCGTCGCGGTCGTCCTTCGTCCGGACAGGGTGTTCCGGTCGAACGAGGTTACTCGCGTGACGACATTCTGCCGCTGGACCGCGGTGGTGATGTCGTGCGCATCCAAGCGCATCCTCGCCCCGTGGACCTGCGGTCGTTGTCACGATCGAGGATCCAAGGATGAAGCTTCACTACCTGATTTTCCCATACGCGTTGCTGTCGTCGGCGGCGTTCGCCGCCGAGGCAGCCGATGCAGGCGGCGACTCCGAAATCGTCGTCACCGCCCTCCGCGCGCCGATCGCCGAAGATCGCGTCGCCGCCTCCGTGACCGTGCTGACGCGCGAGGATATCGACCGCAGCCAGGCACCGATCGTGTCCGACATCCTGGTCCGCACCCCCGGAATCAGTATCGTCCGCAACGGCGGCTATGGCACCTCGACCTCGATCCGCATCCGCGGTGCGGACAGCGATCAGACCGTGCTCGTCCTCGACGGGGTGAAGCTTGCCGACACGTCCTCGACCGGCGGGGGCTACAATTGGGCCAATTTGCTGACCGGCGACATCGACCGGATCGAAATCCTGCGCGGACCGCAATCGATCCTGTGGGGCAGCAACGCGATCGGCGGCGTGATCAACGTCACCACCACCACAGCCGAGCGTCCGCTCGAAGCGGCGATCGACTTGTCAGGAGGCTCGCGGGAAACCGCACAGGCGCGCGTGGCGGTGGGCGGACGCAGCGGCCCGCTGGATTGGCGGATCGCCGGACGCACCTTCACAACCGACGGCATCTCGGCGATCGGACCGGATTATGGCGGCCGGGAAACGGATCCGTATCGCAACACCGGCGGCAGCGGCCGGATCGGGCTTCGGGTCAGCGACGCGGTCTCGCTCGATCTGCGCGGATCCTACGGACGGAGCCGGGTCGGCATCGACAGCGCCGGCACGGTCCCGGACAGTCCGGAGCGTTCGGAGACCGAGGAATGGACCGGCTATGGCGCGGCGAACGTCGCGCTGTTCGACGGGCGTTTGTCCAACCGCCTGGCCTTCAGCCAGGCCGAGATCGCGCGGACCAACGTCAACCCCGCGCGCACGGTCCGGCCGACCAGCTTCGACGCGAAGGGGCGTACCCGCCGGTACGAATATCAAGGTACCCTGACGGTTTCGGACCGGATCGGCGCGGTGTTCGGCGCCGAGCGCGAGGAGCAGAGGATGCGCTCCGCCTCGCCTCCCAACAGCAATGCCGCCTATCGGACGATCCGTGCCGAGGCCGACATCGACAGTGTGTACGCGCAGGTGAATGCCGAACTGATCGAAGGACTGACCTTGAATGGCGGCGTACGGCATGATCACCATGATCGCTTCGGCGGCAACACGGTGTTCGGCGCCGGCGGCACCTGGTCGATCGGCACCAGCGGAACTCGGATCCGCGCCAATTACGGCGAAGGCTTCAAGGCGCCGACTCTCTACCAGCTCTACAGCGAATACGGGAATGATGCCCTGGCGCCGGAGAAAGCGCGGGGCTGGGAAGCCGGCATCGAGCAAAGAACGCTCGGCGAGAAGCTGGTCGTCGGTGCGACCTGGTTCGAACGGACCACGCACAATCTGATCGTCTATGCGGGATGCCCGGCCACCAATCGGCCGCCGCTCTGCTTCGCACCCGGCACAACCACGCCGCGCGCCGGCTATTACGACAACGTCCAGAAGAGCATGGCGAAGGGCATCGAGCTCAATGGGGCCCTGCAGCTCGGCGGTTTCCGCGCCGATGCCAATTACAGCTGGATCGCGGCCGAGGATCGATCGGGCGGATTGAACCACGGCAACCAGTTGGCCCGCCAGCCGCGCCATCTCGCCAACGGCACGCTCGCCTACGGCTGGCGACCGGGCGCCGAGGCCAGCCTCGCCGTGCGCCACGCCGGGTCGGCGTGGGACACGGCACGGACCAGCGCCACCGTCACCCCGTTCCGAAACGATGCCTATACGCTCGTCGACGCGCGGATCGAGCTCCCCGCCTCCCGAGCCGTGAGCGTCTACGCCCGCATCGAGAACCTCTTCGACGAGCATTACGAAACGGCGCGCCGCTACGGCGCGCTCGGACGCAGCGCCTATGCGGGCATTCGGGCCCGGTTCTGACACCAAGGAGAATCACATGACGCAATCCTCCACGACTGCCCGCAGCCTCTGGATCGCCAGCATGACCGGGGCGAGCACGATCATCAGCATGGCGCTGGCATGCGCCACGCCTTTTCCGGCCCTCGCCGCGCTCGCCGCCGGAGCGCCGCGCAAGCGCGACGGCCTGCTGCTGGTCGGCGCCGCGTGGGCGGTCGCGCAGACGATCGGGATCTGCGTGCAGGGTCAGGCGGTCAATGCCGAGAAGGCGATCTGGGCCGCAACCCTGCTCGCCGGGGCGCTGATCTCCGCGATGGCCGCGCACATGATCGGGCAGAGCCTGCGCAAGACCGGCACGATCGCTCAGGCGGGCGGCGCCTTCGTGGCGGCGTTCGTCGGGTTCAAGGCGGTGGTGCTGGTCACCACCCTGATGCTCGACAGCGGCCATGGCGCCTTTGCCGCCGACGTGCTGGCCCGCCAGTTCGTGCGCAACGGCCTGATCTTCGCCGGTCTGCTGGTGCTGCAGCGAGGCCTGGCCGTGATCGGCCTGCCGACATTGCGGCCGGCGCACGCCTGATGTTCCGGCCGGTTCCGCCGCGCGCCTCCGTCATCGCCTGCAACACCTGCCGCCTATCCGCGGAGAGGCGGGAGGATGACGACGGCGTTCGCGGCGGAGCATTGCTTGCCGGAGCGCTGCGGCGGCTGGCGGCAGAGGAGGATCGCTATGGCGATATCGGCGTCGAGGAGATGCCGTGCCTGTTTGCCTGCACCGCCTTCTGCACCGTCTATCTCCGAGCCCCCGGCAAGGTCGGCTACGTGCTCGGCAAATTCGGCGCCGACGACGCGGCGGCGGAGGCGATACTCGAATTCACCCGCCTCTATGCGGAAAGCGCCCATGGCCAGGTACCGTACAAGCAGTGGCCGGAGGGCGTGAAAGGCCATTTCCTGGTCCGGGTTCCGCCGGAGGGACAGGTGGTCGCATGATCCGCTTCCGCACGATCGAGGATTTCGAAGCCGCCCTCGCCGACCTGCCGGCGCCCGATGGGCAGAGCGTCGCGGCCGCGGGCGCCCGCCAGGCGAGCCTTACCAAGCCTGCAGGGTCGCTGGGGCGGCTCGAAGACATCGCCCTGTTCTTTGCCGGTTGGCAGCGTTGCATCCGTCCTGTCCTCGCTCGCGGCCGCGCTACGATCTTCGCCGGCAATCATGGCGTCGCCGCTCGTGGCGTGAGCGCCTTTCCGGCTGAAGTGACCGCGCAGATGGTCGCGAATTTCCAGCGCGGCGGGGCCGCAATCAACGCTCTGGCGGCGGCGGCCGGTCTCGAGCTCAAGATCGTCGCGCTCGAGCTCGACCGGCCGACCGCCGATTTCACCCAGGCACCGGCAATGACTGCTGAGGATTGTCTGCAGGCCCTGCAGGCCGGTGCCGATGCGGTGGAAGGCGAGATCGACCTGCTGGTGGTCGGCGAAATGGGCATCGCCAACAGCACCGCCGCGGCCGCACTGAGCTGCGCGAGCTTCGGCGGGGCCGCGGAAGATTGGACGGGACGCGGCACGGGCATAGACGACGAGGCCTTGTCGCGGAAGATCGAGGTCGTCGAAGCGGGCGTTTCGCTGCATGGCCCGCACGCGAAGACGCCCTTCGAGATGCTGCGCCGGCTCGCCGGCCGGGAGATTGCGGCAATCGCCGGCGCGGTTCTCGCCGCCCGCCGCCGCCGCATTCCGGTGATGCTCGATGGCTTCATCGCCTGCTCGGCACTCGCCCCGCTGGCCCGCGACGTTCCGCAGATCAGTGCGCATTGCCTCGCCGGACACGTGTCGGCCGAGCCAGGTCACAAGAGATTGCTCGCGGCGCTGGCATTGGCCCCTTTGCTCGATCTCGACATGCGGCTCGGCGAGGGCAGCGGCGCCGCGGTGGCGGTCGGCCTCGTCCGCGCGGCGCTTGCGGCGCATGCAGGGATGGCAACGTTCGAGGAGGCGAGGGTCGCCACGGCATCGTGAGCGCCCGCATCGTCCATCTGTTGCGCCATGCCGCGGTCGAGCGCCCCGGCCGTTTCCTCGGCCGCTCGGACGAGCCGTGCACCGGCGCAGGTCTTGCGACCTGCCTCGACCGTGCCGCCGAAGTCGAGTTCGACACCATCGTCACGTCTCCGCTGATCCGCGCTGCGGAAGTCGCAGATGCGCTCGGCGCTCTGCGCCGTCTACCAGTGGCCCAGGATGCAGCCTGGCTCGAGCTCGACTTCGGGACGTGGGAGGGCAAGACCGCCGACGAGATCGGGGAAGAGGCGCTGCTCCCCTTCTACGGCCAGCCCGACCGGCACGCGCCGCCCGGCGGCGAGCGCTGGAACACTCTGGTGCGGCGGGTCGCCGGCGCGATCGATCGCCTGGGCGAGGGAAGCAGCCTTGTCGTCACCCACGGCGGCCCGATCCGGGCGGCGCTTGCCCATCTCTGCGGCTTCGACCCGCGCCAGTTGTGGGCGTTCGATCTGCCCTATGGGGCGTTGCTGTCGCTGCGTCTGTTCCCCGGCGACCCGGTCTCTGCGCAGATCACGGCCCTGCACACGTGAAGCGCATCGTCCTGGCAATACAGTTCATGACCCGCCTGCCGGTGCCGTGGCGGGGCGCGATCACCGCGGACGATTTCGCGGCGTCGATGCGCTGGTTCCCGGTCGCGGGGCTACCGGTCGGCGCCGCCGTCGCCGCGGCGGCATGGCTCGGCGCCTGCCGCGACCCGCTGCTCGGCGCCCTCGCGGGAACGATCGCCTGGGCGGCGATCACCGGCGCGCTCCATCTCGATGGGCTGGCCGACATTGCCGATGCGGCAGGAGCGGCACACGGCGACGAGTCGCGGCTGCTCCGCGCCCTCGCCGATCCGCATGTCGGCAGTTTCGGCGTCACCTGCCTCGTCCTCCAGCTCGCCGCGAAGCTGGTCCTGCTCGATCGACTGATCGCGGCCGGAGCCTGGGCATCGATCCTGCTCGTGCCGCTCGCCGCGCGAATTGGCATCCTCGCCTGGCAATATTGGCTGCCGCCACTCGGTAACGGCCTCGCCCTCCGCTTCGCGGGAGCCGTGCGCCCGCATCATCTCTGGCTCTGGGCCATGGTGCTGGTTTGCACCGGATTCGCGGCTCCCTCGATCTGGTTCGCGCCCGTGCCCATCCTGCTCTGGGGCTGGTGGCTGAAGCGCCGCATCGGCGGTATCTCCGGCGATGGCCACGGCGCCGGGATCGAGCTGACCGAAAGCGTGCTGCTAAGTGTCGCTTTTTGCCTCACGTGAAAGGGCGATGAGCCCGTCGACATCAACGACCTGCTCGAGCGAGGCGGCGATTTCGTCGAGCGCGTCGCTCACCGAGGCATCGTAGTCGCGTCCGGATCCGTCGACTCCGATCCGGTGCAGCCAGACAGCCCGCTGCTCGGCACGGGTGAACAGGCCATGGAGGTAGCAGCCGGCCACGCGTCCGTCCACGGAGGCCGCGCCATCGATGCGACCGGCGAAGCGGCCGAGCGGGCGCGCAGTATCCGGACCGGTGGTCTCGCCCATATGCATTTCATAGCCTTCGACGGGCGCGCCGAGCATCTCGCCGCGCACCCGCTCCAGATGCTTGCCGGGGGTAAGGACGGTGTCGACGTCGAGCAGCGCGAGCCCTGATACGGTAGCGGGCGATCCTTCGAGGCCATGCGGATCGGCAATGGTGCGGCCAAGCATCTGGTAGCCGCCGCACAGGCCGAGGATCTGTCCGCCCCGCCGGTGGTGGGCGAGAATGTCGATGTCCCAGCCTTCGCTCCGGAGCGCCGCGAGATCGGCGATGGTCGCCTTCGAGCCGGCGAGGATGATCAGCCGCGCCTCCGCAGGGATCGGGCGTCCGGGCGGCACCATCACCAGATCGATGCCGGGCTCCAGCTTCAGGGGATCGAGATCGTCGAAATTGGAAATGCGCGGCAGCACCGGACAGGCGACGACCACCCGCTTGCCGCTCGCCTGGGAAAGGCCGTGCTCCAGCGCCACCGCATCCTCGCTCGGCAACCGCGCGGTCGCGGCGAGCCAGGGGACGATCCCGAAGCCGCGCCAGCCGGAGCGGTGCTCGATCTCGCGATAGCCGTCCTCGAACAAGGCGGGATCGCCGCGGAACTTGTTGATCAGGAAGCCGCGGATCATCTCCGCGTCCTCGGGATCGATCACCGCCCTGGTGCCGACGATGGCCGCGATCACGCCGCCTCGATCGATATCGCCGACCAAGAGGACCGGCACGCTCGCGGCCCGGGCGAAACCCATGTTGGCGATATCGCTCGCGCGCAGATTGATCTCCGCCGGCGAGCCGGCGCCCTCCACCAGCAGGATGTCGCATCGCGCACGCAGGCGCTGGTAGCTGGCCAGGACGTCCTGCAACAAAGCCGCCTTGGCGGCCCGGTAATTGCCGCCCGACAGGGTGCCGCGGACCTTTCCGTGCACGACCAGCTGCGACGAGCGGTCCCCCTGCGGCTTCAGCAGCACCGGGTTCATGTCGACGACCGGTTCGACGCGGCAAGCGAGTGCCTGAAGCGCCTGGGCGCGGCCGATCTCGCCGCCGTCGGCGGTCACCGCCGCATTGTTGGACATGTTCTGCGGCTTGAACGGGAGCACCTTGAGGCCGCGGTTGGCGAGTGCCCGACAGAGGCCTGCGACCAGCACGGACTTGCCCACGTCCGACCCAGTGCCCTGGAGCATCAGAGCGCCCATGCAGCGCCTCCCGCAATCAGCCAGAGCAGCAGACAGGCGCGCCGGTAGACGCGGAGCGCCCGTCCGATATCGCGTGCCGTGGCGGCCTCGGTGCCGGACCCGATCCAGGCTTTGTCGTGCACCACCCGATCATAGGCAACCGGGCCGGCAAGGCGCAGCCGCAGCACGCCCGCCATCGCCGCCTCCGGCCAGCCGGCGTTGGGCGAGGCGTGGAGACGGTGATCGCGCAGCATCGTCGCCCATCCGCCTCGGCCGGCAAGGCAGAGGAGCAGTGCCGACAGCCGTGCCGGAGCCAGATTGGCAACGTCGTCGGTACGTGCGGCCGCCCAGCCGAACGCGCGCCAGCGTTCCTCCTTGTGGCCGATCAGGCTGTCGGCGGTGTTGATCGCTTTATAGGCCCACAGCCCCGGCAGGCCGCCGATCAGAAGCCAGAAAGCCGGTGCGACGATCCCATCGCAGAAGCTCTCGGCAAGGCTTTCGATCGCGGCGCGGGTCACGCCGGCTTCGTCGAGCGCGGCGGTGTCCCGGCCGACGATCATCGCCACTGCGCGCCGGGCGCCCTCTAGATCGCCGGCAGCGAGCGGGTGGAAGACCGCCCGGACATGATCGTCCAGGCTGCGCTGTGCTAGCCCCGGGACGGCAAGCAGGGCGACGGCCATCCATGCTCCGTGGCCGAGCCAGAGGCGGGCGAGCCATTCGAGCGCAACCGCGATGCCGGTGGCGACGGCCACGACGAGAAGGAGCGTCAGCGCTCCCGCCAGGCGCCTGGTCGCGAAGCCCGTGTCGGCGGCGTTGAAGCGGCGCTCTCCGGCGGCGAGGATCCGGGCGAACAGGCCGACGGGATGGCCGACGGTTCGATAGAGCGGCGCCGGCCAGCCGACTGCCGCCTCCACCGCCAAGGCTGCAAGCGCAACCGGTTCAGCCACGTGCGAGCGCCCGATCGAGACGTTCGAACGCCGCGTCGTCTCCCGGCCGCCCGAAGCGGAGCCAATCCGGGGCATAAGCGAAAGGACGGGTGAGGATGCCAGCAGCAGCCAGCCGTTGGAACAGAGTTTCCGCGTTGGATGTCGAAACCAGCCGGAACAGCGGGCAAGCGCCCGATGGCTCGAAGCCATGGCAACGCAGCAGAGCGTCGAGCCTGTCGGCCTGCTGCCGAAGCCGAGCCCGGGTTTGTCCGATCCATGCCCCGTCACCGTAGGCGGCTTGGCCGATTGCCAGCGCCGCCGAGTTAACCGGCCAGCTGCCGAGTTGCCGGCGCAGCGGCGCAAGCCGCTCGGGCGCGGCGAGGACGAAGCCGAGCCGCACGCCGGCGAGGCCGAAGAACTTTCCAAACGAGCGCAAGGCGATGACCCGTTCACCGAGACGCGCGGCAGCGGAGGGCTGGTCCTGCGTGTCGGCGAACGCCTCGTCCACGACCAGCACGCCTCCCGCGGCTTCGAGGCGGCCGGCAATATCGTGCAGGCCGGCTTCGGACAGAACGGCACCGTCGGGATTGTTGGGTTGCGCGATCAGGATCGTACCGCCGCGGCTTGCTTCCTCCTCGAGATCGCGCTCCGCGACCGGGCGCGCCTCCCCGATTTGCCCGTAGGTGCCGTAGCTTGGCGCCCGGTAGCGCATCGGCAGAGGAAGGCCGAGCGTGCCGAGCAGGCGAAGCCCGATTTCGGTGCCTGGCACCGCACAGACCCGCTCCGGTGCGACGCCGAAGAAGCGACCCGCGGCGGCTTCGAGCGCTTCCAGAGCCGCGACATCCGGCAAGGCGGCCCAGTAGACCGCTCCCGCACGGCTTACGTCCCAGGGCTGCGGGTTGATGCCCGTGGAGAGATCGAGCCACGGCGTCGGCGCATCCGGGAAGGCCGCGCGCGCCGCCGCGACGTTCCCGCCATGATCATGCCAAGCGCCCACGCGTCCCCCTTGCCCTTCCACCCGAAAGGATCAGGCTCTAGGGCCATAGCGCCCGCGCCGACCTGCGCCAGACGGAACTTGCCTGTTGTCTCACCCTCTCCTCTTCGTTCTCGGCGGCGCCCGATCCGGCAAGAGCCGCTATGCCCTCGAGCGGGCCGAAGCGCGCGGGCTGGAGCCGGTGTTCATTGCGACGGCGCAGGCGTTCGATGCCGAGATGCGCGAGCGCATTGCCCTCCACCAGGCGGAACGCAGCGGCGCCTGGACGAGCATCGAAGCGCCGCTCGCGCTTACCGGGGCGATCGAGCGCACGGCATCGCCGCACCGGATCGTACTGGTCGACTGTCTTACCCTCTGGGTCTCGAACCTGATGCTGGCGGGGCAGGACAGCGCAACAGCGTTCGTCGGGCTGGTCTCGGCACTCGACAAGAGGGCCGGCCCCGTGATCCTGGTCTCGGACGAGGTTGGCCTCGGCATCGTGCCCGACAACAAGCTGGCGCGCGACTTTCGCGATCTCGCTGGCACCCTCAACCAGCGCGTGGCCGCAGTGGCGGACGAGGTCCAGTTCGTCGCGGCGGGGTTGCCGCTGCGGATGAAATGAGCGAGGTCGAGGTCGCCTGCGCGGCGCTGGGGCTGTCTCCCCGCAGGATCGTCCCGTTCGTCGACGGCCGCAGCAACCGGGCCTTTCATGTCACGGATCGGATCGAAGGCGACTTCAGCCTCATCCAATTGGTCGGTCATTGCCGGGATCGCGCGGGCTCGCTCCGGCTGACGCTCGATCATCTTGCCGCCCACGACTTGCCCAGCCATCGTCCGATCGCGCTGTGCGAAAAGGGATCCTGGCCATGGCTGCTGGCGCGGTTCCTTCCCGGCGAGAGCCTGGCAAGAGCCCGCCAGCTGCCGATCGAGAAGATCGCAGCGTTGCTGGCCCGTATCCACGCCCTTGCCGTGCCGACGCACCTCGCCGAGCGGCGACGCCGCATCGAGCGGGACTGGCGGCATCTGGTCCGGGCCGAACAGTCGCCGGACCTCTTCGATGCGCTTGCACGCGCAGAGGCGTTGCGGATCAATGATGACAGGGTGCTGATCCACGGCGATCTGTTCCCCGACAACCTTCTTGCCGATGGCGCCCTGGTCCCGATCGATTGGGAACATGCCGCAGTCGACCACCCATTGCTGGACGTCGCTATTGCGGGCCTCGGCATTCTCACCCACCCGTCCGGAGACCGGCGCCAGGTCGATCAACTGTTCGAGGTTTATCGACGGATCTCCGGGCGTTCGGTCGATCTCGTGGCGATCACCTCATGGATCGACTACGCGGCCGCGCTGCTCGCGCTGCACAGGTACGCTCGCGCTCGAAAAGGGCTCCGTGCCGGGGCCTACCAGGATTTGCTGGCGGCGGCTTAACCGTTCGAGATCTTCGGGACGATTAAGATTGGTCATCGCGAACCTGCAATCTTCGACCGTCTCTGCCGCGGAGACGCCGATCCAGCTCCGCAGCGACCGGTAACCGGCCTCCAGATGGCGATCCAGCGCTGCGGCGAGCGACGCCGGCCAGAAGCCGATCGACCACTGCCTCCCGAGCACGCGCGGGCCGTAGCCTGCCAGGCCGGCACGCAGATCGCCGGGCAGCGGATAAACGTCCACGGGCGCACACAAAACGGCATCGAACCCTCGGGCGTGGGCATGATGGAGCGCTGCATTGAGACCGCCGAGCGGCCCGAGGTCCGGTGCGGGGCGATCCGGCAGGGCCATGAGGCCGGTCCAGGTCCGTCCGCAGAGGACGAGTTCATCACTCTGCGGCCGCAAGGCATCGGCGGCGTGATCGAGCAGGCAGCGCCCATCGATCCGCGCCTCCGCCTTGTCGCTGCCAAAGCGGGTCGAACGACCCCCGGCCAGGATCGCGCCGAGCACGCGCATCGGTCAGAAGCGCAGCGTGTCGACGAATGCGCCCGCTTCGCATGCGGGCCTGCGCGGCGCGAAACGCACCAATGTGTCGGCATCGGCGAGCAACGCCTGCGCGGAGGCGGTCTGCCCCTCGATCACGCGCACACCGTCACCGGTCTCGCTGGCACAGAGGAACGTCTCGCGATCGCCGGTTTCTGGAACGCGGGCCGCAAGCGGCGCCTTCGTCCAGGCAAGGCGCGGTGAGCCTCCGCCGAGACCGGCAAGAAGCGGCATCAGGAACAAACGAGCGATCGTGAACGCCGCAACGGGATTGCCGGGCAGGCCGAGCACGTGCCTGCTCCCGATCCGCCCGTACCAGACCGGCTTACCCGGCTTGATCGTCACGTCAGCGAAGACTCGCTCGAGCCCGAGCGGCACGAGCGCCGTTTTGGCGAAATCGCGGTCGCCGCGCGAGGCGCCGCCGATCATCACCACCAGATCCGCGTCACCGAGAGCCGATGCGGCCGCCTCGCGGATCGCGACCGGATCGTCGGCGATCCGAGCCGCGCCGGCGACCACCCCGCCCCATGCGTCGGCCATGAACGCAAGGGACTCGCCGAGGCTGTCGGGAATGGCGAGCGGGCTTCCCGCAGCCGAACCCGGGGCGGCGAGTTCGTCACCGCTCGCAACGATGGCCACTCTCGGCCGGCGCCACACCTCGACGGCCGCGGCATCTCCGGCGGCGGCGACCGCCAGCGCTCGGCCATCGAGCAGGCGCCCGGCGGGCAGCAGGCACCGTCCCACAGCGAAATCGGAGCCTCGGGATCGAACATGGGCGCGGCCCGGCCCGCCCTCGAACAGGATCGTGTCGCCCGAGGAGAGGACCTGTTCCCGCATCAGCACCCGGTCGCTGCCCGCCGGCATCGGCGCGCCCGTCATGATGCGGACAGCCTCGCCTGGCCCGATCGGATGGCGATGCGGGGCAGCCGGGTAAGAGGATCCGACCACTCGAAAGCGCGTGACCCCCGCGACGAGATCATCCGCCGCCACGGCGAAGCCGTCCATGGCGGCGGCGTCGTAGCGGGGTGCGTCGATCTTTGCATGGACCGGGGCGGCGAGCACATGGCCGCCGGCCTCGGCAAGCTTCATGGTCTGCGTCCCGAGCGGGCGCGCACAGCCGACAAGCAAGGCCTGCGCCGCGTCAAAGGACATCGACGCGGAACAGGGAACGGACGGACGGTCGCATCCCGCATCCGCGACCATGAGGGCCAGATCATCCATGAACGGACACTCCTTCGATCAGGCGGCGGATGGCGGGACGGCAGGAGCCGCAATTGGTGCCGGCCGACAGTGCGCTCCCAACCGCCTCGACGGTCGTCAGGCTCTGGCCTGCAATCGCATGAACGATCGTCTTCACGCCCACATCGAAGCAGACGCATACGATCGCGCCTCGATCCTCGCGCGGACCCGCCGGCGCCCCTGCGAGCAGCGCCGGCACCGGGGCCGACTTGCCGAGCTGCTCGATAAGCCAGTCGCGTCCGGGCAGCGTTCCGGTGCGAGTCACGAACAAGGCGGCGGCCAGACGCCCCTCGCGCAGGATCGCGACACGGCGCAGCCCGCGGGCGCTGTCCACCACCTCGACGCGGTCGCCGCGCGGCAACACGGCCTCCAACGCTGCGGGCTCGCCGGTGCCGGCGAGTTCGTGGAGCGTTCCGCCAGGCACCTGGACGCGCGTAGCCCACAAGCAGTCCGGCCTGGCGATCTCGCCCGTCGCAAGCAGAAAGCCGGTCCACTCTATCGGTACCGCCGCGATCGCCGCCGGTGTGCGCTTGAATCCGGGCTGCCCCGAATGCGGATCGGTCGAGGGCCGGAGCAGCAGGCCGGTGCGGCCGCCGCTCGCATTTCGATCGGTCCAATGGATCGGGGTGAACAACTCGCCGTGCCGTTGCCCCTCGCTGAACGCGACGCGAAACAGGCTCTCGCCCTGCGGGGTTGAGACGCGGGCGATCGTCCCGTCCACAAGGCCGAACGCCGCTGCGTCGTCAGGATGAATTTCCACCAGCGGCTCCGCCCGGTGCCGCGCGAGCCTGGCGCTGAGGCCGGTACGAGTCATCGTGTGCCAATGGTCGCGGTAGCGGCCGGTGTTGAGTGTCATCGGCCAGGCGGAAAGGGGCGCTGACAGGGTGCGCTGAACGATCGGCACCAGCCGGGCCCGGCGATTGTCCGTCTGGAAGCGGCCGTTGGCGAAGGGATCGCCGCCCCAGCGGAATGGCGGCATCGCGTCGTAAGCCTGATTGCCGATCGCGGACAGACCCGGAAGTGCAAACAGCCGCCTCCCGTCATTCTGGTACGTCGACAGACGGGCATGCTCGCGGAAGATGTCGGCAACTCGATCATAAGCGAAGTGGCTGGGCCAGCCCATGCGCCGGCCGACCTCCTTGACGATCCACCAATCAGGCTTCGCCTCGCCCGGAAGATCGAAAAGCGCGCGCTGTCGGCTGATCCGCCGCTCCGAATTGGTGACGGTGCCGTCCTTCTCGCCCCAGGCCGCCGCCGGCAGGCGGACATGGGCGAAGGCATTGGTGTCGGTGTCGGCGATCACGTCGGAGACGACGACGAACGGGCAGCCGGCAAGCGCCGTGCGCACCTGTCCGGCATCGGGCATCGACACGGCGGGGTTGGTCGCCATCACCCAAAGCGCCTTGATCCGGCCCTCACCGACTGCGCGGAACAGGTCCACGGCCTTGAGGCCCGGCTTGCACGCCATGTTCGGCGCCGCCCAGAAGCGGCCGACCCGCGCCACATCTTCGGGCTCGAAGTTCATGTGCCCCGCGAGGGTGGAGGCGAGCCCGCCGACTTCGCGGCCGCCCATCGCATTGGGCTGGCCGGTGATTGAAAAAGGTGCCGCGCCGGGTCTGCCGATCCGGCCTGTCGCGAGGTGAAGATTGAGGATCGCGTTGACCTGATCGGTGCCACGCACCGACTGGTTCACGCCCTGGCTGAACAGGGTGACGGTGCGCGGGTTGGCGGCGAACAGATCGAAGAAGCGCCTGAGGTCGGCAGGCGGGACATCGCATGTCCGCGCCGCCGACCACAGGTCGCTCCCCTCTCCCACCTTGGCCCAGAAGTCGTCGGGTACATGGACGCTTCGGGCCAGGTAAGCTTCGTCGATCAGGCGGTTGTCCCGGCAGTATGCAAGCAGGCCGTTGAACAGGGCGACGTCGCTGCCGGGGCGGATGGCGAGGTGCAGATCGGCCTCCTCGGCCGTTTCCGTCCGCCGCGGATCGATGACCACCATCCTGGCGCCGGCCGCACAGCGGGCGCGGGTGCGCTGATAGACGACTGGATGGCACCAGGCCGTGTTCGATCCGACCAGGACGAACAGGTCGGCGGAGTCGAGATCGTCATAGCTTGCCGGCACCACGTCCTCGCCGAAGGCACGAATGTGGCCGGCGACCGCGCTCGACATGCAGAGCCGGGAATTGGTGTCGATGTTGGCCGAGCCGATGAATCCCTTCATCAGCTTGTTGGCAACATAATAATCCTCGGTCAGCAATTGCCCCGAGACGTAGAAGGCGACGCTGTCCGGGCCATGATCGGCGATCGTACGGCGAAAGCGCCGGGCGACGAGATCCAGCGCCTTGTTCCAGGTCGCCTGCCGTTTGCCGATCATCGGTTGCAGCAGGCGCCCCTCAAGCCCCACCGTTTCGCCGAGATGGGTACCCTTGGAACAAAGCCGGCCATGGTTGGCGGGATGATCGGGGTCGCCGGCGATCTCGATCGATCGCGGGCCGGTACGCGTTGCCAGGATGCCGCAGCCGACCCCGCAATAGGCGCAGGTGGTGCGGACCGCCTTGGTCATGTCAGTGCGATGCCCCTGGGGCAGGCTGGGCATAAGCCGCGCCGAAGATCAGCAGATCCCGCATGCCCGACACGTCGCGCTGACTGCGCAGGAGATCGAAATACCAGGGGCCGTCGGCGGTATCGCCGTAGAGCAATGTCCCGACGATGCGATCGTCCTTAAGGACGATCCGGCGATACGTTCCCCCGGCATCGTCGCGCAGGACGATCTCCTCGCTGCCTTCCCCGCCGGCGAACGCGCCTGCGGAGAACAGGTCGATCCCGGAGACCTTGAGCTTGGTCGAGGTCACCGAACCGGCATAGCCGGCGGCGCGGCCGGCCAGACCTTCGGCGAGCGCCCGGCACATCTCCCAGATCGGCGCGACCAGGCCATAGACCTCGCCGCGATGTTCGACGCATTCGCCGACGGCGAGGATCGAAGGGTCGGACGTAACCATATGATCGTCGACGCGGATTGCGCGCCCGACCGCAAGCCCGGCTGCGCGCGCGAGGGCGACGTTGGGGCGGATGCCCGCTGCCATGACCACCAGACGTGCTGGAATGAGCGTGCCGTCCTTCAGGCGGACGCCCTCGACACGTTCCTTGCCCAAGATCTCGGCGGTGTCGGCGCCGGTCAGAATGGTCTGGCCGCGCGTCTCGAGCGACGCCTTGAGCAAGGCCGCGGCGGCCTGATCGAGCTGACGCTCCATCAGTGTCGGCATCAGATGCAGCACGGTGACCTTCATGCCCCGCAGGCTGAGGCCGTGCGCCGCCTCGAGGCCGAGCAGCCCGCCGCCGATCACCACGGCATCGCCCCCGTCCGCCGCCGCGGCCACCATCGCCTCCACGTCATCCAGGTCACGAAAGCCAACCACGCCTGGGAGGTCCGCGCCCGGCACCGGGATGATGAAGGGTTCGGAGCCGGTCGCGATCAGCAAGGTGTCGTAAGCGACGATGCGGCCGCTCCGCGACGCCACGGTCTTCGACGCGCGATCGATCGCCTCCACCGGATCGCCGGCGATCAGTTCGATGTCATTGTCGCGATACCAATCGCGATCGTTGATCACGATATCGTCGAAGCTCTTCTCGCCGGCGAGCAGCGGCGACAACATGATCCGGTTGTAATTGACCCGCGGCTCCGCGCCGACGATCGTGATGCGGTAGCGATCCGGAGCGCGTGCCAGCACCTCTTCGACCGCCCGGCAGCCGGCCATGCCGTTGCCGATCACGACGAGGTGCGGCCGCGTGTCCTTTGCGGAAGCGGCCATCGTCAGATCCTCGCGCCCGTGCTCCAGGCGGCGCGCCACTGGCCCTTGACCACGAACAGCCCCGCCCAGGCGAGCAGTGCCAGCCCTGCGAAGATCAGGAAGCCGCCGGCGAAGCTGCCGGTCAGCTGCTTGGCGATGCCGAGCGAGGAGGCGAGATAGAAGCCGCCGATGCCGCCGGCCATGCCCACCAGGCCGGTCATTACGCCGATCTCCGACTGGAAACGCTGCGGCACCAGCTGGAACACCGCGCCGTTGCCGGTACCGAGCGCCAGCATGGCGACGACGAAGCTCAACAGGGCGGAAACGACACCCGGTGCGACGCTGACCATTGCCAATGCGACCGCTGCGATCGCGAACACGGCCGACAAGGTCCTGATCCCGCCGATGCGGTCGGCGAGCGCACCGCCCATCGGCCGCACCAGGGATCCCGCGAACACGCACGCTGCGGTACAATAGCCGGCGCTCACCGGAGTGAGCCCGAAGCGATCGGTGAAATAGATCGGGAGCGACGCGGCCAGCCCGACGAACCCGCCGAAGCTCACCGCATAGAAACCCATCAGCCACCAGGCATCGGCACTCTGCAGCGGCCGAAAATAGTCCGCCAGGGCCTTGGGCGCGGGGCGATTCGGCGCATCTTTCGCCATCACCAGATAGGCGATGAAGACCAGGCTGAGCGGAATGCAGGCGAGGCCGAGCACCGCATTCCAGCCGAAGAGCGCGGCGAGGCCAGGCGCGAACAGGGCGGCGAGCACCGTTCCCGAATTGCCCATCCCGGCGAAGCCCATCGCCTTGCCCTGATGCTCGGGCGGATACCAGCGGCTGGCGAGCGGGAGGGCGATGGCGAAGCTCGCGCCGGCGAAGCCGAGGATCACGCCCAGTGCAAGCGTTCCGGCAAAGCTGCCGACACCGACCAACCAGGCCGTGAACAATCCGGTAATGACGATGAGCTGGCTGATCGCGCCGGAGCGCTTAGGCCCGATCCGATCGACGAGCAGGCCATTGACCACCCGCAGCAATGCCCCGGCCAAGGTCGGCGTCGCCACCATCAGGCCCTTCTCGGCGGCGCTGAGGTGAAGGCTTTTGGCGATTTCCGGCGCCAGCGGTCCGAGCAGAACCCAGACCATGAAGGCAAGATCGAAGTAAAGAAAGGCTGCGATCAGCGTCGGCGGATGGCCGACCTGCCAGAATGTAGGTGTGGCGCGGGGGGGCACCGGATCGATCTCCGCGCCTCCGCCGGCATAATCGAAGCCTTCGCGCATCAGTTCCGCAATCTTCATCGCTCAAACTCCCGGTGCCTTCGGGCACGAAAAAAGCCGCCTTCGATCCTCCGGCACAGGCGGGGACCGAACAGCGGCTTTGCTGATCTCAGGAGAGGGACGCCCCGGCGCTGGGACCATCCTTCCGATGGCGCGCCTCGTCGCGCGTCGGGCCGATAATCCCGCACATCATGGGCAGTTCGCAAGTGCAAAAAGGCCTTGGTGATTACTTCGCACGTGCGGCAATCGCGGGCACCGGCGCAGCACCTACGCACTACCCCTTACGCAACTACCCGGATTTGAGAATCCCTCTGAACATCGGGCATTTAACCATCACCGGACGGCGGCGACGCCCACCGGAGAAATGCCGAAATCGAGGGGAGATCGAACATGGCTGCTACGACGTCCAAGACCACCATCGCGCTGGAAGCCCTGGTAGCCGAAGTGATCGCCAACCGCGCCGCCGAGGGTGCCAAGCAGACCGGCCGGCAGCGGCTCAACACCGACCGCGCCTTCGCCTCGATCCTCAAGCTGATCGCCCCGCGCATCCGCCACTTCACCCGCCAATACGGCCTCGTCGCCCACGCCGAGGATGCCGAGCAGGTCGCAGCGATCGCCGTTCACCGGGCGATCGAAGCCTATGATCCCGCGAAGGCGCAGTTCACCACCTTCGTCAACTGGCAGATCCGCGGCGAGATGCAGGGCCTCCGCTTCCGCCTGATGACCGACCAGCGTTCGTCCGCCAAGAAGGTCGAGGCGCTCACCGTCTCCCTTCAGGATCTCGGCCGCAGCCACGACGGCGAGGACATGCCGTTCGAAGCGACGATCGAGGACGAAGACGCCCTCTCCGCCACCGAGGCCGGCGCTTCCGCCTACCTCGCCAAGACCGCGACCGCCGCTTTGATCGACGAATATGTCGACCATCTCCGCGCCGTCGGTATGGAGCAGCTCAAGAAGCGGCCCCGCGCCAAGAAGCCCGCCGTTGCCGGCGACGACAAGCTCCCCGTCCACCGGCCGCGCCTCCGCGAAGTGGATCCGGTCGAGCTCGCCAAGCTCGAAGAGAAACTGGAGCGGAACCGCGAAATCGTCGAGCGCCGCGTGTTCGACGCCGGCACCCTCGATGCCCTGGCGCTCGACACGGAGCTCACCAAGGAGCGCGTCCGTCAGATCACCAAGCGCGCCGCCAAGACGATGGGCGAGCTGGTCTCGAAGAGCTCCAAGTTCGAAGTGATGGCCGAGTACAAGGCCGCCGCCGCCCGCAACGGCGGCATCCCGCGCAGCGCCACCGGCAACGTCGTCGCCATTGGCGCCGCCGTGCAGGCGCTGGACGCCGAGTGGCAGGATGCCCGTCAGGCGGCGTGATCCTTCCTGCCTCTCCTCGGCAATGAAAAGGCCCGGATCCGCTCCCAGCTGATCCGGCCCTTTTCGTGTCGACGAAGAGGATGGCCGCTATGCCGCCGCAGCGACCTTCTCCCCACGATTGCGGAACGCGACCAGGAAAACGAGCGCCGTGACCCCGGCAAAGGCCGCCGGGAGATACCAGAAGCTCTGCCAATCGGCGCCGGTGCCAGTTCCGACCTGGACGGCATTGGCGACGTTGCTGCCGATCAGATAGCCGACACCCCAGGTCATCAGCGCCAGGAAGGATTGGGCGCGGCTGCGCGCATCGGCGGCGAAGTGGTTGCCGATCCAGATCGTGGCCGCCACGAAGACGAAGTCGAAGCCGACGCCGTGTAGCGCGAGGCCCGCGTAGATGATCGGCGTGATCGGCCCATCGGCGGTGAAGCCGTTGGCGAACAAAACATAGCGCACCGCCCAGGCCGCCATGCCGATGAACAGCACGCCCTTGATCCCGACCCAGCGGAAGAACAGCGGCAGCAGCAGCAGGAAACCGACCTCCGAGACCTGGCCGATCGTCTGCACCGCCGCGGCATTGTCCACGCCGATGTCGTCGAGGAAGGGGTTGGCGTAGACGTTGTAGAAGGAGAAGGGGATCATCATCAGCATCGAGCAGAGGATGAGCACCCAGAAGCTGCGATCCGAGGTGCGGATCACGTCGAGGCCGAGCAGCGCGACCACGGAGGTGCGCCCCTGCCCTGCCTGCGGCGGAGTGTTCGGCAGCGTGAAGGCGTAGAGGCCGTAGACGATCGATACGGCGGCCGCGAGGAGCAGCGGCTGCGCGGTCCGCTCGGCATGGCCGGCGTCGGGGAACCAGTGGCCCGCCTCGCCGGGAAGAACGAAGCCGACGATCAGGCCGGCGACGATCCAGCCGATCGTTCCGAACACGCGAATGGCCGGGAACTGCTTTTCGCTGTCGGTCAGCACGTTGAGTGCGACCGAGTTGGAGAGCGCGATCGTCGGCATATAGGCGAGCAGCACGCCCAGCGTCGCCATGAACATCGTTCCGGCATTCGCCCCAATGGTCGACAGCACGAACAGCAGCACGCCCGCGAAGACGTGAAGAATGCCCATCACCTTTTGCGCCGCGAAATAGCGATCGGCGATCGCGCCGACGAAGAGCGGCGCCGCGATCGCGGCCCAGCCCTGCGCCGAGTAGATGGTGCCGACATTGTCCTGAAGGCCGTTGCGGGTGAGATAGGTCGCGAACGGAACGAACCAGGCGCCCCACACGAAATATTGCAGGAACATCATCAGCGACAGCCGGGAGCGTGTGCTCATGTCCATCCGGTCTTTCCTCCCCTTGTTTCTATGATCTTCGGAGTTCTTGTACCGTTCGGGCTGAGCCTGTCGAAGCCCTTCTCTTCTTTCTCCAGCGCGGGAGGGAAGAAGGAGAGGGCTTCGACAAGCTCAGCCCGAACGGGGTTTGTGTGTGGTGGTCAGTTTCGGATCAGCCCAGCCCCAGCACGCGGCGGTTGCGGGCCGCGTCGGGCGCGGCGCCGGCGAAATCGTCGAACGCGCGTTCGGCCTTGCGGATCATGTGGGCGGCGATGAACGGCGCGCCTTCCGCCGCACCCTGCTCGGGATGCTTCAACGCGCATTCCCATTCGAGCACCGCCCAGCCGGCATAATCATATTGGGTGAACTTGGAGAAGATCGCCTTGAAATCGATCTGGCCGTCGCCCAGCGAGCGGAACCGGCCCGGGCGCTCGGCCCAATCGGAATAGGAGCCATAGACGCCGGCGCGGCCGGTGGGGCGGAACTCGGCATCCTTCACATGGAAGCATTTGACGCGCTCATGGTAGATGTCGATGAAGGCGAGATAATCGAGCTGCTGCAGGACGAAGTGGCTCGGATCATAGAGGATGTTGGCGCGCGGATGGTTGCCGACGGCCTCCAGGAAGCGCTCGAAGGTGATGCCGTCGTGGAGGTCCTCGCCGGGGTGAAGTTCGTAGGCGGCGTCGACGCCTTGTTCCTCGAAGACGTCGAGGATCGGAGTCCAGCGGCGGGCGAGCTCGGCGAAGCCCTCTTCGACCAGGCCGGCGGGACGCTGCGGCCAAGGGTAGACGGTCTGCCAGAGCAAGGCACCGGAGAAGGTCGCGTGGGCGTCAAGGCCGAGCCGGCGGCTGGCGCGGGCACCCATCTTGACCTGCTCGATCGCCCATTCGGTGCGCGCGGCCGGATTGCCGCGCACCTCTTCGGCCGCGAAGGCGTCGAACAGATCGTCATAAGCGGGATGGACGGCAACCAATTGGCCTTGCAGGTGGGTCGACAGCTCCGTGATCTCGACACCGGCCTCCCGGCAGATGCCGGCGACCTCGTCGCAATAATCCTGGCTCTCGGCGGCCTTGGCGAGATCGAACAGGCGCTGATCCCAGCTGGGGATCTGAACACCCTTATAGCCGAGCCCGGCGGCCCATTCGGCCATGCTCTTCAGGCTGTTGAACGGAGCTTCGTCGCCGGCGAACTGGGCGAGGAAGATTGCGGGACCCTTCATGCTCTGTCTCCCTGAGCAAAAGAAATGGGGGGCTTCGACAGGCTCAGCCCGAACGGGGCTGGGCTGGTATGGAAAACGCGCTCGGCGGTGCTCACGCGAGCTCGACCCATTCCGCGCCGCGCGCACTGCTGTCATGAGCGGCCTGGATGAAGCGCATCCCGGCCACGCCATCGGAAAGGCTGGCGTAGACGGGCTGTTGCGGCGCGCGGCCGCGTACCGCCTCGGCGAAATCGCGATAGATGTTGGCGAAAGCCTCGAGATACCCCTCGGGATGGCCCGACGGCAGGCGGGTCACCGCCATCGCGCGTTCGTCCAGATAGCCACGGTCGACGCCGGGGGTCCAGATTTCCTCCGGCCCGCCGCGCCGCGCGACGCGCAGGCTGTTGGGCTGCTCCTGACGCCAGTGCAGGCCCGCTTCTTCGCACCACACCGAGATTTCGAGCCCATTGGCGTCGCCGGTGCAGATCTGGCTTGCGACCAAGGTGCCGCGGGCGCCGCCTTCGAGGTGGAACATCGCCGCGCCGTCATCGTCGAGCGTGCGGCCCGGCACGGCCGCGCGAATTTCGGCGCTGAGCCTGGTCATCCGCTCGCCGGTGACGAATTCGACCAGGTTGAAGGCGTGGGTGCCGATGTCGCCGAACGCACCGCCGAGGCCGGAGCGCGCCGGATCGATCCGCCACTCCGCCTGCTTGCCGACCTGATCCTCCGCCTTGCCGAGCCAGCCCTGCGTATACTTGACCGCGACCCGACGGACAGCGCCGAGGCTGCCGCCGGCGACCAGCGCGCGCGCCTGCCGGATCAACGGATAGCCGGTATAGGTGTGAGTGACTCCGACCAGACCGCCGGTGCGATGCGCGACTTCCTGCAGCTGCAATGCCGCCTTGAGCGTGTCCGTCAGCGGCTTGTCGGTGAGCACCGGGAAGCCGGCCTCCAGGGCGGCGATCGCCGCCGGCGCGTGGACGTGATTGGGAGTCACGATGGCCACGAACTCGGCGCGCTGCTCGATCGGCAGTTCGCGCTCCCGCTGAATAAGCTCGGCCCAGCTCGAATAGCTGCGCTCCGCAGGCAGTCCGAGCGCCTCGCCCGAGCGGCGTGCCCGATCAGGATCGGAGCTGAACGCACCTGCGACGAGGCGGAGATTGCCGGCGATCGAGGCGGCGATGCGGTGGACGGGGCCAATGAACGCCCCCTCCCCACCGCCGATCATCGCATAGCGAACGGGATCCTTGGTCAGCATGCGGCGGTCCTCAGGCCTGGAGCCGGCGGAGGTAGGCGGCGCTCTTTGCCAATGCCTGGAGCGGCGGTTCGGTGAACGGCTCCTCCTGCTCGACGAAGTAGGAATAAATGGGTGCGCTGCGTGCGGCGGCGAACACGCTCTTCCAGTCGATGCTGCCCTCGCCGACCACGGTGCTGCGCGCATCGGCGGCGATCTTGCCGGGAATCCGCTCGCCGGCGACGATGTCCTTGACGTGAAGCAGGTGAACGCGCGGCGCGTAGCGTCGGATCGCCTCGGCCGGATCGTAGCCCGCACCGGCGGCCCAGCCGAGATCGAGCTCGAGCACCAGATGAGCCGGATCGGTCAGCCGGATGATCTCGTCCATCGGCAGCTTGTTGTCGTAGCGGAGGAATTCGGCGGCGTGATTATGGTAGCCGAAGCGCAGGCCGAGAGCGCGCGCCTTCTTGCCGATCTTGTCCATCTGATCGGCATTGTAGCGCCAGTGATCGAGGGTCATCGCGTCGGCGACACCCTGGTTCCAGCCCTTGCTGTCGTCGATCGGCTTCGCGGTTGCCGGGGACGAGGCGACGACATATTTGACGCCGACGTCGCGGGCGAAGGCAAGCCGTTCGTCGGCATGATCGATGAGATCGCCCATCGAATGGTGGGCCGACACGCATTCCAGCCCGGCCGCGCGCATGGCATCCCGAAACTGCTTCGGCGTGCGATCGTACCAGCCGGCCGCCTCGATCCGCCGGTAACCAAGCTTGCCCAATTGTCTCAGCGTGCCATCGAAATCCTTGGCAAGATCGTCCTTCACCGTCCACAGCTGCACACCCAGCGGCGGCATCCCGCCGCCCCGGGTGGCGGCCGATACGGCGCTGGTCGGAAGCATGGCTCCCGCAGCCAGGATTCCACTATGCGCGATGAGTGCCCGGCGCGTGATCACGTCTCAATCCTCCCTTATCGGTTTGCGCCATTGTTAGCGCTCTCAGGAATTGGGGCAAGCGCAGTCCTGTTGCGCCGCCGCCCAATCTACGCATTTGCCCGTACCTTCGCGATGCGGATGGTTAACGCGGAGCGCCTTAGGCGGGCAGGTCGATGCGGCATGTGGCCGCGCGCAGATTCGGTAGGCCCATGCCCCTTGATTCCCCGCAATCCGGCTCGGCAAGTTGGACGGTGCAGCGTCTCGAAGCGCTTGCGCACGTTCAGACCAAATTGGCGGAGGCGGAGCTCGATCTCGACACGTTCATGCAGGCGGTCGTCGACGAACTCGAGCGGCTGGTCGGCGCCTCGGGCGTGGTGCTCGAACTCGTCGAAGGACGGGAGATGGTCTACCGCGCGACGAACAAGGCACTGGCCGGATTCGTCGGGATGCGGATCAAGCGTTTCGGCAGCCTTTCCGGCCTGTGCGCGGACAAGGGCGAAATCCTGCTGTGCCGCGATACCGCGGACGATCCGCGTGTCGATCGCGCGGCGTGCGAGAGAACCGGCATCAAATCGATGATCTGCGCGCCCCTGCTCCAGCAAGGCGCAGCGATCGGCGTGCTGAAAATCTCGTCCGACCGCGTCGACGCCTTCGGCGCGAGCGAAATTCATGCGCTGCGGCTGCTCACCGCGATCCTTGCCGCCGAGATGGGCAAGCAGCTGCGCTTCGAGCGGACCGAGCGAATGCTCGAGGAATGGACCGAGCGCTCGCTCGAACTCGCCCGGGAAGTGGGCGAGCGCCTGCGGCTCGAGAACAGCCTTCGTGCCAACGAGCAGCGACTCGCGAACATCATCGCCAATGCCCATCAAGCGATCGTCACCACGAGCGAGCGAGGCATCATCACGTGCTGGAACCGGCAGGCGGCGCTCACTTTCGGCTGGAGCGAGGAAGAAGCGCTCGGCCGTGACATCGCGGATCTGATCATCCCGCCGGAGCTTCACGCCAGCCACGACGAGGGCATGAAACGCTTCCTGCAGACGGAAGAGGGGTCGCTGATCGGCAAGCGCGTGGAGGTCGAGGCACTGCACAGAAGCGGTGCCCGGATCCCGATCGAGATCGCGATCAACGCCACCAGGATGAGCGAAGGCTGGGAGTTCACCGCCTTGCTCCACGACATCTCCGAACGCCGCAGCCGCACCGAATTGTTCGAGAACGGCTTCTATCACGCGCCGATCGGAATGGCCCTGATGGATCTGAACGGCGGCTTCCTGAAGGTGAACGATTCCTTTTGCGACATCGTCGGCTATTCGCCGGACGAGCTTCGCACGCGCGACTTCAAATCGATCACCCACGCCGACGACGTCGGCCGCGACACCAGCTTCCTGGGGCAGATGCTGGCCGGCGAGATCAGCAACTACAAGATCGGCAAACGCTACATCCGCAAGAATGGCGAGACGGTGTGGGTGCGGCTTTCGGTGTCGCTGGTGGAGGCGGACGACGGCGCCCCCAAGCACTTCATCGCCCAGGTCGAGAACCTGACCAGCGAGCGCGAGGCGGAGACCCGCTACCGGCTGATGGCGGAGAATTCGACCGACATCATCGTCACCGGCGACGGTCAGGGACGGCTGACCTTCATCTCGCCGGCGTGCGAGGCCATCCTCGGCCTGAGCGAGGCCGATGTGCTCGGCAAATTGTTCATCGACTATGTTCATCCGGACGATCTGCCCGGTGTCCGCCGCCGTTTCGCCCGTCTGAACAGGACGGGATCGTGCGAGCGCTTCCGCTGGCGGGCACGTCACCGCCCGTCGATCTGGCTCGAATCGAGCCCGGCGCTGCTCCGCGAGACCGGCGGCGACGAGGTGATCGGCTATATCGACGTCGTCCGTGACGTCACCGCGCAGAAGGCACAGGAAGACGCGCTTGCCGCCGCGAGGCTGCGCGCCGAGGAGGCGGTGCGCTCGAAATCCGATTTCGTCGCCAATATGAGCCATGAGCTGAGAACGCCGCTCAACAGCATCATCGGTTTTTCGCACCTGCTGGTCGACGCGCCGAACCTCGATGCTGAGACGCAGCGGCGGATCGGTCTGATCCATAATGCGGGCCAGGCTTTGCAGGGCGTGATCGACAACGTTCTCGATTTCTCGAAGCTGGAGGCGGCGGCGCTGGAGCTCAACGCCTCTCCGTTCGATCTCCCGATCTTCCTGCGCGAGACCGTAGCATTGTTGGAACCGCAGGCTGCGGCCCGCGACCTGCCGCTGAGGCTGCTGATCAGCCCCGACGTTCCTTCGTCCGCAGCCGCCGACGAAGGGCGGTTGCGGCAGGTGTTGCTCAACCTCCTGTCCAATGCCGTCAAATTCACACGTGAGGGTGCGGTCACCGTCAGCGTGTGGCCGCTGTCAGTGAGCGAGAACGATTTCAGGATCCGCGTCGAGGTGCGGGACACCGGCCCGGGCATACCGCCGGAGCGGCTGGAAAGCCTGTTCGGCCGCTTCGTCCAGGCCGGCCCCACCGTTGCCTCTCATTATGGCGGTACCGGTCTCGGGCTCGCGATCAGCCGGCAACTGATCGAGTTGATGGGCGGAGCCATGGGCGTTTCGAGCAGCCTCGGCGAAGGCGCGACCTTCTGGTTCGAGCTGCCGCTGGCGCGCGCCGAGGGCGCGGCCGTCGACCGCAGCGAACTGCGCGCGCTGACCCAAGACGCTCTCCAGGGTCGCCGCATTCTCGTCGTCGACGATGTCGATCTCAACCGCGATCTGATGCTTGCGATGCTGTCGCGCTACGGCTGCGAGGTCGAGATCGCCGAACATGGCGCGGCCGCCGTCGCAGCGATCTTCGCCCGCCCCTTCGATCTGGTGCTGATGGACTGTCAGATGCCGGTGATGGACGGCTTCGCCGCGACCCAGGCGGTCCGGGCCGCCGGCGGCTCATACGCCAAGCTCCCGATCGTCGCCCTGACCGCCAGTGCCCAGCAGAGCCACCTCGATCGTTGCAAATCGGCCGGCATGGACGATCATCTGACCAAGCCGCTCCATCATGGGGCGCTCGAGCGGATGCTGGTCCGCTTTCTGAGCGGTTCCGAGGCGCGCCGCCCTGCGGACCCGCCCTCTTCCCCAGCCTCATCGACCAAGCCCAGCCTCGAAGAGCGTTACCGCCAGCGCAAGACGAACGCGTTGGCGGCGATCGGCAGGATCGCGCAGGCCGGTGCGCCCTCCGCCGCCGATCTCAACGAAATCGCGACCGTAGCGCACCAGATTGCCGGCACCGCCGGCATGTTCGGCGACGCCGAGTTCGGCGCGGCGGCACATGCGCTGGAGGTCGGGATCGAACGCTGGACTCCGGCCGAGCTGAAAGACGCGCTTCGCGCAGCCTTCGAGCGCCTGCAGCGCGCCCAGTAATCACGCGTCGGAAGCTGCCAGCCGCCGCAGGCGTTGCGCGGTTTGCGCGTTCGCAGGGAAGAAGGCCTCGATTGCCAATTCGGACAAGGTGACGTCGAGCGGCGTTCCGAACACGGTCGTCGTGCTGAAGAAGTCCAGCTCTCCGGCGAGCGTGGCAAGCCGAAGCGGCACGTAGAGACCGGCTGTGTCGTCGAACCCGCCGTCGGTCCGCGCCGGCGCGTCGTAACCGGACAGCTCTTCCAGAAGCGCGAGGAGCCGAGGATCGCCGCTTGTCGCCGCCTGGCGGCGCACGCGCTCGATCAGATGTTCCTTCCATTCGCCGAGATTGCGGATCGCCGGTGCGAGCCCCTGCGGATGGAGGCTGAGGCGGAGTACGTTGACCGGCTCGACGCGAAGCTCGGGTGCGGCGCCGGCGATCAGACCGGCCGCGGCCCGATTGGCGGCGACCAGGTTCCAGGCGCGGTCGACCGCCAATGCGGGAAAGGGATCATGCGCGTCGAGCACCCGCTCGACCGCTGCGCGGGCAGCGGCGAGATCGGGGTGATCGAGAGGCCGCTCGGCATAAGCCGGCGCAAAACCGCCGGCGAGGAGCAGCAGATTTCGTTCGCGCAGCGGAACGTCGAGCTGCTCTGCAAGCAGCGCCAGCATCTCGCGGCTCGGCTTCGATCGACCGGTCTCGATGAAGCTCAGATGCCGGGTCGATATGCCGGCATCGAGCGCCAGATCCATCTGGCTTAGGCGGCGAAGCTGTCGCCAGGCGCGGAGTTGCTCGCCGATTGGCTTTATCTTCTCCCGGGAGCGCACATTCGGTTCCATCACACCTTCTCCACTGGCTGCGGCGGGCGTTGGCGGGGCTCCGGCGGCGCGTGCCCCACCCGCTTTCCTATCATGCTCGGGCCGGGGCGATCTTCAGCGCGCCGGCCGCTTCCAATAAGGCGAGGCCTGCAACCATAAGCGCCTGCAAGGCGACGAAACCCTGGCCCAGCCAGGTAATCCCGGGCGTGGTCGCGACCAGCACGAAGCTTTCGGCCGCCCACAGCGCATTGCCTGCTACGACCAGCCACACCGGCAGAGGCCGCAAGGTATCGCGGGTCGCCACCCAGAGGATGAACAGAGCCACCGGCAGCAGCGCGAGGCCGGCCGCGCGCAAGACCACCGTATCCAGTCCGAACGGCCCGGACAGCGGCGCTGCGGCGAGCGCGAGAATGGCGCCCATGCCGAGGCAGCTCGCCGCATCCAGGACCAGGATTCGTTTGAGGAAAAGGGTCGTCATGGTTCGTCTCCTTCAACCGACCTTGTGCCGGCGAAGGAGACTATCGCAGCAGCGACGTCACCGGGTCGATTACGTCGGGCGTAATGGCCCTGCTCAGTCCTGAACGATGCGCGGCAGCGCGGCGATCGGCTCGAGCGTGACGTTGCGGAAGTAGGTTTCGGCGCCTTCCGACTGGAACTGGATGCGTCCGCTGGTCAGCGGGCTGCGCTTGCCCGTCTTTCGATCGAGAATGCTGAGATCGTGCACTTCCATCACCGGCACGCCGTTCAGGACATGGATGGCGCGATCACCGAGTACATAGAGATCGATGACATTCCACGCGCCTGCGGGCCGTTCCGGGTTACTTGCCGCTTCGACGTTCCAGGCGGGCTGGGCGACATCGAGGGTACGGCCGCCGATCATGAAGCGACGATGGGGATAGATGATCTTCGGATCGTAGCCGACGCTGGTGCGCACGCCGATATGGGTGCCGACCGGCACGACCATGCCGACGGAGCCGAGCATGATCTCGAACTCCACCGCTGGCATCCAGGTGCCGTAGACGCTGCCGGGCACGCCTCCCGAATGGTAGAGCAGACCGTTATTGTGCGGTTGATCGAGACGCGGGGCGTAGCGCTTCTCGCCCCATTTATATTCGAGCCGCAGATGGTAGTTGGAGAAATTCTTCTTGTGGACGATGCTGCCCCACGTCTTGCCGTTGACGTAGAGTGCGGGTGCGCCATCGATTTCGACCATCTTGAACATGTCGCCGCCCGGTCCGAGCGGCTTCGCGCCGGGCTTGTCGAGGTAGGTCAGCGACGGATCGCCATAGCCGAGCCACGTCTCCCAATCACGCAGATCGCGGCCGTTGAGCAAAGCGACCGCCCGGCCGGTGGCAGCGGGAATGTCGACGAGCCGCAGCGACTGCTGCACGAACGGGGGATCGCCGGCGATCGCGCGCGCCTGTTCGGGGCTGATTTGCGCCTGCGCACCAGCCGCGACGATGGCCGCGCCAAGAACCGCCCCCAAACAAGCTGCCAGTCGCATCGTCTCGCTCCCTAACCCTGCGCGGCCGGACAAGACGCGCAACGATCCGGTCTCTAGCCCGCGGCCATCAGGCGGGTCCAGCAAAGATAGACAGCGCTGTCAAATCACCGGCTGAAGGCGCAGGCGCTCGGGCTTTCGCATCAAAGCGGGCAGCAGATCGGCAGTCGCATCGTCCCGCCAGCCGCTGCACCGGGACCAGCGATCATCGAAGCGTGCGAGTTCGGATTGCGTGCGCCATCTGGAGAACCAGACGAAGACCGGCTCGCCCTCCCGCACCGGGAGCCGCGGAAAGCTGTTCGGCGCGGGTTCGCTGCACAAGATCCAGAGCGGGGTCGCTCCGGCCGCGCTTAGCCGCGGCAGCAGACGAGTCTGGAAGAAGCTCGTAAATTCGCGCGCATCGGTCCGGCTGAGATAGTGGATGTTCGCGGTTACGATTGCGGACGGGGCGAGCGCCGCGGCGGAGCCGGCGGAACGGCGGAGGAGCAACACGTTGTCCGAATCGATCATCGTCGCATTGGCTTCGTCGCGATGCGCACGCCAGACCGGACCGTCGTAGAAGGCGCTCAGCGCCGAAGCGCGCTGATCCATGGTGTCGAAGCCTCGCAGCCAGACGAACCGATCCGGATCGTCGAGATCGCGATAGACGCCCAGAACCGGCGCGCCGACCGCCGCCTGGGGCACGATGAACTCCCGCTCGAACAAACGGATCAGGCGGTCGCGCTGCCCCCCACGAAGCGTATATTGACGCAGTTCGACGATGTTGCTGGACCTACCCTCCCTGGATTGGCCTGCTCCGGGTGAGACGCCCAGGACGAGCGGAGCCGCGGCGAGGCTTGCGATCGAACTCCTGCGCCCCACCGTCACGACAGCCGCTCGAACTGCATGATCCAGTTGGTTTCCCAGGTTACGCCGCGGTCTGGAGAGAATGCTTGCTCCCAGCGTGGCGCGTCCCCCTCGACACCCGACCATAGGTAGCGAACGGTGATCGGCCTGCCGTTCAACTGGTCTTCGGCGAGAAAGGTGCCGAGGCCGTCGACGAAGCGTCCCGTCACCGGCGGCTCGACGACGGAAGAGCGCTCGTCGAACCACCAGATCGACCATAATCGCGTGGCCGGATCGATCCGGCGAAAGCCTACCGCGCGATAGGCGCCGCCGGGGTCGTCGAGGAACTGGTCCTCCACGTTCGCGGCGCCGTCGAGAAGCTCCCAGGCCGAGCAGCGTCCCGTGAAATTTACCCACTCGTCCGAGCCGGCGAGGCGGTGCCTGAGCTTGCGGTGCCGCACCCGCCAGGTCCCCGTTTGAAAGGCAAAGGCATGGTGCCCTTCCCGTGGTGCCGCGGAAGCCTTTGCCGGGCTTGCCGCCAGAGCCGGTTGGGTCAGCAGCGGTGCAAGCGTGAGCGCGGCACCGACGATCGCCCGGCGGGTGGGTTCGGTCGCAGGATCGGACATGGACATCTCCTTGGTTCGGAGTTGCTCTACGAGCCTAAAGGTGACAGCTCATGTCAGCTTTCATGAGGTGATGCAGAAAGATGCGCGCAAGCCGGCTTCTTACGATCCTGATCACCTTGCAGCTCGGCGGACGGGTTACCGCCCGCACGCTTGCCGAGAAGCTCGAGGTCTCCAAGCGAACCATCTATCGCGATATCGACGAGCTCAGCGCCGCGGGAATACCCGTCTACGCGGACCGCGGTCGTGACGGCGGCTTTGCTCTCCTGGACAAATTTCGGACCGACATCACTGGTCTCACGGCCGGCGAATCGGAGGCCCTGCTGCTCGCCGGCATCCCGCTGGTCGCCGCCGATCTCGGCTTGGGAGGCGCTGCCCACGGCGCCCGCGCAAAGCTCCTCGCCGGCCTGAGCGAACGCGAACGGATCGAGGCGAGCCGCGTCTCCGAACGCTTCCACCTCGATCCTCTCGACTGGTACCGGCGCGCCCGTCCTGCACCGCATCTTCAGCAGGTCGCGGCCGCGGTCTGGAACGAACGCCGGCTGGAGATCGCGTATGAAGGATGGCGCAAGACCAGCATTGTGATCGTCGATCCGCTCGGTCTCGTCCTGAAAGGTGGCCAATGGTATCTGGTCGCGGCCGCCCGTGCCGTTCCGCGCACCTACCGGCTATCGGCGATTCACACCGCGAATTCGCTCGACCAGCCCTGCGAGCGGCCGCCGGACTTCGACCTCGCCAGCTACTGGACGAGAGCGATCACGCGTCTGGAGAACGACCTTCGCAGGGAAGAGGCGCGCCTGCGCGCTGCGCCGTCCAGCCTGGATCGGCTCGAACGCCTTGGCGCCGACATTGCCGAGCCCCTGCGCGCCGCCGAACCGGACGCCGCCGGCTGGCGCGAGGCAATCGTGCCGATCGAGAGCGTCGGCTACGCTGCCGGTCTGCTGCTCGGCTTTGCCGACGAGATCGAAGTGCTTGCGCCGCTAGCGCTGCGGAACGAGCTCGCGGCTCGCGCGGGACGGGTGCAGGCGCTCTATAGGTCCGCAGACTTGCCGGAATCGTGACGGTGACTGCCTGAACCCGCCGCATGGTGCGGGAGATTTGCGAATGTGCCGGAGGCGTGCCGAGATCACGAATCTTGGTGAGACGCGCACACCACAGGCCTGAACAAAATGCGCTTTTGCAACCGTTCCTGCGGAACTACGACTCGAATTGCAGCGTCCTATGTTGTAGGACGAATGGCAGGAGAGAACCCGACCGAGGTTCTCCCGGAGAGGATGCTATGGCCGAAGGTTCGAGAGGCCCCCAGGATGCGCATGCGGTAAAGCCGCCGCTGGTCGCGCTTGGCCCGGTGAAGCTCCCCGACGAGGGTTCGCGTCATCAGAGGCCTTGGACCGTTTCCGCCGACGATGCCGAGCAAGGAATCCAGTTCGCCTCGCGACTCGCAGGTCCGGTTATCCTGCTCCTCGCGCTTGCCGGAATCCTGTATTTCATCATCAACGTCTTGATCTAAAAGCTTTTCGCAAGATCGTGCCCGGTAAAGCCGGCCATCGGGGCCGGCGGCGACACGCCGGGACGAGCTTACCCGTCCGTTTCGGAGGGTCCCTTCCTAAGCACGCATCGTCTCAGAACAGGGCGTTTTGCATCGCAGGCGTCTTGCCTTTCCGCGTGGATTATGGCTGCTGCGGCGCAACAAAGGATTGCGGCGCTGCGGCCCTCGGGAATGCAGGGTCGTAGTTTCAGTTGCGTCACAGAGTAAAGGCTGCCGCGTGTCAAAGTTCGACTTGGCGATCCGCAATCAGCTTCAGCGAACCGGGTTCGCACCTGCCGCAAGGCGGAACCTCAAGATTTCCTTGTGCCTTGCGCTGATCGGCGCCGATGCGCTGGCATTGTTCGTCGGACTGCTTGTCGGGCTGCACATCGCGCAATCAGGCTCGATCTCGGACGGCGTGTGGACCTTCTTTCTCGGTGGAATGATCGTCTATTTCGCCGTGGCGTTCCAAAATCAGGCCTACAATCCCAAGGTCCTCACCAGTGCGACCGCGAGCGTCCGGCAAGTGGTCGTGTCGCTCGCCGCCACCATGCTGATATTCCTGCTGGTGGTGTTCTCGCTCAAGGTCACCGGCCGCGTCCCCCGGCTCGCCCTCTCCACCGGCATCCTTTCGACCACCGTGCTGGCGATCACTCAGCGCGTGCTCATCTGCCATCTCGTCCGCCGGACCTGGGGGACGTCGCTGCGTGCCGAATTGGTGATCGTCGACGGCGGCGCGGTGCCCGAACATTACCGCGGCTGCGACGTGCTCGACGCCGGCGCAGCGGCACTGCGCTCCGACATCGACGATCCCTACATGCTGAACCGGCTGGCGATGGTGCTGAGCCACTATGATCGCGTCGTGATCAGCTGCGCCCCGGACCGCAAGACCGAGTGGGCGCAGGTACTCAAGGGCGCGAACATCCAGGGCGAGATCATCGTGCCGGAGCTCGGCGAACTGGGCCCGCTCGCCATCCAGCAGCTCAGCGGAGTGGCCACCCTGGTCGTATCGAGAGGGCCCTTGAACCTTGCCAATCGCGCGAAGAAGCGCGCGCTCGACATCGCCATCACAGTGCCGGTGCTGATCCTTCTCGCCCCGCTCATGATCGCGGTCGCACTGGCGATCCGCTTCGACAGCCCTGGTCCGATCTTCTTCCGTCAGGAGCGGATGGGGCGCGGCAACCGTATCTTCCACATCTACAAATTCCGCAGCATGCGGGTGGAAAGCGCCGACGCCGCCGGCAACCGGTCGGCGCGCCGAGACGATGACCGGATTACGCGAGTCGGCCGTTTCATCCGGAAGACCAGCATCGACGAGCTCCCTCAGCTGCTCAACGTCCTGCTTGGCGAGATGAGCCTGGTCGGTCCGCGCCCGCATGCGCTCGGCTCGCTTGCAGGCGACGAGTTGTTCTGGCGCGTCGATCGGCAATATTGGCATCGCCACGCCCTGAAACCCGGCATTACGGGGCTTGCCCAGGTGCGCGGCTTCCGCGGTGCCACCGAACACCGCCGCGACATCCTCAACCGGCTGGAAGCGGATCTCGAATATATGCAGGGCTGGAGCCTGCTGCGCGACGTCAGCATCCTTGCCCGCACCCTGGCCGTCGTGGTCCACCGCAACGCTTACTGATCGAGCCGTTCCGGTGCGCGCCAATGGCTTGCGCGCATCCGGACGGACCTGCTTCATGACACCTGCTTCAAGGGAGCGTCCTGTCGGACGGGTCTGCTCTTGAGCGGCGTTCGGTGCGCCCCTCCAGCCGCCCCCGTTCATGCATCTGACTGAACGATAAACACCCGCCCCAGCCTTGCCTTTCGCCGCGGTGACGCGAAGCAAAGCCGGAGCGGGTGTTCACGACCCTTCAGCGAAGCTGTGGGCTTATTCGGCGGCGAGACCAACCTCGCTCGGCACCGGCTGAAGACCGCGGCCGACGCTCGTGTGGGTGAAGCCGGCGGCTTCGGCCGCATCCGCCTGGTAGATGTTGCGCAGGTCGACAAGAGCATCGCCCACCATCAGCCCGCGCAGGCGGCGCAGATCGAGGGCCCGGAACGCATCCCATTCGGTGACGATCACCGCCGCCGCCGCACCTTCCGCAGCTTCGTAAGGCGAGTTCGCGAAGGTGACGTTCGGAAGCATCGCGCGCGCCGCTTCCATGCCTTCGGGATCGTAGGCGCGAACGGTCGCGCCGCCGTCTTCCAGTGCCTGGATGATTGCCAAAGCCGGCGCGTCGCGCATGTCGTCAGTGTTCGGCTTGAAGGTGAGACCGAGCACGGCGATGGTCTTGCCGCGAACCGAACCGCCGCATGCAGCGATGATCTTGCGGCCCATCGCCCGCTTGCGGGTGTCGTTGACCGCAACCGTGGTCTCGATCAGGCGGATCGGCGCGCCCGCATCCTCGGCCGTCTTGACGAGGGCGAGCGTGTCCTTGGGGAAGCACGAGCCGCCGTAGCCGGGGCCGGCGTGGAGGAACTTGCGGCCGATGCGATTGTCGAGGCCGATGCCACGCGCGACCTCCTGAACGTCCGCACCGACGCGTTCACAAAGATCGGCGACCTCGTTGATGAAGGTGATCTTCATCGCCAGGAACGCATTGGCCGCGTATTTGATCAGCTCGCTGGTCCGCCGGCCGGTGAACAGGATCGGCGACTGGTTGAGGTAGAGGGGCCGATAGACTTCCTCCATCACCGGCCGCGCACGATCATCCTCGATGCCGACGACGATGCGGTCGGGCCGCTTGAAGTCGTCGATCGCCGCGCCTTCGCGGAGGAATTCGGGATTGGAGGCGACGGCGACGTCTGCCTTCGGATTGACCTCGCGCAGGATCCGCTCGACCTCGTCACCGGTGCCGACCGGCACCGTCGACTTGGTGACGACAACGGTGAAACCGGTCAGCCACGGCGCGATCTCGGCCGCTGCGGCATGGACGTAGGAGAGATCGGCATGGCCGTCGCCCCGCCGAGCCGGCGTGCCGACCGCGATGAAGACGACGTCCGCATCCCAGACCGGCTGGGCGAGATCGGTCGAGAACGACAGCCGACCGGCGGCAACGTTCCGGTTGACCAGATCCTCGAGACCAGGCTCATAGATCGGGATCTTGCCCTCACGCAGACGGGAGATCTTGCTCTCGTCCTTGTCGATGCAGACCACCTGATGGCCGAAATCCGCCAGGCAAGCACCCGACACCAGGCCGACATAGCCCGATCCGATCATCACGATACGCATGCGACACTCCCTTCTTCGTCATTGGCTACGGCCGCGGCCGCACGAACGGCGCCGCGTTCGGCGAGCAAGGCACGGGCGAACCGCTCCACCTCGGCACTGATCTCCTCGCGTTCGAGCGCGAGCGCGAGATTGGCATGGAGAAAACCGGCTTTGTCTCCGCAATCGTAGCGAGTGCCGGCAAAGGTAAGACCATGGAACGGCTGAGTTCCGATCAGCTGCGCCATTGCATCGGTGAGCTGGATCTCGCCGCCGGCGCCCTTCTGCTGGCCGGCGAGGATCTTCATCACTTCCGGCTGCAGGATGTAGCGGCCGATCACCGACAGATTGGACGGCGCGGTTCCCGGCGCCGGCTTTTCCACCAGGCCCTGAACCTCCGTGAGCGCACCGTCGCGACCGCCCGGCGTGATGATCCCGTATCGATGCGTCTGATCATCGGGGACGATCTCCGCGCAGAGCAGGTTGCCGCCGGTACGGTCATACGCATCGACCATCTGGCGGAGGCAGCCGGGCTTGCCGACCATCAGATCATCGGCGAGCAGGACCGCGAACGGCTCGTCGCCGACGACATCGCGCGCGCACCAGACCGCGTGGCCGAGGCCCATCGGCTCCTGCTGGCGAACATAGGTGATCGCGCCGGGGCTGAGCCGCGATCCGTCGAGCAGTCCCAGAGACTTGCCGCGTTCCCGCATCGTCGTTTCGAGCTCGAACGCGATGTCGAAATGATCCTCGATCGCGGACTTGCCACGGGCCGTGACGAAGATCATCTGCTCGATCCCCGCCTCGATTGCTTCTTCGACCGCATATTGGATCAGCGGCCGGTCAACGACCGGAAGCATTTCCTTCGGCACGGCCTTCGTCGCGGGAAGAAAGCGGGTTCCAAGCCCACCCACGGGAAAGACTGCCTTGCGAACAGGTTTGATTGCCATCACTGTCCCTTTGTTTCGCTGCGGCGCAGCAGGACACTCTTCTGCGGCGCAGCATAGATCGTCTTGAGCACGAAAGAGGATCGGACACAAGACCCGCCCGCCGTCATGGCGTCAGCGCCGCGCCGCTCCGCCTTGCGCCTGCGGCGACATGAACCGCCGCGCCGCGGTAGAGTGATCGGTCTCCGCTTCGCGCATTCCCGCACCCGGAAAAGCGCGGATTTTCGCGACCTGACAGAGGCGATGCGGGCCGAAGCGAAAAAGATTTTAGCACCGGATCGGAGCAATCTGCACTGTCAATCCGAGTGCGCTCGACGCCCGCTCCGACTGGCGCGGCGGAAGCCCGGCTCATCGCGTCGATCCAATAGCGGCGAAGCGGAACAAGGCGGTGCACCGCCCTTCACGCTCCGGTCTGCTCGCAAGCACCGCAAAAGACGGTTGCGCTGCAGCACGCGATGGGCAAGGAATCCCCCGCTCGCGCATTGCGTGCAGCCTGCAACACATCTGGGGATCCGATGACGACTAGCAGCATGGCCCTTCGCATGACATCAGCCCGGGTGGCGAGACGGTGAGCCGACCGAGATTGCTCGCGGTCGCCTCCGGCGGCGGCCACTGGACGCAGTTGCTGCGCATGCGCCGCGCGTTCGAGGATTTCGACGTGTCCTACGTTTCTACCTTCGAAGGTCATGTCGACAATCTCGGCGGCGCCAAGCTCTACATCGTGCCCGATGCCTCCCGATTCGACGTGAAGCCGTTCGGAACGATCTTCTGGCGCGCGCTCAAGGTGATGGTGAAGGAACGTCCCAAGGTGATCGTCACCACCGGATCGGCGCCGATGCTGGCGTTCATGCTGCTCGGCCGCATGATGGGCATTCACACCCTGTGGATCGACTCGATCGCGAACACCCAGAAGATGTCGTCGTCGGGGCGCATCGCCCGCAAGTTCGTCAATCAATGCGTCTCACAATGGCCGGAAGTCGCGGAGAAGGAAGGCGTCGCATATTGGGGTCAGGTGCTATGATATTCGCGTCCGTCGGATCGATGATGCCGTTCGATCGCATGACCCGCGCGATCGACGAATGGGCGGCAGCACACCCCAGCGTTCCCGTATTCCTCCAGATCGGTGACGGCGCGTACGAGCCGAAAGCGTGCGAGTGGAAGCGGATGGTGTCGCACGGCGAGTATCAGCGCCATCTCAATGCCTGCAGCCTGTTCGTCGCCCATGTCGGCATGGGCTCGATCCTGCAGGCGCTGGAGATCGGGAAGCCCACTCTGCTGATGCCGCGGCGTGCGTCGCTGCGCGAGCATACGACCGACCACCAGCTCGACACCGCCGGCAAGTTCCGCAATCGTCCCGGCCTGCTGATCGTCGAAGAGGCCGATGATCTGAAAGCTGCAATGACGCGTCTGATCGAACAGCCGATGGAGGGACCGCAAGGCATAGCGCCGCATGCTCCGGCCGAGACGATCGCGAATATTCGATCGCATCTGGCCCGGTTCGCCTGACGTCGGGCGGCGCTGCGCAGTGCGCCGCCGCCTCGGCAGCCGCCGCGCCTTCAAACAGCAATGGCCGCGCCGCGGCGGCGTCAGCGTGCGTGGCACAGCTTTCGATCTACGGCGAGTGGCTGATGCGGCTGCTCACTGCTGCTGACGCACCAGAATTAGCGACTTTCACGCGAGAGCACTGCGTTCGGCGGCTGCTGTGCGGTCACAGGCGGATCGCGCACCGACACTCTTGCTCGCTGGCTGCCGAGCAGGTCCTAGCCATGCTGGAGAGTCAGGGTGTTTCCCCTACGATATCCAGACCTTTCCCGATCGGTAGCCTAGCATCGGCCGCGCAAGAGGATCTTGCAGCCGACTGGTCCTCGGGTTCGCTGCTCGTCGATGCCGCAGGTCGTCGCCAATCGTGGTTGATTTTGAGTTAACCCAAAGGATTAGGCAGATGGGCATGGATCAGACGTCAAAGCGAGGGCTCCTCAACCGGGAGCTTGTCGGTGTCTCGCAGCGTCTTGGCCGCCGCAGTGGTGGCCGCCTTCACGATCACAGCGCCCGCGCACGCGGCGCATAACCCGGCCGCGTTCGTGCCGGCCGGCGAGATCGCCGACGCCCCGACGGGATTTCTCGATCTGTGCCTGCGTGAACCGGCCTTGTGCGGCCTGAACGGCACTCCGGCGGAAATGGCCGCACTTCGGCAAACCGTCGCATGCATGCCGCCCGCCGGGGCGGCACCGACCGCGATCGGCGGCGAGCCGTCCGCGGCCTGCACCGACCCGAGGCGGACATCGCTGACGGGCAACGAACACGGTGCGAATGGCGCAACCGGGGCGATCGCTGCCGACGGCCTGCCGGAACCCGACCGAGAGGCACGCACCAAAGGCGGTTGGCCGATGAAGATGGTTCGGTCGATCAACAGCCACGTCAATGCGACCGTCCGGCAGCGCACCGACCGGGAATCGTTCGGAGTGGACGAATATTGGCAGCCGTCCGGCACCGGCAAGCGTGCGACAGGCGACTGCGAGGATATTGCCCTCCAGAAGCAGCAAGAACTGATCGCGGCGGGGTTGCCGGCCGAGCGGTTGTTCCTGGCCGTCGTCTTCAGCAGCCGGCTCGGCCTGCACACCGTGCTTGTCGTACGCGGCGAGGACGGCGACATCGTGCTCGACAGCGCCACCGGGGCAATCCGTCCGTGGCATAAGACCGGCTACAGCTGGCTGCGGGTGCAGTCTCCTGAGGACAAGCTTTCCTGGCGGCGCGTCGCCGGGGGCTGACGCCGTTCGTCCCGGATATTGCACCGCACAACAAGACTCCTTGTTCGCCGCGCTGCGTTTGATATGCAGCGGCCGTGTCACCCGATCACCTTTCCAGCGCCGAGTCGCACTTGGCGGTGGAGTCCGCCGGAGCGGAATTCGCGCTGGAGGGCGCGACTTCAGGTGGATTGCCGCCGCATTTCGATCCGCGTGCCGAGGTAAGGCCGCCGCCGTCGCCGCTGCTTGCGATACTGCTCGTGCTCTTCCTCGGTCTGCTCGCAGCCGGTGGTGCGGTCGCCTATCTTGCACTCGACGAGGACAGCCAGGTCCTTGCCGGCCTTGCCCGCTCCGTCGGCATTCGCACCGACAAGGACGGCGAAAAGCCGCCGACGATCCCTGTTCCGCCCGTCGAGCCGGTCGAATATCTCGACGTGCCGGCCGAGACGGCGCAGGCGATCAACGCCAAAGTGCCGTTCACCAAGGATCCGGTGCCGGCCGCTGCGCCGTTCCGGCTGGCCCTTCCGGCCGCCGATCAGGCGCGGGCCGTGGACTGCCTCGCCTCGGCAGCCTGGTACGAAGCGGGCGACCGAGCCCTGGACCAGGCGCCGGTGGTTCAGGTCGTGCTCAATCGCCTTCGCCACCCGGCCTTTCCGAAGTCCGTTTGCGGCGTCGTGTATCAGGGATCCAACCGCTCCACAGGTTGCCAATTCTCCTTCACCTGCGACGGTTCGCTTCGCCGTCGGATTCCTTCGGCGGCAGCCTGGGAGCGAGCGCGTGCCATGGCGCGAAGCGCGTTGGCGGGCAGCGTCTATGCGCCGGTCGGCTGGGCAACGCACTTCCACACCGACTGGGTGGTGCCGAACTGGAGCTCGAGCGTCGACAAGGTGGCCGCGGTCAACACCCACCTCTTCTTCCGCTGGCGGGGTGCCACCGGCAAACCCGGTGCTTTCCGGGGCACGCACCAGGGGAGCGAACCGATCACCCCGATGCTCGCGACGTTGTCGCCGGCGCATCGTCCGGGTTCCGAGACCGAAGTGCCGGAAGTCGCGCTCGATCTGCCGCCGGTTTCGATCGAGCCGGAGCCCCCAACGGCGCCGCCGCCGAGCGTCGCCGTGCCCGAGGCGATGCTGAGGGGCAATCAGTTGCGCGCCGCTGATGCCGCCGAAAACCTGTTCGTGCTGCAGATCAAACCGGATCAATTTGCCGGCACCCTGGCGCTGGTGGGGCTCGAAATGTGCAAGCAGGCCCCGAAAGGCTGCACCGTGGTCGGCTTTACGGGCACGCCGGGGCGAGTGCTCTCGAACGGGCTCGGCCGGACGAGCTGGCCCGACAGGCAGCCTGATTTCTATTATTTCGTCGACCGTTCGCGGGCGCGCGAGATCGCTCTCTGGAATTGCGAGACGTTGCCGCGGCCGGACAAGAAACAGTGCATGCCGCCGGGTTTCCGGGGCGAAGGCTGACACCCGTCGGCCGGCCGTCTGAGGCGCAGAGATGCCGCCCCGCCACAGAATGGTCCATCGTGGCGCAACGTGGTTGCTTTTCGCGCCGACGGCTCTCTAAATGGTGCACCGCAGCAGATGCAGTGCATCACGGCCCTGTGCACCGCCAAGGACCTGCCTGCCGGCAGAGTTGCGCCGGTGTGGCAACGGAGATGAGTTGATGACGAAGGAGTTCGCGTTTCCTCGGTCCTTCGGGCACGATCCCGCGGCGGCGATCGAGCGCGAGCCCCGTGCGGCGCCCTCCGCTACGGCCCACGCCTATCGCGCCGACATCGACGGCTTGCGAACGCTGGCGGTGCTACCCGTCGTGTTCAACCATATCGGCATGCGCGGGTTCGGGGGGGGCTATGTCGGGGTCGACATCTTCTTCGTGATCTCGGGCTATCTTATCACCGGCATCCTCGTCCGCGATCTTGCGCTCGGCCGCTATTCGATCGCCGATTTCTACCGGCGCCGGGTGCTGCGCATCTTCCCTGCCCTGTTCCTGGTGCTCGGCGTGACCACCGCGATCGCCTGTATGGCGATGCTGCCCAACGAGTTGATCCGCTACGCACATTCGCTGATGGCCACCACGCTGTTCGGATCGAACATCCTGTTCTTCTCCGAAAGCGGCTATTTCGACGCCGAAAGTCACGTCAAGCCGCTGCTCCACACCTGGTCGCTTGCGATCGAGGAGCAATTCTACATCCTCTGGCCGTTGCTGCTGGCAGCGATCGGCGTCGCCAGACCTGCCCGCCTGAAAGCCGTCATCCTCGCCGTCGGGCTCGTCAGCCTTGCCGCCGCCGTAGCGACGATGGCCTGGAACCCTTCGGCGGCCTTCTACCTCCTGCCAAGCCGTGCCTGGGAATTGGCGCTCGGAGGTGGCCTTGCGCTGATCACGACCGCGCCCAAGCGCCGGTGGGTCAACGAACTCCTCGGTGCCGCCGGGCTGATCGGCATTCTGCTCTGCGTATGGAAATACAGCGCGCAGACTCCGTTCCCCGGCCTCACCGCCCTCGTCCCGTGCATCGGCGCGGCTCTGCTGATCTACACGGGCGCGCAGAATACCATCGTGTCGCAATTGATGTCGCTGCCGCCGGTGGTGTTCATCGGCCGAATCTCCTATTCCCTATACCTCTGGCACTGGCCCGTGATCGTGTTCAGCAAGATCTGGCTTTTCCAGGCCGCCGGTCCGATGGTGATGGGGCTTGAAGTCGCAGCGTCCATCCTGCTCGCCATCCTCTCCTGGAAATATGTGGAGACACCGTTTCGGGTTCAGGGTGCGCGCTGGACCACGCGCGCCATCCTGTCGACCGCCCTTGGCGCCATGGCCGTGACCATCGCCCTCGGCGGCGCGCTGATCGCCTCCGGCGGGTTGACGCAACGCTTCACCCCTGTCCAGGCCGCCGTGGCCCGTTTCGCCGACCTGGACCAGGAAGCCAGCTATCGTCGCGGCAGCTGTTTCATCTCCAACTATCGCGACACGTTCGACGCCGCGACCTGCCTGAAGACCAGCGGCACGAAGCCGGTGCTGCTGCTGGTCGGCGACAGCCATGCCGCCCATCTCTGGCCGGGCGTTGCCCAGCTCCGGGACCGCTACGACGTGGTCCAGGCAACCCTGGTCGGGTGCCGGCCGATGCTCTACCCGGGCGAAGGCGGCAAGGTCTGCGAGCGCTTCTTCCGCGACATTCTCGGCCGCTGGGTGCCCGAACATCGGCCCACGGCGGTTCTGCTCGCCGGACGCTGGCAGCTGGACGACGTTCCTCTGCTGACCGAGACACTCCGCGACCCGCGGCTCGCGGGCACCAAGATCCTGCTGGCAGGACCGGTGCCGCAATATGACATCGCCCTCCCGCGTCTGCTCGTCTCGGCGGACCGTGCCGGAGATCCCGATCTCGTCCGGCGGTTCGCCGACCCGAACGCCGCCGCAGCGGACGCCGCGCTGGCCCGGCTGAGCGCTGAGCCGCACGTCACCTATCTGTCGCTGCGACAGAAGCTGTGTCCTGGGGGAACCTGCCGGACCTGGGCCTCGCCCGGTATCCCGCTGCAATTCGACTATGGTCATCTGTCGGAACCGGGATCGCGCCTTGCCGTCGGACTGATCGCCCCCGACATCGAAGCCGCATTGGCAGGGAGGACCGGTCGATGAGCCCGCTCGACGCCGACATCTTCCGGGCGACGGCACGGGGCGGGTGGGGTCAGCTGATCAAGCTGATGATCAAGAGCCGCACCTTCCGTCCGATCGCCACCTTGCGCGCCTACCAGGCGCTGCGTCGGCGAAGCTGGGGGCGTCCGCTGGCGCCGATTGCTGCCATCGCACACCGCCTCGCCTGCCATGGTGCCGCCATCGATCTGCCGCTCCGCACCGCGATCGGCCATGGCTTCGCGATCGCGCATGGTTGGGGGATCGTCGTCAACCAGCATGCCCGGATCGGGCGCAACGTCACCCTGTTCCACGGCGCCACGATCGGACAGGGAGACCGCATCGCCCGTGACGGCAGCCGCGAGACGTTTTACCCGGTGATCGAGGACGACGTCTGGATCGGTCCGCACGCGGTGGTCGTCGGCGCAGTCACGGTCGGCGCCGGCAGCCGCATCCTGGCGGGCGCAGTGGTGACGGCCGACGTGCCGCCGGCCTCGATCGTGGCAGGCAATCCCGGCACCATCGTCAAGCAGGATTGCGTGCCGGACGTCACCAACCGAGTCATTCTGACGGCTCCATCCCCCTGACGTGCAGCAAGATCAGCGCGCCATTGCGCGTGCGGTCTCGCCCATCCGCATCTCGTGTCCCAGCGCACGAGAGCCGACGATGCTCAGGTGCGCCAGATCGCGGTAGATCGGCTTGCCGCCGGCGCTGATCCGACAGGTGCCGGAGCCGCAGAGCGTTTCTTCGAACGACAGGATCGGCAGCGTCTTGCGACGGGTTACCTCGGCAAGGAACGCGTTGATCGGGCGCCGAAATGCACTATAGGCGTCAAGCGAGAAGTCGCAGCGCCCCTCCGGCGCTACGACCGGCAGCCCGGCCGCCTCGCGTGCCTGACAGCGCGCCATGTCGAAGCCGGCCGATGGCGGCGGTGCAATCAGCACGACCTTCTTGCCCGATCGCCGGATCGCGGCGACCGTACGGGTCAGCGCTGCGTGAACTTGATCCAGCGATTGCGGCTGCTCGGTGAGAGCGTCGCCGCGCCGCACGAGCGCGTGCCAGCCCGGCTCCTGCCCAGGCACATATTGCGCGAGTGCGCTCGACAGGATGACCGTGTCGATCTGCGGCGAACGCGCAAGCGCGGCGAGCACCGAATCGTTGAAGGCGATGCAGCGCCGCGCCCAATCCGGGGTCTGCTGAGCGCCGTTCACCGGCGCCAGGCCCAGAAATGGGCCACACGAAGTCCGCGTCGCCTGCTCGACGCCGCCGGGACTGCTGACCGCCAGCCCGGGGCCAAGATGCATCGCGAAGCTGTCGCCCCACAACAGGGTGGTGGGTCGATCCGCGGTCCGGCAATCGGCCCGCGGCGCATAGGCATTCTTGAAATCGCAGCCGGCGCCGATGCCGGTATTGCCGATGTGCAGCGCGGGGTCGGGCTGGCCACCGGCGCGCAGGGCGAGCGCCGATCCACCGACGACGATCAGCGGGATCAACACGAGTAGGCCGATCCGGCGGGCGTCCAGTCGCATCGCGCGATACGGTTGCTCCGCAAGCCGGTATTGCAGCTCCATCCAGATCAGGACGGGGACCAGAAGCAGAATGTTGAGCCAGAGCGGCACGCGGGTGATGAAGATGTTGTTGACGAACGCATAGACCGGCCAGTGCACCAGGTAGAGCGAATAGGAGCGATCGCCGATCGCCACCAGCGGCGCCAATGGTCGGGAAGCCTTGAGATCCAGGCCGGGGACGAGCAGCAGCGCCGTCGCAAGGCATATGACGAGCGCAGGCAGACCGGGGTGGCCGCGTTCGTCGACCAGCAACGGGACGAGGATGAGAATGGCCGCCGCCGCCAGTCGCGGGATCGGCAAGGCCGCCGGCCTCACCCATTCCTTTCGGATCAGCAGGGCGAGCACCGAGCCGATCCCCAGTTCCCAGAATCGGGTCGGCAGGAAATAGAAAGTGGCGGAAGGAACCCGCTGCAGCAGCCATGCGCAGGCGGCGATGCTGATCAGCGTCGCGGCTGCGGTCAGTGGAAGCCGAAAACGCTTCGGAAAGCAGAAGAGCAGCAGCGGCAGGACCAGGTAATATTGTTCCTCGAGCGACAGCGACCACATATGGAGGAGCGGCTTGAGCGCGGCGCCGCTGTTGAAGTAATCGGACTGCTTCCACAGCACCAGATTGACCACGAAGGTGAAGCTGCCGGCGAGCTGCGCGAGAAAATCGCGATATTCCCAATGATCGAGCAGGAAGGGCGCGAGCAAAGCCGTGACGGCGAGCGTGGCATAGGCGGCGGGGAGCAGGCGGCGGATCCGCCGCGCATAGAAGTTCCGGAAGCTGAACCGGCCTTCGTCGAGTTCGCGGGCGATGATTCCGGTCATCAGATAGCCCGAGACGACGAAGAAGATATCCACGCCCAGGAAACCGCCCGGCACGTACGGCACGTGAGCGTGATGCAGCAGCACCAGGATGATCGCCAGCGCACGGAGCAGCTGGATGTCGATGCGAAGCCCGCGCGACGGGCTATGGGTGCGGTCGGGCCGTGGCGCCTGCGCCTCCGGCGCGACAGGATCGAGCTGGCTGTACGCCGTCGCCATCACCCGTGCTTCAGCTCGATCGCCCCGAGCGGACGATCAGGCGGCGTCCGGCGCCGGAAGAAGCCGGCGAGCAGGCCGGCGGCGCTGACGTTCCAGGCGGTGAGGGAGTAGAGGCCGAGCCGCGGCGAACCGCGCCGCCACGACAGGAACGCCAGCGGCACGAGGATCAGGCCGAGCAAGACGAACGGATGCCAGGTGACCAGCGCAACCAGCAGCAGCAGCCACCAGGCCATTACCGCAAGACCGTTTCTGACATGGCCGAGCCGGCGCAGGACGATCGGCAGATGACTGCGCCCGATCGCTCCGCGAAGCACCTCCCCCGGGGCACCCGAATAGCCGGAGCGTATCCGCCGCAGCAGCAGATGATAGCCGTCTTCGGTGTGGCCGAAATGATCGATCGCGGGCACGTCGATCCTGGCCAGCTTCCATCCCCGCGCCTGCAGGCGCGACGCGAGCTCGAACTCCTCGAACGCATGGAGATTGCGATCCGCGAACCAACCGGCTTCGCGAACGGCGCTGGTCCGGTAGAGGCCGCCGCAATCCAGGCGATCGACGATCCCTGGCGACCAGTTGCGATCGTTCGCCACCGTGTTCGCGCGGATCTGGAATTCGTGCCCTTGCGTGTTGCGTTCGCGAACATGGCCGCCGACTGCAGCGACGTCCTTATTTTCCTCGAGATAGGCGATCCCGGCGGGCAGGAAGCCGGGATCGATCACCATGTCGCCATCGAGCAGGTAGAAATACTCGCCCTTGGCGCTCTGGAAGGCGAGCTGGGCGCCTGCCCCGCAGCAGCGTTCCGCCGGGTTGGCAAGCTGGACGATGCGGACCGGGAACTGCCGCGCGATCTCGATCGTGCGGTCGGTCGAACCGCTGTCGGCCAGGACCACTTCGCCGCCGAACGGCGCCACTGCGGCGACCGCGCTGGCGAGCGCATCGGCGATCCTCTTTTCTTCGTTGAGCGCCTTGATGCCAATGGTAACCTTCACGCCGCGTCCTCCGCTTGCCCCGCGGGCGCTGGCGCGCCCATTGTCTCGACCGGTTCTGCGGAACCGGCTTTCCTCCGCCACCGGCGCGCTTCCCGCCATGTCCAGAGCGCGAACACGAACTCGCCGATCAGGATTCCGACGATCGACCAGAGCGGGCCGACGACGAACAGCATCGCAAGCACCGCCAGCACCGAAAACCCGCACGCGATCATGCTGGCATGGGCCAGCGGCCGGAACGCGCCCGCAGCCTGCAACAAGGTGGATTCGGGTGTGCGCACGAGGCGGATGCCGGAGACGGCAAGCCAGAGTGCCGTGCCGATCGCCAGCACCGACCGGTCATATTCCCTCGGGAATACCAGATGCGGATCGATCACGAAGAGCAGGACGGCGGCAGTGCAGGTCGCGACCCAGGCGGCGACCAGCACCATCCGGAAGAAGCGGACGCTGCGCACGGCGTCGCCGATCCGGGCGCTGCCGATCTGCCGCGCCATCCGCGGCCGCTCGAAATCGCCGAGCGCGTTCTGGGCGACCCCCATCGGCCGGATCATCAACGCGGTTGCGGCGATCGGTGCGTATGCGGCGGGCCCGGCAATCAGGGTGACGATGTAGACGTGCGCGTTGATCGTGGCCTCGGTGGTGACGATGCCGGCCAGCGACCAGCCCGAATGTTCGCGCCAGATCGGCCGGTAATTGGCGAAAGCCTCGCGATCGAAGGCGAACAGGGCGCGGACGTAAGTGCGGCCGAAGGGCAGCAATCCGAGCGCGGCGCTCAGGGCCATGATGCCGTAGCACCATTCGACGGACGCGATCCCGGCCGCAGCGAGAGCACCGACGCCGCCGAGCAGGATGGCGCTGTAGACGAGGTCGGAGACCGTCACCCGAACGACGCGATCGTGCGCATAGGCATAGGTTCGTGCGTACCAGCGCAATACGAACATCGCGGCATAGACGCCGAACAGCAAGGCGCCGCCGAGCGGCACGTGCAGCGCGAGCCCCATGACCGCGAACACGGCGAAGACGAGTATCGAGCCGAGCGTCGACAGCGTCGTGAGCGATCGGATGGCACGATCGCGAACCGCTTCATCGGCCTGGTTGAGGAGAACGGGCAGCGGCGCGCAGAACAGCCCCGCCCAAAGGCCGGCCGAAAAGATCGAGGTTACGAGAAGAAAGGCGAAACTGCCGAACGCGGCCGGGCTGAGCAGATGCAGCAGCAGAAGCGAGAGAACGAATTGCGCCCCCGCCCCCGCGATCGGCCCGACCGCGGCGACCGCGTAGCGCATCAGTCCGGACACGAGCGTGCGGCCGCCCCTTGCCGGCGGCGGCATTTCGGCGACGGCCGGCTCAACGCCCATTGGCGGCCTCCGCAAGCGTCTCGCTGGTTGCCGCGTTGGTCTCGCGCCAGATGAAGGCAAGCGTGATGATCAGGAAGACCTGCAGGATCTGATCGCGGTCGAAGAGACTCGATTCGGTCAGATTGTGCCCTGCGCAGAACAGCAGCAGGGTGACCAGAAGCGCGCCCGTCTGGCGTGGAATCGTACGGCTGCTGAGCAACTTGACGAGCGGCCAGATCAGGGCCGCGAACACGACGATGAGCATGCCGGGAAAGCCGATCTGGATGAGCAGATCGAGATAGCCGTTGTGACCGCTGGTGATCTCGGTGAGCCAGCCGCTTGCGTAATTGTAGATCGGCGTGGTGCCCCCGATGTTCCAGAAAGCGCCATAGCCCGAGCCCAGCATCCAGTGATCCTGGGCATATTCGATCAGGACCGGCCAGATCTGGACGCGCCCGGTGAAGGCATCCTTGGAGGAGAAGGGCGCCGCCAGCGCATCCCAGTAGAATTCGGAGGCGAGGAACAGGCCGACGCCGATCACGCTCAGCAACGGGATCAGCAAGGCCCGGTAGGCGGGATTGTAGCGGGCATAGATATAGCCGCAGAGCATCGAGAAGATGAGGATGCCCCCGGACGTCTTCGAGTTCGTGCGATAAAGGTAGTAAGCCGTCGCTGCGATGACGATCGCGCAGAGCCATGGCCGGAGCGGCTTGCTGTCGAAGACGAACAGCAGGATGGTGAGCGCGCAGGTGGCGCCTGCAAAGTTCTTTTGAAGCATCACGCCGCGCCACGACCCGACGATTCCCGGATCGGCGAGATCGGCCGCCTGGTGCACGCCGAATTGCGGGAAGCCCACGGATGCAACGTAATTCGCGATCAGGATGCCGACCAGGATCAACCGCATGATCGCCAGGGATCGGCGGTAGCCGGCCTGCCGCGCGATCATGAATATGGTCCACATCACGATCGTCGTCAGCAGCAATCGGCGTACCGATATGTCCGGCACCGCAGACCAGGCTAGGCTGACCCAGCACCAGCCGAGCGCGATCATCATGATCAGCGGGATCGCCAACAGTCGATCCGGCTTGGAAAGCGGCCGCGCCGCCCAGGCGAGGGTCAGCGCGCAGCTGAAGAAGATCAGCTGCCGCATGGGGTTGCCCTCGCCGGTGAACGGGGCGGGCTTGTAGTTGATGTACGGGCCGAGCAGGACGAGGATCAGGATGATCGCGAGAACGACCAGGGCCGGGGTGGTGCGCTCCCTCGGAACGATCCGGACCCGGGTTCGCAACGGCGCCGGAGCGTGGAGATGGGCACTGGTCATGCCCGCCCCTCCCGTGCCAGCGGCCGCTGGGCGGCGATGAACTGCGCGCGCGGGATCCGATCCGTCCGAGCGCGACGCGCGGCATAGGAGGTGCCGAGCACCGAGCCGACCATCGCCACGGCGAAGCTCAGGAATTGCTGCACCACCATGTCGCGATCGAACAGGCTGCTCTCCGTCGTGTTGTGGCCCATGCAGAAGACGATCAGCGCCAGCATCAGGGCGCCGGTCTGGCGCGGCGCGGTTCGGCTGCCGAGCAGGCGGATCATCGGCCAGATGATCATCGAAATGACGATCAGCGTCAGCCCGGGGAGGCCGACCTGGACGAGCATGTCGAGATAGCCGTTGTGACCGCTGGCGATCCCCGACACCCAGCCTTCGGCATATTGATAGATCGGGCTGGTCGGACCGATATTCCAGAAGGAGCCGAAGCCCGAACCGGTCAGCAGATGATCGTTGGCGAAATTGGCGAGCGGCGGCCAGATCTGGGTTCGTCCGGTGAGCGCGTCGGGGCTGTGCAGCGGCGCCATCAGCGCATCCCAATTCATCTCGACGTAGAGCACGCCGGCGCAGCCGATCACGCTGATGAGCGGGATGATCAGCGCGCGATAGGAGGGATTGTAGCGGGTGTAGACCCAGCCGACGATCATCGCCAGGACGAGGATGCCCTGCGACGTCTTGGAGTGTGTTTTGTAGAGGAAGAACAGGGCTCCGACGATCACCACGGCGCGGAGCCAGCGCTGCAGTTTCTGCGCGTCGAAGGTGAACAGGATAACAGTGAAGGCGCAGATGGCCCCGGCGAAATTCTTCTGCGGAAGCACGCCGCGCCAGTTTCCGATCAGGTTCGGATCCCCGATTTCCGCCATCTGGTGGACCGCGGCCGGCGTGACCACGATCGCGACGTAGTTCAGCACCAAAGTGATCAGCAGCACCAGGCGGATCAGCGCGATCGTCCGCTCATGGCCGATCTCCTTCACCGAGCGGAAGATCGAGAACATGATGATGGAGGTGAGGATCAGCCGACGCATGCCGACGTCCGGCACCGCCGACCAGCTCAGGCTCAGCCAGCACCAGCCGAGCGCGATCGTCACCGTCAGCGGGAGTGCGAACAGATTGCGCGGGTGGGTCAGCGGGCGAGAGGCGAGCAGCGCGACGATGAAGATTAGGCTGTAGCAGAGCTGGCGCGCGAGATCGCCGTCACCCGTCGCCGGGATGGTCTTGACCTTCTCCGACAGCGGGTTGAGGCCGATGATCACCATCCACAACATGCCGAACGTGGCGGCGGTGAAGGCCCCACGCCTGATCGATGCCCATCTGTCCGCCCGCACGGCGCCGCTCACTGCCATCTCACCGCGCCTCGGCCCGGCGAACTTCGCCCTGTGCGGTGCCATTGCCGGCTCGGGAGCGCTCGAAACCACGCATCAGCCGAAGCAGAGGCTTTTCGAGAATGAAATGCGCAACGAGGCCGGCCAGCACCGAGGCCGCGAGAATCAGAAAGAACAGGATTTCCGCCGGGATAGCGCCGTAGAGCAGCCGCCGGTTCAACCCTGCGAGCAGCGAGATCACCGGTGAGTGGACGAGGTAGATGGCGTAGCTCGCCTCCCCGAGGAGGACCAGGGTCGCCGGGACCCGCAGCGGCCGAGCACGTTCGAACACCACGCTGCCGAGCAGGATCAACGCGAATCCGACCGCAAGCGCGATCAGCAGGAGCGGCTTGCCCTGCCCGAAGCCAAGCCGGGGATCGACGAGACCGGCGCCGAACAGGATCGCGAGCAACGCGAAACCGGCGGCGAACAGCAATCCGCCGGCCTTGGCGCCGTGGATCCGCTGAAACGCGGCGAACGAGAGCGCGCCGATCAGGAAGTACAGGTTCCAGACGTGAGTCCAGCCGGTCTGGCTGTCGCCCAGGATGAGGCCGTTTATCAGCACCGCGGTGGTCCACAGCGCAATCAACGTGAAGCCGATGCGGCGGTTGAGGATAACGACGAGGAAGGCGAGGTAGAAGGTCACCTCATAAACCAGCGTCCAGGCCACCTGCAGCGGCAGATCCGGCGCCGGCACGATCCTCAGCAACGTGTAGGAGGAGAGCAGGTGGAGCGGCGCGGTGGTGAACTCGGCGTGGCCGAGCCCCATGGAGGACGCGGCGATGAATCCGGTCAGCACCAGCCAGTAAACGGGATAGACGCGGGAGAAGCGTCGCCACAGGTAGCGGCCCGCCCGCGCCGGCATTCCGATATCCTTGGCGTGGGCGTAGAGGATGATGAAGCCGCTCAGAACGAAGAAGAAATTGACGCCGGTCCAGCCACGCGAGGCAACCGTGTCGAAGGCGTGAATGCCGCCGTAGACCGGTTCCTTCAGGATCAGATTGGTGTGGTAGACCGCCACCGCGAACGCCGCGATGCCGCGCATCGCCTGAAGCGAAAAGAGGGTCGACCGGGTGGCCTGACCTTCGGCAGGGTTCGCCGACTGGGGCGCGCTCATGCGACCAGGGCCTCATAGGCGTCGAGCATCGCCGCATAGCTCGCCTCGCTGCCAAGCTTCGCCGACAGCGCGGCCATCTGCGCATATTCGGCCGGATCGTCGAGCAGGCGCCGCAAGGTTGCGGCGAGGCCTTCGGGATCCTGCGTCGAGACGGCGAGGCCGCAACGCTGACCATCGCGCGCGGTGATCCCCTCGATCTGCACCGGAACATCGGACACGACCAGCGGCAGCCCGAGCTTCGCTGCTTCGACGAGAGCGAGACTGTGGCCTTCGAACAGGCTCGCCTGCACGAACACGTCGCCGTCAGCGAGGATCGCCATCGCCTCTTCCCGCGGCCGGTGCCCGAGAAACTCGACCCGCCCCTGAACGCCCAGTTCGATCGCGAGTGCCTTCAGCGCCGCTTCTTCGGGGCCGTTGCCGACGATCTTGAAGGTCGCATCCGGCAGGTGGGCCGCGGCACGAAGCAGCAGCGGATAGTTTTTCTGGGGCGCCAGCCGCCCGGTCGCCACTACCGTGCGCGTGCGCGCCACCCGCGGCCGCCGCGCTTGGGCGAGCGACTCGATCAGCGTTTCGATACGCGGCGGCAGCGCATTGTGGATGGTCCGCCGACGCTGACGATAGGGGGCGGGCTTGCTGTCGAGCGAGGCGGCAACCGTGTTGGATACGCTGACCACGGCCTTGACGCTCTTCAGCGAGCCGGCAACGCCGTCGATCACGTTCAAGGCAGGATTATGGGTCTCGACCGGCGAGTGATGGGAGGTGACGACCCGCGTCCCGCTGCCGGCCAGCCGTGCCGCTATCGACGCGAGAACGTTCGCAGCCGGCATCGCGGTGAACACGATTTCCGGGCGATCCCGACGGAATCGGGCCACCAGCGCGCGCAGCAAACCGATGGCCGCGAGAGGGCCGGAGGGCCGTTTCGGCACGATGTAGCTCCACGGCAGGTGCGCCGCCGATTCGCGAACGGTGGCACGATAAGGGTAGAGAGCGGCGAGAACGACTTCATAGCCGCGCTCGGAAAACCCTTCGGCAAGATTGGCCCAGATCTCCTGGGCACCGCCGGCGGAGGAATGAGACACCAGAAACATCACTGATCGAGCAGGCAAAACACGCCCCCCTTTTCCCGTTACGTTACCTCTCCCCCTGTCGCGGCCGCTGTGCCGGACACCGCGCCGCACTCCAATTAGCAAGTGCACAATTTTCGGCTAGGCGTGTTCTTCGTACGAGGAGCCGAGCCCTGCTGCAATGCACAAATATGCTCCATTTCGGCGCGTTTCGCGCTAAGGGGCGGGCGGGGGCGGCATTCGAGAGGGAAGTCGTCGAAGGTGAGCATGTCGATTGGAGCCGCTTCCGAGCATCGCAGCGCCGCAGGCGCCGCCCTGCCGAGGCTGGATGGCCTTCAGCTCGGAAGAGCGGTGGCGGCCTGCAGCGTGGTGATCAGCCATGCGTTCGGCCATTACAACAACGGGACCCACGGTATCTGGACGATGCTGTCCGGCTACGGCGTCACGTTGTTCTTCGTGATCAGCGGCTACATCATGGTCCTGACCACGGGCCGGGAAAGCTTCAGCCCGCGCGCCTTTCTCAGCCGCCGCATCCGCCGAATCGTCCCGATTTATTACATCGCCAATATGGTGCTCGCCGTGGCCACGCTGCTTGCCCCGTGGGCTTTCAAGCGGACGACCTTCGATGCCTGGCACGTGGTCCAGTCGCTGCTCTTCATCCCGGCCTACGATCCGGCGGGCTCCGGCTACATTTGGCCATTCTTCCGCCTCGGCTGGACACTCAATTACGAGATGTTCTTCTACCTGATATTCGCTTCGCTGTTCGCGCTCGGCGTGGTGCAGCGGGCGCTATCGGTGACTCTCGTCCTCGGCGGGTTGATCCTGCTGGGCATGATTCACCCGTTCAGCGCAGCGATTCCGAACTTCTATACCCAGGTAGCGACGATCGGCTTCATCTTCGGCACGCTGACCGGAATGATAGCCCTGTATCGGCCGATTCGCCTGAACGGCTTCTGGTCGTGGATCGCGGCACTGCTCAGCTTCGCCATGCTCGCAGTGATGGCGAGCATGTACGAACAGATCCGACGCGATCCCGCGACCCAGCTTTGGCTTTCGATCGCCTGCACGCTGCACATCGTCTTATTGGTCTCCCTGGTCGACGGACGCGGACGCGCGGTGCCCAAGTCCCTGCTCTACGTCGGCGACGCGAGCTACTCGATCTACCTTTTCCACATGTTTGCGGTCGGTGCCGCCACCGCGGTGGCCCACCGCCTGCCGAGCGCCCTTCTCTACCCGGCGCTCGCGCTTTCAGCCTGCTCGGGGATCCTCGCCGGGCTGGTCGCCTATCGCTTCGTCGAGGCGCCGCTGAACCGCTACTTCCGTTACCGCAGGCCGTTGACCGCGGCCGAGATCAGCGCGCCTGCCGCTGCCACGGAGCCACCCGTCGCCGGGACAGCAGCGCGATGAGCGGCTTTTCGACGAGATAGTGGACCAGAAGCCCCGTCGCGGTGGCGAGGGCCACGAAGACGAAGAACAAGGCTTCGCGCGGGAGCGCGACATGGAGCTTGGTCGCCGCTTCGAAGGCGGTGAGCAAGACGCCATTGTGGGTGAGATAGATCGCGAACGAGGCGTTGCCGAGCACGATCCCGACCTTCTCGAGCCAGCGCGGCGATCCTTCGCAGACGATCCCCGTCCACACGATGGCCGCGGCGAGCAGCGTCCAGAGACAGCTGCGCAAGAGACCGACCGACATGTCCATCCACTCGACCAGAACGGTCGCCGCAGCGACGATGGCGAGCACGGACAGCAAGCCGCCAATCCGCCGAGGACGGATCCAGGCATGGCGTTTCAGATACAGGATGCCGAGCCCGAATCCGGCGCCGAACTGGAGGTTTGCGCCATTCTCGCTGCCCATCAGCAGCACGTGGAGGAACTGCTCGACGGGGGAGTCAGCACCCAACGGGCGGCCGACGATCAGCGGCACCGCCAATCCGAAGATCAGCGGCGAGACGAACCAGATGCCGAGCAGCCACCAGCGCTGCCGCGCGACCATCAGAGTGGCGGCAAATAGCCCATAGAAGATGATCTCGTGACGGAGCGACCAGATGACGTTGGGCTTCAATCCCCCGACCGGCCAGATGACGAGCGCGCGCAGTGCGTTCATCCACTCCACCTCGCGGGTGCCGAGATAGGTCAGGACATTGTAGCCGATCACTGCGAGCCACAGGAACGGCATGATTCGTACGAAGCGCCGCCAGGCGAAATCCGGTATCGTCAGCCGCGCCCGCAGGTCCCGGTCAAGCGAGACGATCGCAATGATGAAGCCGCTGATCGCGAAAAAGACGGTGACGCCGAAGACCCCGGCCTCTCGAATATCGAACGGGCTCTGGTGGAAGTAGCGGGGATACCGCATCATCAGATTGGCGTGGGCGAGGATGACCAGCATCGCGGCGCAGCCGCGCAGCAACTGGATGCCGACCAGAAGCCCGGCGCCGGCAGACGGTTTGGAGGCCGGAGCATCCTTTTGCTGCGGCGCAGCGGCAATCGCCCCCTCTGCAGCCACCAAACCAGCCTGATCGTTCACGTCATTTCCCACCGACGGTCTGAATCGCCCCACCCACAGCATTTGGACTCACTCCTCAGCGCAGGGGATCGAAACATCAGCTCGTGGATGGCGCGACCATCTCCTAGCCCTGTTTCGGATCGAGGCCTTAACTACAATCAGCAAACGCACAAACCACGCACGTCTCGGCTCATCAGGGCTTGCGTCTCGCAACGGGACGGTTAACGCCGCCTTGATCAGTGCAGGCTCCTGCTGTACATTTCGCACTTGCACACAAAATTTCGCAACTGCACAATACAATTTTTAATGGGGGTCCTGTGGCTTTCCGACTTCTGACCATGTTCTGGTGCGTTCTGATCCTCGCCGGATGCTCGCCTTCGGCGGTGGTTTCTCCGGGTGAACGCGTCGCCGCGGCGACCGCGATCGACGCCGAATATCGGCTTGGCGTCGGCGACCGGGTCAAGATCAACGTGTACAACGAAGCGGCCCTGTCAGGGGAGTTCGCGGTCAACGACTCGGGGAATCTCTCGCTGCCGTTGATCGGCGACGTGCCCGCCACCGGGCAGACGCCGGCGCAGGTGGCACGCGTCGTCGAAACGAAGCTCGCGGACGGCTATCTGCGCGAGCCGAGGGTGAGCATGGAAGTCGCGGCGTACCGCCCCTTCTACATTCTGGGCGAGGTCAAGTCGCCCGGCCAATATCCTTATGCAAGCGGGCTCACGGTGCTGAATGCGATCGCGACGGCACAGGGTTTCACGCCGCGCGCCGAGAAGAACGTCGTGTTCATCCGCAAGTTCGGCACGGACGTCGAAGAGCCGTTCAAGCTGACGCCGGACCTCAAGGTCTATCCGGGCGACACGATCCGGCTAGGCGAGCGCTTCTTCTGAGTTCGTCCGACCACCTGATCACAAGAAAACACAAGGGGAAGTTCATGATTCGCAATCACGTGTCGACACTGTCGGCGATCGCCATGCTGCTGGTCGCCGGAACGGCGGCGCCCGTGGGCGCGCAGTCGGTCCGCAAGGTCCGTCCGATCACGAACGCCAATTGCCCGAAGCTTGCAAAGGCGACGACTCGAACGCCGCAGGAGATGACGCGCGCCGTACAACGGGTCACAGCGGCTCTCGCCCGCGAAATCGGCACCTTGTCGCCCAATGCCTCGAGCGAGGATGCCGAAGCGGCCGTGGCCTTCGCCCTCAGCCAGCTCAACGAGAGTTCCGACGTGGTCGAGACCGCGATTAACCAATATTCGGCAACGCCCGGCCTTACCCGCAACGTTCGCCAGGCGCTTGCCAACTCGCGCCAGGCGCTGCTCGAATGCCAGCCGGGCGGTACCGCCGGGCTTGGCCGGAGCGGTGGCAATCCGGCGGGCTTCGGGGCTTCTCCGGTGATCGGCGTCGGCGGTGGCGGCGGCTCCAATTACTCGACGGATTGAGTCCGCACGCGCCTGCGCCGCCGACACGACTTGGCCCTTCGACAGAGTAACCGTCATGCGTTCCCGATATCTTCCCTGGCTTCTCCTCACCTCCGCCTGTCTCGTCGCTGCAACGCCGGCGGCCGCGCAGACGGAATCGGGGATCATCCAGCAGGCGATTCCGTTCGACTACGATCGCGATCGCAACGTCAGCGTCTCCGAACGGCCCCGGCCCGAATATGATGCGCTTGGGCTCCGTGCCGGCGGTTTCCTGATCTATCCGCGGGCGGAGATCGGCGCGGGCTTTACCGACAACGTCTATCTGTCCGAATCGAGCAGCGGATCGGACGGCTATGCGCTGCTGGCGCCATCGGTGCGGGCGCAGTCCGATTGGTCGCGGCACGCCTTGAGCCTCTCGGGCGGCGCGCAGTTCCGGCGGTTCTTCGACGCCACCCTGCGCAACGAGAATGCTTATTATCTCCGTGGGCTCGGCCGCGCAGATCTCGGTGATTCGATGTCGGTCACCGCAGAGGCGCAGGCCGGCAAGATCTACGAGACTCCCTTCTCCAACGACGGCGAAGCGCTGGTCACCGGCGTTTCCAGCTACCTCTACAACATGCAGGGGCTGCGCGGACAATATTCGCTGGGCCGGGTGCGAGCGACCGTCGCCTATGCGCGCAACGAGTTCGATTTTCGCGGCCTGACGACCGGGGGTGCCCGCCTCGACCAGTCGGATCGCGATCGCATCATCAACAGCGTGGTCGGCCAGCTGCAATATGCGCTGTCGCCGAGCTTCGCGGCGTTCGGACAGGTAAGCTTCTCCGACACCGATTATGACCGCACCCTGCTGACGGGGCAGCCGAACCGCGACTCCAAGGGCTATCGCGTGCTCGGCGGGGTGAACATGGATCTTTCCGCGCTGATGCGGGGATCGATCGGGATCGGCTACACGCACCGTGATTATTCGAGCCCCCTCTACCGCAACGAGGGCGGCCTGTCCGTCGAGGCGCAGATCGAATATTTCCTGTCGGAGCTGACCACGGTCTCGGTGCGGGCCCAGCGGACCATCGAGGATTCGAACCTCAGCACGATCGGGTCCTTCTTCAACAACCGCTTCCAGCTGCGAGTCGATCACGAACTGCTCCGCAACCTGATCCTCAACGCATCGGCGGATTACGCGCACCAGGACTATATCCGTTCGGATCGTTCCAACGACGTGTACCGGGTGGGCGGCGGGGCCCAGTTCCTGTTCTCGCCGACCATGAATGCCCGGTTGCGCCTCGACTACGCCAAGCGCGACCGGAGCGGCTTCAATTTCGACGGCTCGCTCGACGAATTTCGAGCGGACGTATCGCTGGTCTTCCAGCGCTGACCCAGGAGTGAGTTATGCTTATGTCGCGTCCCGGCACGTCACAGAGGATAGACATGGAAGGAACGCCTGAGGTCGTCGGCTACGAGGCGCGCCTCGCCGACACGTTGCGCTCGCTCCGCGACATGATCCGGCGCCGGTGGCTGACCTTGTTCCTGGTCACCGCGGCGGTGGTTGCGATCGGTGCCACGCTGATCATGCTGATGACGCCGAAATATGAGGCCGTCGCCCGCATCCAGATCGACCCCAGCCGCAATCCGCTCTCCTCCGCCTCCAACGATGTCGCCAGTCTGGCATCGGAGGCGATCGAGACCGAGGTGACGGTGCTCAATTCGGAAGATTTGGCCCGCCAGGTCGTCAAGCAGCTCAATCTGCAGAACGATCCGGAGTTCACGCGCGGTCTCGCGCCGGCCGAAGGCGCACCGCCGCTCACCAACGAGGAGCGGATCAGCGCCGTCGCCGGCAAGGTCCAGCGCCAGCTCAGCGTCGGGCGCGATCGCCTGACCTATGTGATCAACATCCGGTTCAAGGCCAACGATGCCGATAAGGCAGCAAAGGTCGCCAACACCTATGCCGAGACCTACATCAATTCGAAGGTCGGCAGCCGCATGGGCACCGCGGAGCGACAGGCCGCCTTCTTCCGTCAGCGCCTTGACGAGCTCGGCCGCGAAGTGCGCGCCGCCGATCAGGCGGTTGCGCAATATCGCGCACAGGCCGGCATCGTCGCCCAGGGTCAGGGCAGCACGACCATCGCCGACCAGCAGGTCGCACCTTTGTCGACCCAGCTCGCCACGGCCGAATCGGAAGCGGCCGAAGCCCGCTCCAACCTGGCCGCCGCGCGCGCCCAGATCGCACGCGGCGGGCTCGACGCGGTGTCAGAGGTCCGCAGCTCGCCGGTGATCTCCGATCTCCGCCGCCAGCGCGCCGAAGTGCTCCGCAACATGGGCGAAGTCTCTGCCCGTTACGGCGAGCGCCACCCGGAAAGCGTGAAGGTCCGCGAACAGCTTGCCGGTCTCGACGAACAGATCAAGGCCGAGGCGCAGCGCGCCGTGAGCTCGCTCGAGGCCGCCGCCGGTGCCGCCCAGGCGCGGGCTACGAGCCTGCGCGGAACCCTGCATGGCCTCGAGGGCCAGCAGGCCCGCAACACCCGCGCGTCCGCGACCGCGGAGACGCTGGAGCGGGAAGCCCAGAGCAAGCGTGCCGCCTACGACAAGATCGCCGAGCTCTCTCTGCAGAGCACCCAGGCCTCGCGCAACGAGATCTCGCAGGCGACGATCGTCGATCGGGCAGTTGCGCCGGTTCGTCCGACCTCGCCCAATCGTCCGCTGCTGCTCGCGTTGACCCTGATCGTCGCCCTTGCTGCCGGCGGCACCACGGTCATCGTCCAGGAACTGCTCGTGTCGGGCATCCGCAGCGTCGGCGACTTCGAGAACCAGTTCGGCATTCCGGTGCTCGCCGCGCTGCCGCGCGTCAAGCACGCCTCGCCGGCCGATCTGATCGCCGATCGCCGCACCTCCCTTTATGCCGAATCGCTGCGCATCGCGCGTGCGGCGATCTTCGGCACGCGCGGAGTCACCCCGCCCAAGGTGATCGCAATCACCTCGGCGCTGCCGGACGAAGGCAAGACGACGACCTCTGCTGCCTTCGCGCGTGTGCTTGCGCTCAGCGGACAGCGAACGCTGCTGATCGATTGCGATCTGCGGCGTGCCGCGATGCGGATGATCGTCCCGACCGGTGAGTCCGCCGGTCTCATCGCGCTGCTCAACGGCAGCGCCGCGATCGAGCAGGCGATCGTCAAGGATCGGGTCGAGAATCTCGATGTCGTCCTGGTCACGGCACCCCATTTCGCCACCGACGACCTGTTCGGCGGAGACCGCCTCAAGACCCTGCTCGCCACCCTGTCCCCGCACTACGACACCATCCTGCTCGATCTGCCGCCGCTCGTCGGTTTGGCCGATGGCCGCACCCTTGCGACCATGGCCGACGCGACGATCCTGGTCGTCAAATGGGGCTCGACCCCGGCCGCGCCGATCGATTCGGCACTCGGCTGGCTGCGTGCGGACGGCGCCAATGCGATCGGCGCCCTGTTCACGATGGTGGACCCGTCGGCCGAAGCGCTGGGCGGCATGTATTATTCCAAGAAGTACGGCGCTTATTATCAGCCAGAATGAACACAGAGCCGGCCGCGTGCGCGCGCGGCCGGCCATATCGCGGTCGTCGCGCCACCTGAGCTATGGCGCCATCGGCCTGCTGGGCCTGGTCTCCATGGCCGCCCTGTTTGCCCTCCGGCAGGAGCTCGACGTCGAGCGTTGGACGTCATCCCTGCAGCGTCAGCAGCGCGCATTCGAGCGGGGCGAGCCGAGCCCGGCAGCGCCTGACCCAGCAGGAACCGCCGCGCCGCGGGCGCGCCTGCTTCGCGCAATCTTCCTTCTTCGGACTGCGCAGACCACCCCCGATGCCGGCGCGGCACAGCGGCTGCGCCAGGAGGCGGAGGGGGAGCTGGCCGCTGCGCGAACCGCACGTGCCACCTGGGGCGATGCCGCGGTCGTAACCGCCTTCGCCGAATCACTGCGCCAACCCGAATCGATGTCGGCGATCGCCTCGGCACTGGCGGAGAGCTATCGCGGTGCGCCCTATCTGAAGGACGCGTCGCGATGGAGGATCGAGATGGGCCTTTGGTGCTGGGACCTGTTGCCGCCGGTTGCACGCGATCGGCTGATCAACGAAGCGGTCTGGTACGTCCGCCTGCGGCCTCAGGATCGGACTCACGTTTTCGGACTGATGCGTCTCAGCCCTGCCTACCGGCCGTTCCTGCTGCGCTGGTATGCCGTTCGCTCCGGCGATAGCGATTGGCGTCGCGGCCCGGTGCCCATGCCAGCCCAACCAGGAACATCGTCAGGCTGACCATCGCCGGCACGTCGAGCGCAATGTCGATCATCGCGCAGGCGAAGACGACAAAAACTGCGATCACGACGGCGTCCGATCCGCAGCGCCAATCGTCCCTCATCCCTCGCACGATGATGCCATAGCCGACCCACAAGGCCGCCAATGTCATCAGGATCAGGTAGGGAAAGCCGCCCTGCAGCAGCAGTTGCAGAACGAGATTGTGCGCGGAATTCACCATCCACAGGGCCTGCGCCAGCCGCGGATCCGAAAGCGCATAGGCGTTGAGTACCGGAAACGCACCCAGTCCATAGCCGTGCAGGGGCGCGGCCTCCGCCAGCGACGCATATTGCCTCCACATCAGCACGCGAAGGGCGAACTCGTCGGACGCGATCGCGAGACGATCGAGCACGAGATCGGAGAGGCCGAACGCTGCCACCAGCAGGACCAGCGAAGCCGCGATGAACAGGCCGAACCAGCCGCCTGCCCCACGCCGGCGTGCAGCCCGCCAGAGTGGCAGCATCCCGAGTGCCGCAATGGTCGCGACGTTCGCCGATCGCGATCCGGTCAGCGCACAGGCGCCGATCAGGATGGTGAGCGCGATCGCCAAGGCACAGAAGCGCACCAAAGCGGCGTGGCCATCGGCGCGTGCGAAGCCTCCGGCGGGCCGCGCTTCCATCAGCCTTGCCAGTGCAAGCACCGCCAGCAGACCGAAATAAGCCCCCGCCACGTTGGCATTGCTGAGGGTTCCGGTGAAGCGGGCGTCAGGCCGCTCGCGCCACAGCTCGAACGCGAGGTCCGCGCCCCAGGCCCTCAGGATCAGACCGATCACGGCATTGACGCAGCCGAACAGGATTAGCGCGTCCATTGCCACGGCAAGATTGTGGCGGCGCGCGCCAATCCTGGCACCGCAGAGCAGGGCAACGAGGTGGCCGGACAGTCCGAGAAGAGCCGGCAGCATGATGTCGGGCGCAAGCGCATCGTCGCCGCCCCACTGCGGCGCCCAGGCCGGCAGCGACGCCCAGGCTCCGGCAGCGCCGACCAATGCAAGGGCCGGCAGGCTCTGCCGCCAGAAGGCGGCGGGCGCCGGCCACAAGCCCAGCAGCAGGCTCAGGATCCCCGCGGCCAGCAGGCATGCGATGGCGTTGCCGGCGGGACTGTTCAGGCCATTGAAGGTGATGCCGATGCTGAACAGCAATGCAGCGCCGATCGATGCCGAGGCGCTCGGTGCCAGTGCAGGGCCGCCGCGATGCCGCAACGGCCGTGTCCCGGCAGCAGTCCCAAGCGCCCTAGTGGACATCGTAGCATTCCCGCGCCGGCCCGACCGAAGCGGCGCCGCACCCGGCCGGCTCACCATAAACCCAGCCGGAGCCCTTGAAGCCGAGATAGACCCGGCCGAAGACGTCCGGGTCCGCACCGACGACGCTGACCTGGTCGAGCGACCCGACCGGGAAGGCCCCGACCCGCTGCCAGCTTCGGCCTTCGTCGATCGAACGCCAGATGCCGTAGGATCCGCGCACCTGGCCGGACAGGAACATGGTCGGGTAACGAGCGCCCGCCGCCGCCTTGCCGAAGGCGATGTCGTCGACACGATCGACGCCGTCGAGAATGCTCCAATGTTCCCCGCCGTCGATGCTCCGACGCAGGCGGCTGTCCTGGGGACCGTCGAAACCCGCGGTGAAGAACAGATGGCCGGCCTTGCCCGGCACCACCCGCAACTTGGCCGCGGCCCCGTTTGCCGGTGCGATCTCGCCGGCGAAGACGCGTGTCCATCGAACGCCGCCATCGCTCGTCCGCCACAGCCCGCGGAGCCCGGGATTGCGACCGTTGCCGCTGTGGAAAAGGTAGAAGGTGCCCGGCCGCACCCGATCGGCGGCGAGCACCTTTCGCGGCATGAACCACTGCCCGTGCGTGCCGGTGAAGGGCAGTTTCTCACCCGGGAGCACGACCCGGCTCCAGGTCCGCCCACGGTCGAGAGTGTAGAAAGCGGAGCGGAAGTAAGTCGGCATCCACACGATGTTGTCGACGCTGTTCGCGGAAACCGCGATCATTCCCATCGCCATCCGCCAGGGATCGTCGCCGCGCGTGCCTGGCGGCTGCGGCAGGCTCGGAAACTTCGTCCAGCTGCGGCCGCCATCCATGCTGTAGCCGGCCAGCACGGCATCGCCGTCTTCGGAGCAGCAGGAGGTTCGCGTATCCGAGGCGTTGGTGACGATGAACCGCGGATCGGCGGGGCTCCAGTCGATCTGCTGCGCCGCGATCAGCACCCGCTCCTTCGGCCCGTACGTGGTCGAATAGGCGTCGAGATCGTCTTTGACGTGGATCCCGAAATCCCAGGCGGCGAACAGCGGCGAGCCGCCGCGGGGCTGAATGACGTCGTTGGCGACGAGTTCTTCGATGCCGCGCACCTGGGTGGTCCAGGTCATCGATCCGCCGCCGGGCGCAAGGCTGGTCACCATTGGCCCGACACCCGACGCGATCCAGAACTTCCCCGAGGTCTGCGGATCGGCGACGATCGCGGCCGTCGAGACCCATCCGCCGTCGGCGACCCGAAGCCACGGCGGATCGCCCTCGCCGACCGCGACGTCGCGGCGCATGCGGGACCAGGTCTGTCCATCGGGGGCGCCACGCAGGGCACGTCCCCCCTGATCGGCGACGAGGATGTCGCCGGACTTGCGATCGATGGCGATCGTGGCAAAGGCGCGGGGCGACAATCCGGGACGGCCGCTAAGATCTTCCCAGCGGCCGCTGCGATAGCGCCAGATCTTGCGACCGGCATCGTCGACGCCGTAGAAACTGCCGTCGGGTGCGAAGCTGCCTTGCTTCAGCCGCCGCGGCGCGGGAGTCGTCGAGGGCAGGGGCACGAATCGCGCACCATCATCCGCGGACACGAATATGCCGTTGCCCGGCACCATCGCAAAGACTCGCGGTCTGCCCCCTTGCTTTCGTTCGAACCAGAAAGTTGCGCCCGCGGCGAGCTTCGCCGGCGCGGCGCCGCCTTTGGGCAGGCTCGTGACCGGCGCCCAGGTGCGGCCGCCATCGGCGCTTCGCCACGCACCGTTTTCCGGAGACCCGAAGAGGACGATGTCGGGGTTGGCCGGACTGACGGCCAGAAACGGACCGTTGAAGCGCGTCGGCGCATTGGCATCGAAGGCGAACGCAGGGCCGGCAGTTCGACCCCGCTGCCAATGCGCACCGCGATCGGAGGACCAGTAGAGCCGGCCCTTGATCGCCATGTACAGCCGCCGCGCGTCGGAAGGCGCTACCGCAATTTCGTAGACTCCGTCGGCGACTCGGTTCTGCCCGACATCCTCCGCCGGCATAGACTGCGCCGTCACCAACTGCCGCCAGCGATCGATCTCCGGCTGCCACACATAGGCGCCATAGACGTCGGCGCGCGCCACCATCGTCCGACCGGCATCGTCGATCGACAGGCCGGTGATGAAGCCGCCGCCTCCGATCGCGACCGGCCGCCACAAATACCGCTCGTCCGGCACTGGGCGGCCGTCGTGGGCGGCGGCTTTCGGCGGGCCCGCAGCGACCGGCGCGCGGGCGGTGAGCGCAAGGAGAATCAGCAGCAACAGAACGGCCGCAACGATGCCGGCCCACAAGAAGGTGCGGCGGCCGATGCGTCCCCCGGTACGATCATCGGCAAGGCTCGCAAGATGCGACATGATCTTCAGCAAGCCTGGCGACCCTGGCCTCGCATCACCGTTCGTAGCTCTTGGTGAGCAGATGCCAGACGGCGGCAGGATTGGTCTTCAGATAGCGAACGCCGAGCCGTGCAGGCTCGAGCATCGATCGGTGCAACCATTCAAGCCCGGCATTCTGCATCCACTGCGGTGCCCGCGGCACCAGTCCGGTATAATGGTCGAACATCCCGCCGCACGTCCGGATCCAGCCGAGCCCGGCCAGTGAGGCACGACGGCGAATGGCGAAGGATTCCTGCGCCGGGCTGCCCAGGCCGAGCCAAAGCACGTCAGCGCCGGAACTCCGCACCGTGGCGCAGATCTCCTCTTCCTCGTCCGCACCGAAATAGCCGTGCCGGCTGCCGACGATCTGAACGCCCGGATGGAGTGCACGCAAGCGATCGGCGGCGCGATCGGCAACGCCGGGTCGCGCGCCCAGGAAGTAGAATCGCAAGCCCTGCTCCACCGCCACCCGGCACGCATCATGGATGAAATCGGTCGTGGCGACCCGCTCGGTCAAGGGTCGCTTCCAAAGCAACCGGCTCGCCAGCACCAGCGGCATTCCGTCCGGATCGACGAGATCGGCGGCATCGATCAACGCACGGAATTGCGGATCGGAATGATAGCGCGCGATCACCGAGCCGTTCGAAGCGACGATGACGCGGGGCAGCCGCAACAGCCCGGCGCGGGCAGATTGCACATCCTCCAGCATGATGTCGGCTAGCTGCGAACGGGTCACACGGGCGGTCTGTATGCCGCCAAGCCGCGCCCGAACGAGAGAATCGCTTCGCTTCAACCCGGTTGCCTCAACACTAGGCCGGTACGCGGCCGGTAACGCCATCTCGAACGAGGCATCAGAGTTTTCGCTCATGGCCCTTGCTCCACCAACGGCCGACAAAAGCCATGCTCCCTAACCCCACCCGGAGCCCGCGCAACGCCCGCGCGACGAATATTTCTACCACTGCGCCGATGTCCCCCGCTAGCCCGTAGGCCCCTACTCCACGCAACGATTGTACGAGAAGATCGGTCCACGACCGCTCAAGGGTGAATGTCCCACGGCGGGACAATGCACAAGGGCCGACGGGTGGGAAAGAGGGACCAAATGCCGGGCGTGGCGGACGATCGACCCTGTTCGGTCGATCGCTCCTCAGAACCAAAAATCCGCAGCGTTCATCTGATGGCCGCCTGACACGACCACGGAGATCGAAAGGTCGGCAATGCGGTCACCGTCGACGTCACCTTCGACAAACCAGGTGCCCGCCTTGGACATGTCCTCGAAGACGCGAAGCTCGCCGGCCTTACCGCTGAACGCCGCGGCGCCGACGAAGCGGAAATCCTGATCGCCGTTGGCACTGCTGTTCGCATCGATTCCCGCAAGGGAGATCCGGTCGCCCACCGCGAAATCGGCGATCACGTCGCGCTGGCCACGGGTGGAGTCGCCGACATCGCGATATTCGAACACGTCGTTGCCGGCACCGCCGATCAGCGTGTCAGCGCCGCCGAGGCCAGCAATCGTGTCGTTGCCGATGTTCCCAGTGATCACATTGGCAACGCCGTTCCCAATGAAGATGGATCCAAGCTCCCGTAGGCCGGTAAGGTTCTCGAAATTGGCGCCGAGCGTGAAGGTGGCGCCGGGCGTGCGCACTTCATCGATGCCTTCGTTGGCCGCTTCGAACAGAATGTCGTAACCCTGGACGATGTAAACGTCGTCGCCGGCGCCGCCTTTCATCGTGTCCGGCCCGGCACCGCCGGTCAGGATGTCGTTGCCTCCTCCACCGGTCAGCGTGTCCGCACCGGCGCCGCCGGTGATCACGTTGGACGCATCGTTGCCGGTGAGGATCTGACCCTTGCTCGCAGTGCCGATGAGACGCTCGAAATTGGCCGCAAGGGTGTAACTGGCGGCCGACGTGCGAACCTCGTCGATACCCTCGTTGGCTGCTTCGATCAGAACATCGGTGCTGTCCGCGATGTAGACGTCGTCACCCGCGCCCCCCTTCAGGGTGTCCGCTCCAGCGCCGCCGTCGAGAAGGTCGTCGCCGCCGCCCCCGCTCAGCGTGTCGGCTCCCGTGCCGCCGGTGATCGTATTGGCGGCACCGTTGCCGGTGAGGATCTGGCCGGTGCCGGCAGTGCCGGTGAGCAACTCGAAGTTCTCCGCGAGGGTGAAGCTCGCCGCAGCGGTTCGCACTTCGTCGGTTCCCGCGCCTGGCGCCTCGATCAGTATGTCGGTGGCGTCGGCGATATAGAGATCGTCGCCAAGGCCGCCCTGAAGCGTATCCGCACCGCCCGCCCCATCGAGCGTGTCGTTGCCGATATTCCCGGTGATTACATTGGCAAGGCCGTTTCCGATGAAGATCGAGCCAAGCTCCCTTATACCGGTAAGGTTCTCGAAATTGGCGCCGAGCGTGTAGGTGGCGCCGGGCGTCCGCACTTCATCGATGCCTTCGTTCGCGGCTTCGAACAGAATGTCGTAACCCTGGACAACGTAGACGTCGTCGCCGGCACCGCCCTTCATCGTGTCCGCCCCGGCACCACCCGTGAGAATGTCGTTGCCGCCACCTCCGATCAGCGTGTCCACGCCGGCGCCGCCGGTGATCACGTTGGCGGCATCGTTGCCGGTGAGTATCTGACCCTTGCTCGCAGTGCCGATGAGACGCTCGATGTTGGCCGCAAGGGTGTAGCTGGCGGCCGACGTGCGAACCTCGTCAATACCCTCGTTGGCTGCTTCGATCAGAACGTCGTCGCTGTCCGCGATGTAGACATCATCACCCATGCCACCCTGGAGCGTATCCGCGCCACCGGCGCCGTCGAGAACGTCGTTGCCGGCGCCACCGGTGATGACATTGGCCAGGCTGTTCCCCTTCAGCACCTGACCGGTCGCACCCGTCGCGGTGAGATTTTCCACGTTGTCGCTCAGCGTGAACGAGGAAGCCGCCGTTCGGACCTCATCCGTCCCCTCGCCCAACTTCTCGACGATCGTATCATTGGCATCCGCATAATAGATGTCGTTACCGAGGCCGCCCTTCAGCGTGTCGGCCCCGGTGGTGCCGTGGAGGATATCGTGAATCGAATCGACCGGTGGCGCCGGCGCTGGAACGGTGGCGGGCCGGGACGGCTGCGCGATCACGGAGGCACCGGCGCCGGTGACCAGCGTCTCGACCGTCCCAGTGCCGCTCGCGGTGCGGACGTTCAGATCGAGATTGTTGACGGTGATCGATCCGATGCCCGAGATCACTTCAGCGCCGAAATTGATGCATGAGAGATACTCATCGGCGGTGACGATGCCGAGCGATTGCAGATGGGCGATCACCTTTCCGATGTCGAGCGTGCCGACGAGCACGTCCTTGTCCGCGACGACCGCCGTATAAATTCCGTCCCGGTAGATGGTCGCGGTGAATGTGCCATCGGTGTAGGTGCCGATCACGCTTCCGAACGGTTGGACGTCACCCTTGTGGACCCAGATCATGACCTCGTTGGTGATCGTCGGCCTGGTTCCGTCATGCTTGGTACTGAACCAGATATCGTAGGCCACGTTGTAGCCGCCGACCGTTCCACGCATCGTCACGTCATAGGTCGCCGTCAGACCGGCGAGACTTCCGACGCGGACGGGAAAAACATGCGACGTGTCGGTCGGGTTGATCAATTCGCCCTGCGGCGCGACTCCGAACAGAACGTTGGGATAGGCACGGATCGGCGCGGCACCTTCCGTCACGTAGGGAAACGACCAGTTGAAGGTTGTACCGCTCGTCATGTCGTTCTTGTTGAACGAGACATCGATGTTGTAATCGCTGCCATATTTGAGGGCACCCGCCCCCCAGGCGTTGGTCAACACATACCAGCCGTTGGCGTTGAAGCCGCGATCGGACCCCGCCATCTGAAAATAGCTGGATGGAACGGGCGCTTTGGGAAGCGCGAACCCGAAGTCGCTGGGATCGAGATCGCTGAGCGAGATATCGCGAAGGACAAGAGATTCGCCATTGCCGAGGGCAATCTTGACGTCGCCGCCAAGCTGCTGGGCACGCGACACGATCTGGCCGAAGTCGGATAGGCTGTAGCCAGTGAGCCGAACCATGTCATAGCCAGGCGTGAAGCCGTAGATCGCATCGGAGCCGTTGCCGGCGGCGACTACGAAGATGTCGGAGCCGACGCCGCCGACCAGAACATCGTCTCCGCCTAGACCGTTCAGGGTTGCGCCGATCCCGCCTGCGACGATGATGTTGTCGAGTGCGTTTCCGGTGCCCGAAGTCAGGCCCTTGCCGTTGAGGATCAGATTTTCGACGTTGGCGGCAAGCGTCGCCGCTCCCCAGTAATAAGCATAGACCGTGTCCACCCCCTGCCCCGCGGTTTCCGTTGCCGTGGCGGTGTTCGCCCAGAGATGATAGATGTCGTCGCCCAGCCCGCCGACCAGAACATCGCCGACCAAGCCCTGAAACGTGTCGCCGAGAGCGGTTCCGTTGCGGACGACATTGGACCCAGTCGCTGAGACCCAGTTTAGGGACTTCGCGGAAAGCTTGAGTTCGGTGCTTTTTGCAGACACGTACATGACGGGGTTTCCAAGTTCTGGTGCCGCCGTCCTAGTCAGTCCCGCATTGCAACATGGTTTGCGGTTAGGCTTATCTTCGCATTAACCACACAATAATGGTCAGTCAGACTGCGGCCTAAGCTCTTGGGTGCGTTGCACACTTTTTCTCGTAAGACGCTGTTAAGCACGTCAGGGCGCCAACAAGAAGCAGCCGTTCCCTCGCAGCTGCAACAGAATCTGCTCAACAGCCATGCTTCATCGTTGTGGGGTTTACAGATGTTAACCATGCCCGGCAGGGCTATCTAACAAGATTAGAAATAGGCATAGTAGGACAACAGCGGAGTAGCAGGGATTTAGAGACCACCTCGCCTAGCGGAATGGATTACCATGGTTGAGCGGCGGACCGGTACTGGCAGGTGTCTTGGGCACGACATGACTTGTCCAGGAGCACCCAATGCCGGGACCTCCACCTAAGCACATTAACCTTTGATCAACTACTTTACCGATAGTGCGAGGCCCTCGACCCGAGGAGCGATGTTGCAATGGCCAAGCGTCAAGTACGAAGCGAGACGAAGACCCAGGTCATCGCGCCCGAATCGCCCTTCGCCCTCCCCCCAAGCGAGACCCTCAGCCCCGCGCACGAGCTGCAGCGCGACCTCGCCCAGCGGTTGCAGGCGGAACGGCTGGAACTGGTTCTGCCGCCGCGCTCGGCACTCGACGCGCGCGCGGAATGGATGATCTCTCAGACTTCGCGCTACGCTGGCCCGGTCGCGCTCGTCGCCGCCACTGCGGGGCTGATCAGCCTCTTCCTTTAGGCGTTCCACCCCTCAAACGGTCCAATTTCGGGACGGAGCGTGCTGCACTGCAGCGCGCCGCCGTGATTCCCCCTAGCGATCTGCGTCGAAAGGCGGTACATATATTGCACTGCACAATGTGTCGTGCATATCGCATCCGAAGCGACGCTTGGGGGTTCGCCTAATGGAAGCCAGTATCCAACAGAGTTTTATCGCTGCCGCAAAGGCGAACAATGCCGGCGGGCTGAAGCAGTCCGGCTTCTCTCGCAAGACGCTGCGCGTCATGCTGTACGGCAAGATGTTCGGTTTCGATGTCGCAGCCTTGTTGATCGGGCCGATGCTGGCGACGAACGTTCTCGTCGCGCTTGGCTATCCCGGTGGGGATTATTGGGCATCGGCGGCCGTGGCCCTGATCTACGGGGCGGTGGCGGTGATGCGCGGGGTCTATTCGCGCGACGCCCTGTCGCGTGCGGTGGAGGGGATCCGGCGTTCGCTCTTCGCCTTCGCAAGTGCGACATTTATGGTGCTGGTCGTCGCCTTCTTCCTGAAGAGCGGGGCGGAAATTTCTCGCCTCAACTTCGCTGCCGGCACCGCGGCCGCAGCGGCGTTGATGATCGCCGGGCGCATCTACTTCCCGCGTTACGCCCACCGCCTCGCCGGCGGCACGTTGCTCGACGAGCTCGTCATCCTTCACGGCAAGCCGATGCGCAGCCATTTCGGCACCGCGACGGTCGTCGACGCCGATCAGATCGGCCTGCGTCCGGACCTCAACGATCCGAAGATGCTCAGCTATTTCGGCACGATCGTCCAGGCATTCGATCGGGTGCTGATCGACAGCCGGAGCGAGAATCATCGTGCCTGGGCGCTGCTCCTCAAGGGCGCCAATGTCGACGGCGAGATCCTGCTCGACGAAGCCAACGAGGTCGGCGCGATCGCCATGCAGACCTTCGAAGGCAAGGACACTCTGGTCGTCGCCCGGCAGCCTCTCAGTCTTGCCAACCGGATGCAGAAGCGCCTTCTCGATCTTGCCGTCGCAGTGCCGCTGATCATCGCTCTGATGCCGGTTTTTGCCCTCGTCGCATTGATCATCAAGCTCGAGTCGCCCGGTCCGGTCTTCTTCCGCCAGAATCGGGTGGGCCGCGGCAACCGCTTGTTCCAGGTGTTGAAGTTCCGGAGCATGCGAACCGATCTTTGCGATGCCAACGGCTCCCGCTCCGCCTCGCGCGACGACGATCGCATCACCCGCTTCGGCCGAATCATTCGCGCGACCAGCGTCGACGAACTGCCTCAGCTCCTCAACGTGCTGATGGGCGACATGAGCCTCGTCGGTCCGCGCCCGCATGCGCTTGGTTCGCTCGCCGGCAACCGCCTGTTCTGGCAGGTGGACGAGACCTACTGGCTGCGCCACCAGCTCAAGCCGGGGATCACCGGCCTCGCCCAGGTGCGCGGCTATCGCGGCGCGACGGTCGAGGCGACCGATCTCACCGATCGCCTCCAGTCCGACATGGAATATATCCAGGGCTGGGACATCTGGCGCGACGTCGCGATCCTGGTGAACACGCTGCGCGTCGTCGCCCACAAGAACGCTTTCTGAGAAGCGGCGGCGCCCGGCGCCGCCGGCATACAGAACGCTTAGCCCCCGGGGAACGCGGCGAGATCCGGCGGCAGCAAGCGCACAAAGGCATCGCCGATCTCGTCCGCGGCGGCGCCGCTCTCCGCTTCCTGCCAGCCCCCGCCGGCCGTCGCGGCCGCAATCAGCAAGCGGGTCAGCCGTGTTGCTTCGGGCGGAAGCGCGTCGGGTGCGAACTCGCCGAAGGCTTCAATCTCCAGTGACGGCCGCCCGTCGTAGACCGCCCTCTCGACCAGGAACAAGGCAGCCAGACCCCGCCGGTATTCGGGCCTGTGCTCGAAATTGCAGATGTGCCGGATGTCGGCGTAGTCGGCGAGACGCAGTTCCTCGCGCAGTTCGCGCACGATTGCCGTTTCCGGCGCTTCGCGCAGTTTGAGCCCACCGCCGGGCAGCCGCCAACCCGGGGAATAGGTCTGCCGCACGAGCACGATCCTGCCGGCCGGGGTCAGCACGACCGCATGGACACCGAGCGCTTCGGGCCGTGTGACGAACCAGATTGCAGTGCGCGCGCGCTGGAACGTCGTTACCGCGACGCGAATCAGGAAACGCCACATATCGGCTCGCTCCAGGGGATCGAAGCCCCTCCTCTGTCTGCCTGCGCGTCATCGGGCAAGCCGGAGGGGCGTGCAGGCGCTTGAGCTTCGCACCCGGGCGCGGCTAACCCCGTTCGCGAGCGTCGGATCGGCGCCATAGCGGGAGAGGAATGCGTGGCCGAGACACTCCGGAGCAGGATGGCACGCGCCGCCGTCCCGATCGTCGCCCTCGTTCTCGCCGGCTGCGCCGCGGGTCCGGGCGGCCGCGGCGAGGTCGAAAGCTGGCTGACTGTGCCGGACGGCAGCGCCCGACTTGCGCAGCAGCCGGAGCTGGCGTGGCAGCCCGGCACGCCCGAGGATGCCATCCGCGTAGATCCTTCGCATCACTATCAGGAGATGGTCGGGTTCGGCGCTTCGATCACCGATGCTTCGGCCTTCGTGATCCAGCGGCTCGAACCGAGCGCCCGTGCTGCCTTGCTCCGGGATCTGTTTGGGCGCGATGGCGGCATCGGCTTCGCATTCACCCGCCTCACCATCGGCGGCTCGGATTTCTCGCTCAGCCATCGCAGCTATGACGACATGCCTGCCGGGCAAACGGATCCGGAACTACGCAACTTCTCGATCGACATCGCCAGAGCAGAGGTGCTGCCCACCGCCCGCGCCGCCCTTGCGATCAATCCCGAGCTCAAGATCATGGCGACGGCGTGGAGTGCGCCCGGCTGGATGAAGACCAGCGACTCGATGGTCAAAGGCACGCTGCGCGACGCTTACTATCCGGCCTTCGCCGAATACCTGCGCAGAACCGTTGAGGCGTTCGCAACCGAAGGCGTGCCGGTCCACTATCTCAGCATCCAGAACGAGCCGGATTTCGAGCCCGAAAACTATCCCGGCATGCGCCTGTCCCCGGCGCAACGGGCAACGATCATCGGCGACCATGTCGGGCCGGAATTCGCCCGTGCCGGTCTGTCCACAAGAATCCTGGACTGGGATCACAATTGGGACCAGCCGGAGCAGCCGCTCGCGGTGCTCGCTGACGCAAAGGCGGCCCGCTTCGTCGCCGGCGTCGCCTGGCATTGCTATGGCGGCGACGTCTCGGCGCAGAGCAAGGTGCGTGACCGCCATCCGGACAAGGACGTCTTCTTCACCGAATGCTCGGGCGGCGAATGGTCGCCGGCCTGGACGGAAGCATGGCCCTGGACGATGCGGAATCTGATCGTCGGCGCCACGCGGCACTGGGCGCGCGGCGTGCTGATGTGGAATCTGGCGCTCGACGAGAAACATGGTCCGCACCTCGGCGGCTGCGGCGATTGCCGCGGCGTGGTGACGATCGACAGCGGCACCGGCGAAGTCACCCGCAATCCCGAATATTACGCACTCGGGCACCTCAGCCGCTTCGTCCGCCCCGGCGCGCGCCGCATCGAGTCGACCAGTCCTGTCGGCGAGGTGCTGACCGTCGCGTTCGCAGATGGAGGCGCCCATGTCCTGCTGGCATTCAACGCGGGCAGCCAGGCGACGGAAGTCGGCGTTGCCGAGGGCGGTCGCCACTTCCGAACGCGGCTGGCGCCGCATGCCGCCGCGACGTTCCGCTGGCCTGCGCGCAAGTGACGAAACGGATTGCCGGCACCGGCTTCGCGCCTGTCGTCAGCCTGTTCTTCGCCTGGGGATTTCTGGCGGCGAATAACGACCCCCTCGTCGCCGCCCTTCGGGCGATCTTCCGGCTCAGCTACACCGAAGCGTTGCTGACGCAGATCGTCTCCTTCATCGCCTTCGGCCTGGTCTCCTTGCCCGCCGCCCGGCTGCTCGCCCGGTTCGGACCGGCGCGGACCATCATCGCCGCTTTGTGTGCGATGATCGCAGGCTGCCTGATCATCCAGGCGACCCGGCTCGTCCATGATTATCGGCTGGTGCTCTCCGGTCTGTTCGTGGCCGGCGGCGGGATCACCACGCTGCAGGTCGCGGCCAACCCGATCGCCGCCTTTGCAGGGCCACCGGAGGGAAGCCACTTTCGTCTCACCCTCGCGCAGTTCTTCAACTCTCTCGGCATGATCTGCGGCGTGTATTTCGGCGCAAGGATGATCCTGCGCGGCGGCCTCGACGATCTTCACTCGGTTCAGGACGCCTTTCTGATGCTGGCAGGAGGGATGGCGCTGCTCGCGGCCGGCATCTGGCATTTCCGCCGGCCGATCCTGTCAGCGGCGGCAGGGGTTCCCGCAAGTACGGAGGACAGCATCTCGGCCGCCTTCCGGTCACGCTGGGCCCTGACCGGCGCGGCAGCGATCGCTTTCTATGTCGGCGCCGAGGTGACGATCGGCAGTCTGATGATCAACTTTCTCGCCGCCCCGGAGCGTCTGGGTCTCTCACTCGCCGAGGCCGGCTACCGCCTGGCAGCCTTCTACTGGGGTGGTGCCCTCGCCGGACGGTTGCTGGGCGCGCTGCTGATGATCCGCGTGCCGGCCGCGCGACTGCTGGTCGGCGCAGCGACGGTCGCCGCTGCGCTCTGTGCCGTCGCAATGGGGGGAAGCGGCCCGATTGCGGCTTACGCCGCCTTGTCGATCGGGCTGTTCAACGCGATCATGTTCCCAACCATTTTCGCGCTTACGCTCGAACGCTCACACGCTTCGGTGCCGTCGACGTCGGGCCTGCTATGCCTCGGCATTGCCTTCGGCGCGCCGGTGCCGCTGCTTGCCGCCCAGATCGCCGATCGGATCGGCATCGCGTTCGCCTTCTGGGCGCCCTTCGCGGCCTATCTCTACATCCTCCTGTTCGCACTTCTGTGCGTCCGCCAATCCAGCGGCGTCTTGTCACTGGCGAAGCGGGCGGCCTAAGACGGAAACGGAACAGGGGGAACGAGGCTTGACGGGCAAGAAAGCGACCATCGACGACGTCGCCCGGGTTGCAGGCGTCGGGCGCACCACCGTCTCCCGAGTCCTGAACAACGGCCCCAATGTCCGGCCCGAAGTGCGCGAGAAGGTGATGCGCGCCGTGGAAGAGCTCGGCTTCCGCGTGAACGAGCAGGCGCGCAGTCTTGCCATCGGTGCCAAGCGGGAAATCGCCCTGATCCACGCCTCCGATCTCGATACCGAGCCCAATTCCTATTATCATGCCGGCCTCGAGCTCGGCGCAATGCGTGCCTGCGCAGAGCACGGCTTTCATCTCTCGAACCACAGCATCAACCAGAATGCGCCGGACCGCAGCGCTCGCGTCCGCGCGCTCGTCGCCGAGGGCCGCTACGAAGGCGTGATTCTGACGCCGCCTTTTTCCGACGACGTCGCCCTCATCCGAGCCGTCGGTGGCGATGGCGCAATCGTCATTTCGATCTCGGCCGGCCCTTCTGCCCGCGCGGTGGCGCCGTCGGTCGGGATCGACGATTTTGAGGCCGGGCGCGACATCGGCGCATATCTCTTCGGGCTCGGCCACCGTCGCTTCGGCTTCATCCTCGGCATCGAAGGCCATGTTTCGGCGGAAGGCCGGTTCGAAGGATTCCTGAAGGCGATCGAGCAGCATGGGCTCGGCCTCGAGGACATCGTCGTCGAACGCGGCAACTTCACCTTCCATTCCGGGATCGCCTGCGCGGAAGCGATCCTCGCGCAGGCGCAGCGTCCGACCGCGCTGGTTTGCGCCAATGACGACATGGCGGCGGGAGCCACGCTGACCGCGCACAAGCTCGGCCTCGACATACCTCGCGACATTTCCGTCACCGGCTTCGACGATACGCCGGTCTCCGAAATCATCTGGCCGCCGCTTACCACAGTTCACCAGCCGATCCGGGAGATGGGGCGGCGCGCTGCGGAACTGGCCATCGAGGCGCTGACCGAGCGGGAGCGGCGGCGGCCCGCTCCGATCCTCTCGTTGATTTCACACCACATCGTGGAGCGCCAGTCGGCGGCAGCGCCAAGGCGATAATAACAGTTGGAAGCGCTTCCACTATCGTCTATTGGAAGCGCTTCCAGCCTGCTCGACGCCAATAAGGTGCGGGCGCTGGAAGCCACAAGCGGCACGAAGATGACCGCGGGATCAGGGGGGATGACGTGAAACAACGCCATAACGCACGCACTCGGACTCGGCGCCTCGGACTTTGCGGCGGTGCCGCTCTCTCGGCCCTCGCGTTCGCCTCCGCCGCGCAGGCGCAGGAGACGAGTGTCGAGGGTGACGCTCAGGCCGCCACTGCCGAGCCGTCCGGCGACCAGGGAAATGCCGGCGGCGAGACGGAAATCATCGTCACCGGTATCCGCGGCGGCCTGGCGCGCTCGATCGACCTCAAACGTGAGGAAACCTCGATCGTCGAGGCGATCTCTGCCGAGGATATCGGCAAGCTTCCGGACGTCAGCATCGCCGAATCGATCGCGCGTCTGCCGGGCCTCGCCGCGCAGCGGGTCAACGGCCGTGCGCAGGTGATCTCGATCCGCGGTCTCGCTCCCGATTTCACCACCACCCTGCTCAACGGACGTCAGCAGGCGAGCTCGGGCGACAATCGCGCCGTCGAGTTCGACCAATACCCTTCCGAACTGCTCGGCAGCGTCGTCATCTACAAGACGCCCGACGCGGAAATCTCCGGCATGGGCCTGTCCGGCACCGCCGACCTTCGCACGGTACGTCCGCTCGATTTCGAGGATCGCGTGATCGCGCTCAACATCCGCGGCGAGAAGACCGAAGGCGATCGGCTCAACCACGACGTCCGAAACTGGGGTGGCCGTGCGAGCTTCAGCTACATCGACCGGTTTCTCGACGGCACGCTCGGCGTGGCTCTCGGCTATGCGCACCTCGATTCTCCGTCGCAGAATCGCCACTACAAGGCCTATGGCTACGAAGCCTTCGGCTTTGCGGTAACGCCGGACGCCGCAGACAATGCGCTGCTGCTGAACGGACAGGAGGTTTTTGCAACCTCGCGGCTTAACCGGCGCGACGCCGGTATCGCGATCGTCGAGTGGCAGCCGGACGAGACCGTCCATTCGACCCTCGATCTCTATTATTCCAAGTTCCGGCAGGAGGAGACGACCCGCGGCGCGCAATGGTTCTCCAACGGCTTTGCGGACAATGCCACCTTCACGGACGTCCAGACGGAGACACGCGGCGGATCGATGATCGCCACCTCCGGCACGCTGCACAATGGCGTTCCGATCCTCCGCAACGACTACAACACGCGAAACGACGAGATCTTCTCGGCCGGGCTCAACAATCAGTTCACGCTCGATCCCCGCACCCATTTCGAGCTCGATCTTTCCTATTCCAAGAACAAGCGGCGCGAGCAGATCCTGGAAACCTATGCGGGGTACGGACGCGGCATCGGCGGCGTCACGCCGGCGACTCCGGACGTCGGCCGCACCTTCGACACGATCGGCTTCGAAGGGTCGGAAGACGGCTACCCGACCTATGGCCCCGGCCTGGATTACGCCGAGGCCTCCCGGATCAGCCTCGGCGATCGCGCACCGTGGGGAGGATGGGGCCATGACGGCGCGATACGCTTTCCGGATGTCGAGGAAAGCATCGGTGCGATCGACGCTGAGATCGATCATGAAATGGATGGTTTCCTGCGCAAGCTCAGCGCCGGCATCAACTGGACCCACCGCTCAAAGGCGAAGCGCGTCGACGATTTCGATCTCTTCCTGAAGAGCGGGCGTCAGCAGGTCTTCGTAGATCCGCGCTATCTCGTCGATCCGACGAACCTCGCCTGGGTCGGCTTCGGCCCCGTGCTGAGCGTCGACATGTCGAACGCCCTCGAGGCCTATTACGATCGAGCGCCGATCCTCGACGCCAATTATTTCGACAAGAATTGGGACATCCAGGAGGATGTCGTCACCACGTTCGTCAAGGCGGATTTCCGCACCGGCAATCTGCGCGGCAATATCGGCGTTCAGATCGTCAACCAAGACCAGAGGTCCACGGGGGTCGTTATCAACGGGCTCGAGCCCGGCCAGCCGATCGTACCGGTCCTGCGAAGCGCGGGCGCGGCGTATACCGACATCCTGCCGAGCCTGAACGTGATCTGGGAATTGGGCGGCGGCCATCGCCTTCGCCTTGCGGCGTCCAAAACGATGGCAAGGCCGCGAATGGACGAGATGCGGGCCAACGTCACGCCCGGCTTCAACGCCCTCGTCTGCTCCGGCCAGCCGTGCACGCCTGGACAGACGGTCAATCCCTGGTCCGCATCGGGCGGCAATCCGAACCTCAAGCCGTGGCGCGCCAAAGCCCTCGACCTTGCCTATGAATGGTACGTCGACCGCACCACCTATTTCGCCGTCGCGGGCTTCTACAAGAAGCTCGACACCTACATCTACCAGCGCTCGGACCTGTTCAATTTCTCGGGGATCCCGCTGCCGACGACGGCCTCGTCGATCCCGGCCGGGATCGTGATCAGCCCGATCGGCCAGATCACGCTGCCGGCGAACGGCGATGGCGGCACGATCAAGGGCGTCGAGTTCAGCGGCGCCGTCGACCTCGGCACAATCTTCGATCCATTGCGGGGTCTCGGCTTCATCGGCAGCCTGTCGCTCACCGATTCCAACCTCAATCCCGCCGACAACGGACAGGAGGTGCGGATCCCGGGGCTTTCCGGAACGATCTACAACATCACGGCTTATTACGAGCGGGGCGGATTCCAGGCCCGGATCAGCCAGCGCTACCGGTCCGCGTTCAAGGGCGAGGTGGTGCAGCTGTTCGCGACGCGTGGCTATACCGAGATCCTCGCCGACAAGCAGGTCGATGCGCAGATCGGCTACACCTTCGAAAGTGGCGCACTGGAGGGGCTCGGAATCCTCTTTCAGGTCAACAACCTGACTGATTCTCCCTACCGAACCCGCCTCGGCCTCGACACCGGCGGGACCAAGACTTCGGACGGCACCAGCCTGCTCGAAACCTATGAGAAATATGGCCGGCAGTTCCTGCTCGGCTTCAACTACCGGTTCTGAACGCGCCGTCCGGCCCGCACCCCCGGCATCACCGACATGAATGGAGAATATGAATGGGCGTATCGCGGCTGAGCCTGGCCCTGCTGGCCGTGCTGGCCCTGCCGGCGTCAGCCGGGGGCGCACCGAAGCCGGCGCCTGCTCCAGGGCTCCTCGCCGACTGGCCTGCGGTGAAGAGCCCGATCGGGCGCGACCCGGTGATCGAGCGGCGGATTGCCGGCATTGTCGCCGGAATGACGCTCGAGCAGAAGATCGGGCAGATGACTCAGGCGGACGTCCGCTATATCACGCCGGACGAGGTCCGCCGCTACCAGCTCGGTTCGGTGCTGAACGGCGGCGGTGCCTGGCCGGCGATGAACAAGCATGCCGGTGTCCGGCAATGGGCGGACCTCGCTGCCGCTTTCCATACGGCATCGATGCAGACCGACGCCAAGGTGAAGATCCCGCTCATCTGGGGCACCGACGCCGTTCACGGTCACAACAACGTCTTCGGCGCCACCGTCTTCCCGCACAATATCGGCCTCGGCGCCGCTCGCGATCCGGCGCTGGTGGAGGAGATTGCGCGGGCCACCGCCAGGGCCGCGCGCGCCACCGGCATCAGCTGGGTGTTCGCGCCGACCGTCGCAGTCGCCCAGGACCAACGCTGGGGCCGCACCTATGAAAGCTATTCGTCCGACCCTGCCCTGGTCCGGCGCTACGGCGAAGCGGCGGTTCGAGGGCTGCAGGGCCGCCTCACCGGTGACGGGGACGTCGTCGCCAGCGTCAAGCATTTCCTTGCCGATGGCGGAACGCAGCACGGCAACGACCAGGGCGAGGCGCGAACATCTCTTGCCGAGCTGATCAACATCCACGGCGCGGGCTATTATGGCGCACTCGCAGCCGGCGCCCAGACGGTGATGGCGTCGTACAGCAGCTGGACCGACGCGGGCACGGGGACCGCCCATGGCAAGATGCACGGCAACCGCGCCTTGCTCACCGATGCACTGAAGGGACGCATGGGCTTCGACGGGTTCGTCGTTTCCGACTGGAATGCGATCGAGCAGGTCCCCGGCTGCACCAAGGACCATTGCCCCGCTTCGATCAATGCCGGTGTCGACATGGTGATGGTGCCTGAGGATTGGCGCGCGTTCATCGCCAACACCGCCGCTGACGTGAAGGCGGGACGTATCCCCATGGCCCGGATCGACGATGCCGTGACCCGCATTCTTCGCGTGAAGATGCGTTCCGGCCTGTTCGATCGGCTGCCGGCCCGCAGCGCGCTCAACGGCCGTGCCGATGCGCTGGAGGCGCGGGCGCTGGCGCGCCGTGCCGTGCAGGAGAGCCTGGTCCTGCTCAAGAACGACCGGGGCGTGCTGCCGCTCCGCCGTGGCGGCCGGCTGCTGGTGGTCGGCAAGAGCGCCGACAGCCTCTCCAATCAATCGGGCGGCTGGACTCGCACCTGGCAGGGGACGGAGAACGTCAATGCCGATTTCGGCACCGGCGAGACCCTGCTCGCGGCGCTTCGCGAAACGCTCGGCGCCGAGACCGTCGTCTTCAGCGAGACCGGAGCAGAGGTCGATCCGGCAGATTTCTCCGCGGTGATCGCGATCGTCGGCGAGACGCCCTATGCGGAATATATTGGCGATGTCGATTGGCCTGCGCCGCTCCACCACAGCGCCCGCTACAAGGAAGATCTCGAGCTCTTGTCGAAGGTGGCGGGCCGGGGTGCTCCGGTGGTGACGATCTTCTATTCGGGCCGCACCGTGTACGCGAACGATCTGATCGATCGATCCGACGCATTCGTTGCCGCCTGGCTTCCGGGCACCGAAGCCGGCGGCATTGCCGACCTCATCCTGCGAAGCGAAACGGGCGGGATCAGGCAGGATTTCCGGGGTACCCTGCCTTTCGCCTGGCCCAGTGACGCCTGCGCCACCGGCCCCGGCGCGCCGATCCTCTTCCAGCGCGGCTACGGCCTGCGTTATGACACGCCGAAAGAGGTGCCGAACCTCGCCGTCGCCGCCGCACCCAGGACGTGCGCGGCCGGCTGAGGCGACAGGCCGGACCGGAGGGGCTGCAAGACAATGGCGTCGCACGCGCTGAGGCGGATCCTGATCGTCGGCGGCGGCTCCGCCGGCTGGATGACCGCTGCCTTGTTCGCGAAGCTGTTTCGCGGCCTTTACGAGATCCGCCTGATCGAGAGCGAGGAGATCGGCACGATCGGTGTCGGCGAAGCGACCATCCCGGCGATCAAGACGTACAACGATCTGCTCGGAATCGACGAGCGCGAATTCGTCCGCGAAACCCGGGGAACGTTCAAGCTCGGCATCCAGTTCAACGACTGGCTTCGGCCGGGGTCCAGCTACATCCACGGGTTCGGCGTGATCGGGCAGGATCTGGGGTGGCTGCGCTGCCATCAATATTGGCTGAAGGCGCAGACTCTCGGCAAGGCATCGGATCTCGCCGCTTACTCGATCAACACCGCCGCGGCGCTGCGCAACCGCTTCCTGCCCGCTCAGGCGAAGATGAAGGACTCGCCGCTCGGCCACATCGCCTATGCCTACCATTTCGACGCCGGCCTTTATGCGCGCTTCCTGCGCGCGCGGGCGGAGGCCGGCGGCGTGGTGCGTACGGAAGGCAAGGTGGTCGACGTTTCACTGCGTGCCGGAGACGGCTTCATCGACACCGTGACCCTGGCAAGCGGTGAGCGCATCGCGGCTGACCTGTTCATCGACTGCTCGGGGTTCCGCGGTCTTCTGATCGAGCAGGCACTGGCGACCGGCTATGAGGACTGGACGCATTGGCTGCCGTGCGACCGCGCGATCGCAATACCGTGCGCCCGCTCAGAGGATTTCACTCCCTACACCCGCGCCAGTGTGAGACCGGCGGGCTGGCAGTGGCGGATCCCGCTGCAGCACCGCACCGGCAACGGCCATGTCTATGCCAGTCGCTACATGGAAGAGGCGGAGGCGGAGCGGATCCTGCTCGCAACCCTCGACGGTGAGCCGCTTGCGGAGCCGAACCGGCTCCGTTTCGTGACCGGCAAGCGCCGCCAGACCTGGAATCGCAATTGCGTGGCGCTCGGCCTCGCCGCCGGCTTCATGGAGCCGTTGGAATCGACCAGCCTCTACCTTGTCCAGTCGGCAGCGATCCGGCTCGCCCGCTTGTTCCCGGACAGTCGCTTCGATCCCGCCACAATCGCCGAGTTCAACCGCCAGACCGACTTCGAATACCAGCGAACCCGCGACTTCATCATCCTCCACTATAAGGCGACGGAGCGGGACGACACGCCCTTCTGGCGTCACGTGCGCGACATGGAGGTGCCGGAGACGCTTCGCCGGAAGATCGACCTGTTCGCGGCCAATGGCCGCATCTTCCGGGAGGACGACGAATTGTTCGCCGAGGAAAGCTGGATCCAGGTGTTCCTGGGCCAGGGCTTGATTCCGCGCCGTCACGACCCCCTGGTCGACCTGCAGGACGAGGCGGATATTCTGCGATATCTGGCCGATGTCGAGGCGGTGATCGCAAAATGCGTGAACCTGATGCCGAGCCATGCGGCGTTCGTCGACAAGTTCGCGGCCGCCTGATCCGAACGGTAGAGGCGTGAGGTCAATCGTGCGCAGGCAGTGAAGCCAGGTTCGGGTCTGATGCCAAAGGCCGCGTTTCGCGGCGGCCACGCCGGAGCGGGATGCGAACCCGTAGCCACAGGCTGCGGACCCGCACTTCCACCGACAGGCCGATCCTGGTCCAGCCGGCCTTGCGGAAGGCACGAAGGGAGGGACCGTTGGTCCACCATATGAACGCGAGCAGGCTGTCGATCCCAAGCTTTTTGTAATGATCGCAGGCCTCGCGGATCAGCCGCGCTGCATAGCCCCTGCCGCGGAACCGTTCTTCGGTGACGATGTCGACCAGCGCGAGTTGCTCCGCCGCGAGCGGCCAGATCGATCCGAACTCATATCCGCCGAGCGCGGCGAAATGGGCGACCGCGACGATCTGGCTTCCGAGCAGCAGCACGCGTCCCTCCAGTCCCTTGCGGGTGTAGGACAGACTGTTGCGGACCTTGTGGGTCGGGCTTCGATCCAGGGCCGCGGCGTCGGCCTCGGCCAGCGGCGCGCCTGCCAGTTCGTCCCGCGCCGAAGCTCCCGCCGTGGTCGGCGGCGAGGCCAGGATCCAGTTGACCCGCCATTCCGAGAAGACGGATGCGGCCAGGCTCTTCAACAATCGCTTCAGCATCACCGCTCAACCCTGCGGTCCCGGAACGCTTCGGGGCCGAAATCACCACCAAGCACCGTCCGGGCCGAAGCTCAATGGGTCGGTTTCGCATGTCCTGCGATGGCACGGACGGTGCGCTCCGGCTTCCCGTGCCGGTCGAAGAGCAACGCGTCCGCCGGGTCCTTCCCCGCGCGCCTGTAGGAATGCCGGCGACTGGGCGATTGGACCGGAGATTTGGAGCCATCGGCTCTACCGACCGCTCGAGGGCTGTGTTTCGTCACGCCTCCGGAACGCACCTGCGGCCCGGGCGTTGGGCGTGATCAGGAGGATGTGATGAAGGATTGCAGCGAGCGCGACGCACAGCCGAGTGTATTCGGTCTCATGCGCCGCAAGCCGACGGACGCCGAGCGCCACCTGATCGTGCGCAGCGGACTTACCCAGCGCCGCTAAGGCGCGGATCGCCCTTCCCACTCTCCTTCGGAACGTGATCGACGTTTCCCACGTCGAACGATCAAGTCATTCCCTTCCCTCTTCGCCACGCCGCGTTAGAATGGCCGGCATCGTAGACGGAAAGCGAGCATCGCCTCACCAGCATGGATTCGGTGATCACGGCTGCTGCGCGCGCCCTCGCGGCGGGTGACCCCCTGGGCGCGCTGAACCGCGTCGCGCTCCGTGACGACGGGCCAGGGCTGGCGCTGCGCGGCATCGCCATGGCGCAGCTCGGAGATTTTGATCGCGCCAGGCGGCTTCTTCGCCAGGCCGGCAAGCTCTTTGGGCCGCGAGAGGCAGTCGCCCGTGCGCGCTGCATCGTCGCCGAAGCGGAGATCGCCTTCGTTTCTCGCGATCTTGGTTGGCAGCCGAAGTCGCTCGAGTCCGCCGGGGCGATACTCGCCCGTCATGGCGACCGGGTCAATGCCGCCCATGCCCGGCAACTTGGCGCCCGGCGCCTGCTCCTGATCGGCCGCCTCGACGAAGCGGAGGCGGCATTGAAGGAGATCGATCCAAGCGCTCTTCCGCCCGCCCGCAAGGCGGCGCAGGAACTGGCGCTTGCAGAACTCGCGATCCGGCGCCTGCGCATCGGGGAGGCTCGAAACGCATTCGCACGCGCGGCGCACGCGGCACGCGACGCCGGTATAAACTCGCTGCTCGCCGAGATCGCCGTGGCCGTACAGCGCCTCAACGCGCCCGCCGCCCAGTTGGTCGTCCGAGGGGCGATACGGCCGATCCTGCTTGATCAGGTGGAAGAGCTGTTGTCGTCGAACATCTTGATCCTGGATGCATGCCGGCACGCCGTACGACAGGGCGGCGATATGGTGTCGCTCGCGCGGCGGCCCGTCTTGTTCGCTCTGGTCCGTGTGCTTGCCGAGCCGTGGCCGGAGGACGTCGGCCGCCGGGTGCTGCTCGAACGCGGCTTCGGGGCACGCTTTGCCGACGAATCACATCGGGCCCGCCTGCGCGTCGAGATCGGAAGGCTGCGTGGGGCACTAGCAGGACTGGCGGAAATCCGCGCCACCGCCGCCGGGTTCCGGCTGGCACCGACGGCATCCGATCGCCTGATGCTCCTGATGCCGCCGGTGGAGGGACCCCATATGGCGATCGCCGCCCTTCTGGCGGACGGGGAGGCCTGGTCGAGTTCCGCACTGGCGATCGCACTCGATGCCAGCCAGCGCACCGTTCAACGAGCCCTGGAGGCCCTCGCCGCAGCCGGCCGCGTCCAGTCGTTCGGCCACGGCCGCGCTCGGCGCTGGATCGCGCCGGCGATCACGGGATTCCCGACAAGCTTGTTACTCCCTGCGGCAATCGAGCCGCGCTAGGTCGATCTTCGAACCAAGATCGGGGACAACGACATGAAACGCTCGCCCGCCGAGATCGATGAGGAATTCGGACCCTTTCCCGGCATCGAAGCCGTGCACGGCGTTACCTTTGACGGGCAGCGTATCTGGTTTGCCGCGGGCGACTCGTTGAATGCGGTCGATCCGGGCAGCGGAGCCCTGGCCGAGGTGATCGATGTCGCGGCTGACGCGGGTACCGCGTTCGACGGTCATCATCTCTTCCAGCTCACCGAGAACCGCATCGACAGGATCGATCCGAAGACAGGGGTGGTGGTCTCATCGATCCCGACGCCGGAAAGCGGAGGCGGCTCCGGCCTCGCCTGGTCCGAGGGATCGCTCTGGCTCGGTCGATATCGTGACCGGAAGATCCACCAGATCGATCCGGAGACCGGAGCCATCCTCCGCACCATCGCGTGCAGCCGCTTCGTCACCGGCGTAACCTGGGTCGATGGCGAATTGTGGCACGGCACCTGGGAAGGCGACCAGAGCGACGTCCGGCGCATCGATCCAACCACGGGTGAAGTTCTGGAAGCGATCGACATGCCGAAGGGCGCCATCGTCTCCGGCCTCGAATCCGATGGCGACCGTCGCTTTTTCTGCGGCGGCGCGACCAGCGGCACGATTCGCGTCGTCCACCGACCGCTGCGTGAGACGTAATCGGATCCAGCCGGCATCTTCGCACCTGAGGCCGATGGACCCGTCTGGCGGACGCGGGGCTGGCCGCTCCGGCGACTTGGCAGCGACCTTCAACGATCCCATTATTTGTATGATTACATCAGATGTTGGGACAGAGTGCTTGCACCTGACACCGGTTTCCGGTAGCGACTCGTCATACAAATGGGACGGGAGAGGTCCTTAGTGGCGTTGTTCTGCGATCGTGTGCCATCGGAGCACGGCTTTGCCCGCCCGTCGCGCCGGTCCGTGCTCGTCACTGGGCTTGGCACGGCCTTGCTGCCGATGCTGCCACGCCGCGCCTTTGCGTGGGAGGGCGCAACGCCGGGCAGTATCATCGAAGCGGCCGATTACGGCACCGTCGGCGATGGTGAAGCGATCGAGACTGCGGGGATCCAGCGAGCGATCGATGCCGCACATCTCGCCGGCGGCGGAACCGTTCGGCTGAAGCCGGGCCTTTATCGGTCCGGCGCGTTGTTCGTGAAGTCGGGGGTGACACTGGAAGTAGGCCGCGGCGTCACCCTGCGCGGTGTCCAGGATCTTGCCGCTTACCCGCTCCTGCCCACCCGCGTCGCCGGCATCGAGATGCTTTGGCCGGCGGCCTTGCTCAACGTCTATCGCCAGAAGAATGCGCGCATCATCGGCGAAGGCACCGTCGATGGTGACGGCAAGCCGTTCTGGGACAGCTATTGGCGCCTCCGTAGGGACTATGATCCGAAGGGTCTGCGCTGGGCCGCCGATTATGATTGCAGGCGTCCGCGCCTGATCCAGATCTTCGAGTCGGAAGACGTCCGTCTCTCGGGCCCATTGCTGACCCGCTCCGGTTTCTGGACGGTGCACATCTGCTATTCGCGCGATGTCGACGTCTCCGACGTCATCATCCGCAACAATGTCGGCGGCCGCGGGCCATCGACCGACGGCATCGACGTCGATTCCTCCGACGGTGTCCGAATCGCGCGCTGCGACATCTCGGTCAACGACGACGCCATCTGCATCAAGGCCGGCCGCGACTCGGACGGCTTGCGGGTCGATCGGCCCTGCCGCAACGTGACGGTGCGCGACTGTGTGGTTCGCGACGCGCTCGCCGGCATGACCTTCGGTAGCGAGACGTCGGGCGGCTTCTCCGACATCGACGTTGCCGGCCTCCGCATCGACTATCCGGTGCCGCTCGGCATCTTCTTCAAATCCGGGTCGAGCCGCGGCGGTACGATCCGGGAGATCCGTCTGCGCGACATCGCGCTGCAGGACGTTGCCACCGTGTTGCGGGTCAACCTCGACTGGTATCCGCTCTACAGCTACGCAAAAATTCCCGCCGGTATTGCCGATCCGCCGCCGCACTGGCGCACGCTGGCGACGCCGGTGCCGCGTGCGCGGGGCATCCCGCGCATCAAGGGCGTCCGGATCGAGGACGTGCGCGCCGTCGGCGCCAAGATCGGCTTCGAGGCCGCCGCCTATGCCGAGGCCCCGCTCGAGGACTTCGTCTTCTCGCGGCTGCGCTGGGATGTCCGCGAAGCAGGAAGCATCGCCAACGCGCGAAACTGGCGCTTCACCGACAGCGTCATCGATACCCTGGACGGCAAGGGACCAAGGGTGACGGCCTCCACGGATGTGATCGGCCTCCGGCCCGGGCCGCCGGCCCCTTGAGACGAACGGAATGACGCAGGAGAGGAAGACAGGGATGATCTCGAGGATCTCACGCACGATGGCGGCAGGACTGGCCCTGTGCGTGCTCGCTGGGCCGATGCCGGCGATCGCCAAGGTGATCGGCACCAACGTGCCGGCGCAGTCGCTGACTCACGAACGGATCGCCGCCCTTCCCGCCGCCGAGCGTGCGGCATGGGCCGCCTATCTTCGTCGCTCCGAAGCGCAGATGCGCGCAGATCGTGCGTCACTCGCTGCGGAATTGCCGGCCGGCGCGACGCCGCCACCGCCTCCGCAGGCCGTGGGCGGCGGCAAGGGCAATATGCCGCTCGACCGCGATGCGTCCTGGTATGGCGGCACCGAGGCACGCGCCGTTGCGGACACGATCGTCAGCTTCCAGACCCCGGCTGGCGGCTGGAGCAAGAACCAGGATCGCGCCATCGCCCCGCGGCGCCCCGGCCAGCGTTTCGCCAACGATGCCGAGACGATGGATCCCGATCGCTCGAATTTCGACGCCCCCGCGGATCGTTTCTGGACCTTCGTCGGCACGCTGGACAACGACGCGACCACGACCGAGATGCGCTTCCTGGCACGGGTCGCCGAGCAGCTTCCGGCCGCCGAGGCCGCCAGATACCGGGCGAGCTTCGTGAAAGGCGTGCGCTACCTGCTCGCCGCCCAATATCCCAACGGCGGCTGGCCGCAGAATTGGCCGCTGGAAGGCGGCTTCCACGATGCGATCACGTTCAACGACAATGCCGTCGCCCACGCCGCCACCCTGCTCCAGGAGGTCGCCGCCGGCGGCGCACGATACGGCTTCGTTCCCGCCGATCTGCGGCGCCAGGCCGCGAGGGCTGCCGATCGCGGCATCGCGATCATCATCCGGGCGCAGGTGAGAATTGGCGGAACGCTGGCAGGCTGGCCGCAGCAGGTCGATCCGCTGACTCTGGCGCCGAGCTCCGCGCGCAATTACGAGCCTCAGTCGATCGCCAGCGCAGAGACCACCGACATTCTGCTGTTCCTGATGCAGCAGCCAAGGCCATCGTCGGCCGTCAACGCGGCGATCCGGGGCGGGATCGCCTGGCTCAAGGCCAAGGCGATTTACAATCAGGCCTGGACGCACACCCCGGAAGGCCGAAAAATCGTTCCACAACAGGGTGCCGGGCCGATTTGGTCGCGCAATTACAGCATCACCACCGGCCAGCCGATCTTCGGCGACAAGGACAAGAGCATCCACGACGACGTCAACTTCATCTCGATAGGCCGTCGCAACGGATACAATTGGTACGTGACCAGCCCGCAGCAAGCGATCGACGCCTTCGCCAAATGGTCTTCGAACAATCCGGGCTGAAGCGGTTTCGGCCGTGGAAATCATCGACTTCAAACAAGCCGGATTGACACCGGTAACAATTCTCGGGGAGAGGATAATGCGTTACTCCAATCATGCTCTGTACTTGCTCGGCGCCTCACTCGCCGGGCTCGCGGCCCCGCAGACCGCCTCTGCCCAGGCGACCGACAGTGCCGTCGGTTCGGCGGATGCCGCGCCGACCGAATCCGAGCCGGCAGCGAGCGGCGCGCAAACGGAAGAGACGGCGGCTGACGAGGGTATCATCGTCACCGGATTCCGCTCGAGCTTGGACAAGGCGCTCGGCATCAAGCGCCGCGAAGCGGGCGCGGTCGACACCATCCTCGCCGAGGACATTGCCGATTTTCCCGATCTCAACCTCGCCGAGTCGATTCAGCGCCTGCCGGGCGTCACCATCGATCGAGACACCGGCCAGGGCCGCACGATCAGCGTGCGCGGCCTCAACGCCGATTTCACCCGAGTCCGCATCAACGGCCTCGAAGCGCAGGCGGCCTATGGCGGCAATCGCAGCCGCGGCTTCGATTTCTCGATCTTCGCATCGGAGCTGTTCAACAGCATCACCGTGCGCAAGACTCAGTCGGCCGAGATCGAGGAAGGCTCGCTCGGCGCGACCGTCGATCTGCAGACCGGCCGGCCGCTCGATTTCGGCGCCGGCTTCCACACCGCTCTGTCGGGCCAGGGATCGTATAACGATCTTTCCAAGAAGCTGCTGCCGCGCCTGGCCGGGCTGGTCAGCTGGAGCAATCCGGACAGCACTTTGGGCTTCCTGCTCTCCGCCGCCTATAGCGAGCGCAAGCCGACCAGCGAGAGCTTCAACACCACCCGCTGGCAGCGGGGAGATCCGAGTGCGGCCTATGGTACCGGCAACAATTTCGCCGGCTGCGTTCCCTGCACCACGCCTGCCCAGCGGGACGAGGTGCTCAGCAACTTCTACCCGCGAATCCCGCGCTACACCTACGGATCGTTCGCCGAGGATCGGCTCGGCATCACCGGTGCGATTCAGTGGCGGCCGAGCGAGCAGACCGAGGTGACGCTCGACGTCCTGTTCTCCCGGTTCAACCAGGAAGCCGAGAGCCCCAACATCGAGGCGATCAGTTTCAGCCGTGCTGCCGGCGGCGTGCGCGAGACGATCGTCCGCGACTATGCGATCGATCCCGAGACCCAGACCATTTCCTACGGCGTGTTCGACGACGTCGACATTCGTTCGGAAAACGGCTTCACCCGCGACGAAAGCGAGTTCGCCCAGGTCTCGCTCAATGCGCGTCACGCCTTCACGGACCGGCTCCGCGGCCGGATCAAGATCGGCGGCAACGAATCGAAGGCGCGGACGCCGCTTTCCGTCTCCTACATGTTCGATGCCAACAATCGCGACGGCTTCACCTACGATTTTCGAGAGAACGACCGGCTTCCGCTGATCAATTACGGCTTCGACGTCAGCAGCGGCGCGCCCTTCACCCTCACCGAATGGCGAAAGAGCGAAGGCGGCGCCAATTACAAACTGCGCACCTATGCCGGCGCGCTCGAATATGATCTGCTGCCGCAGGTGACGCTGAAGGGCGGCGGCGAATATCGAACCTATGCCTTCGACACGTTCGGCAATCAGCAGGCGGTCTCCACCCTCTCCGGCGCTGACCGGCAAGTGGGGGTCGACGCGCTCGGCAAGGTCGTCAGCCTGGAAGGCGGGCTCGCCATCCCTGCGGGATCGAGCCTCAACTACATCGTACCCGACATCTGGAAGATCAACGACTTCCTGAGCATCTACGACGATCCCCTGGTGCCGACCTACAACGGCATTCGCGAAGTCGGCGAGAAGGACAAGGGCGCCTTCGTCCAGGCTGATTTCAACACCGATCTCGGCGGCCTCACCGTGCGCGGCAATGTCGGCCTTCGCTACGCCCGCACCGACACCACCGCCTCGGGCTTTCTCAACACCGATTATGTGACGGTGAAGAACAGCTACGAGGATTGGCTGCCCTCGTTCAACCTGGCGATCGAACCGGCGCGGGACCTGGTCGTCCGTCTCGGCGCCGCAAAGGTGATGTCGCGGCCCGCGCTCGGCGATCTTACGCCCGGCGGCAGCCTTTCGACGCCGACGCGGCGGGTGAGCTACGGCAATCCGCTGCTGAACCCGTTCCGCGCGACGAATTACGATGCTTCGGTGGAATGGTATTTCGCCCGCGAGGCGCTGCTGTCGGCAGCCTTCTTCTACAAGAAGATCGATTCGTTCATCACCACCAGCACCGAGGTGGTGCCGTGGGCGAGCCTCGGCCTGCCGGACAGCCTGCTGACCGGCACCCCGGCGTCGCCCGACGAGGATTTCGAGGTCACCCGCAAGCTCAATGGCGAAGGCGGCACCTTGAAGGGCATCGAACTGCAATATCAGCAGCCCTTCAGCTTCCTGCCCGGGCCGCTTTCCAACTTCGGCTTCATCGGCAATTACACGTGGGTCCATTCGAAGGTGAATTACGGCACCCCCGAGGCGCCGAACTACAATCGCCTCACCGGCCAGTCGAAGAACATGTTCAACGCCACCCTCTATTACGAGGACGACCGGCTGAGCGCCCGTGTCTCGGCCGCCTATCGCGATCGCTACCTCGTCGGCTTCCCCGGTGGCAATGGCAATAGCGAGGAAGGGGTGAATTCAACGCTGAACATCGATGCGTCGATGTCGTACGAGATCACCAAGACCCTCACCTTCTCGCTCGAGGCGGTGAACCTGACCGACGAATATAACGACCGTTACGTCGACGTGACCAACCGCGTGTCCAATTATCGCCACTTCGGCCGCGAGCTTCTCGTCGGTCTGCGCTGGAAATATTGAACGCATGGGCTTCGGTGCTGGAACGGGCCGAAGCCCTCCCCTTCGCCGCGCGGCGAAGACATTCGATCAGGAGTGACGCCATGTTCCGCCGGGCACGCCTTAGATACGCCCTCCTTGGCCTGACGATCCTCGGCGCCTGCCCGGCAGCGGCGGCGCCCTCCGAGGTGCCCGGCGTCGAGGCTGTGTGGCGGACGCCGCCGGCGCGGCCGGCCTTGCATGTGGATCCGGCGCGACTGCCTGGGCGTGCGGAGACGCTGGCGGCCCTGAACTACGTCGCCCGATCGCAGATCGCGGCCATGGCGGGAACGCCGATCGCCTTGTCGACCGGCAGCAATCTCAGCCAGATGTCGTCCAACTGGGTGGCGGCAACCTTCTACGTCGGCGCGGCACGGCTCGCCCGCGTCTCCGACGACCCCGAAATCCTGCGCTTCCTCACCGGGATCGGCGAGCATTACAATTACAGCCTCCGCGGCGCGCGCTCGCCGGTGACCATGCTCAACGCCGACGATCTCGCGATCGGCGATCTCTACGCCGAGCTTTACGCGCGGCGCCGCCAGGAAGGCGTATTGATGCCGCTGCGGCAGCGGCTCGACTGGCAGGTGCCGCACCTTGCGCGGAGCAAGGACAGCCCCGCCCTCATCTGGTGGTGGATCGACGCGATGTTCATGGCGCCGCCGGTGTTCGCGCGCATGTCGGCGCTCACCGGCGATCCGAAATATGTCCTCGCCGCCGACAAGGAGTGGCGCCGCACCGCCGATCGTCTGTGGGTGCCGGAGCAGCGGCTGTTCCTTCGCGACGAGCGCTTCCGCGATCGTAAAAGCGCGAACGGAGCACCGATCTATTGGTCGCGAGCGAACGGCTGGGCGATCGCGGGGCTCGCCCGCTGGCTCGAATCGGCGCCGGCGGACCTCGCGGGGCGCGACACCTACATCGCCATGTACCGGCAGCTCGCGGCGCGGCTTGCCGAGCTGCAGCAGCCTGACGGCCTGTGGCGTGCGAGCCTGCTCGATCCGAAGGCGTTCCCCGAAGCAGAGACGTCGGGCTCCGCTTTCCACGTCTATGGCCTCGCCTGGGGCATCAATCACGGCCTGATCGATCGCAAGACCTACCTGCCGCACGTCCGCAGGGGCTGGGCCGCGCTCAATCGGCAGATTCTGCCGAACGGTCTGGTCGGCGCCGCCCAGAAGACCGGCGATCAGCCGGTGGCGACGCGGGCCGACGAGGTGGGCCTCTACAGCAGCGGCGCCTATCTGTTGGCCGGGCTCGAGATCATGGACCTGAGCGGCGCGCCGCAGGCGCTGCCCGAGCCCGAGCCGAGCCAGGATCCAGCCGAACTGATCGCCCGGACCACGCCGTTGCCGCCGCCGCCGGCGACCATCGTGGGCGCCGCCGAGACCCAGCGCCGCGAAGAAGAGATGCAAGCGACGCGGGCGCTCGCCTACGATCCGGCCACGCTCGGACGGCCCTCGACTGTCGAGCGGCTGGCGCTGCCGCCGGCGGATCAGCAACGGCCCCGCGCGGTCGCGCGGTTCGCGCCGGATCGGCTGGACGATCTGCTGTGGGAGAATGACCGGGTCGCCCACCGCATCTACGGGCCGGCCCTGGAAGCGAAGGAGCCGCCTTCGGGCTCCGGCATCGACGTCTGGGCCAAGCGGGTGCGCTGGCCGTTCATGGACCGGCAGCTGAAATTCCCCAACTACCATGTCGACCGCGGCGAGGGGCTGGACTTCTACGACGTCGGCCGCGGCCGCGGCGCGGGCGGGCTCGGCATCTGGCATGACAACAAATTGTGGACGAGCCGCAACTTCGCGGCGCATCGGATCGAGGCGTCCGGCGGCGAGGTCGCCCGGTTCGAAGTCGATTACCGGCCCTGGCCGGTCGATGTGGTCCGCAAGGTGTGGGAGACGCGCCGCTTCGAGCTTCCACTCGGCTCCAATTTCACGCGAATAGTGTCGACGCTCCAGTCCGACACGGCCGCGCCGCTGATCGTCGGGGTCGGCATATCGAAGCGCAAGGCCGGAGCCGATGCGGGGAACGTCACCCGTGACGCGGCGCGCGGCCGGCTGACCTTCTGGGAGCCACAGGATCCGGAGCATGGCTCCCTCGGCCTTGCCATCCTCGTCGACCCCGCTCTGGTCCAGGGCTTTGCCGAGGACGCCGACAATTACCTGATCCTGCTGCGCGTCGAGCCCGGTAAGCCGTTCGTCTATTATATGGGCTCCGCCTGGGATCGCGGCCTCGACTATCGGACGCGCGAAGCCTGGGAGCAGGCGGTTGCCCGGCAGCAGACCGAGTTCCGCGCGCGATGAGCGGGACCATGCTTCGCGCCGTTGCCGTCTGGCTGATCCTCTGCACGGCCGCGCAGGCGGCAAGGCCGGCCGATCGCATCGACCGCAAGGCCCTGGTCACCCGTCACAACGTCACCCTCTCCAAGGCCGATCCGCACGCCCCGACCATGCTCGGCAATGGCAATTTGGGCTTCACTGCCGATATCACGGGGCTGCAGACCTTCCCGCAGCTCTATTCGGAGCTCGCCCCCCTGCTCACCATGGCCCAATGGGCCTGGCACAGCTTCCCCAATCCACAAGGCTACCGCGAACAGGATGGTATGGTGAACGTGGCCGTGCCGGGCCGCGGCAACCAGCCTTATGCCTGGATGCGGTCATGGGCCGATGCCGAGACCAACAAGGCGCTGACCTGGCTTCGCGCCAATCCGCACCGCATCTCGCTTGGCCGGCTGTCCTTCACCTCCGCCGACGGCACGCCGCTGCGCTTCGAAAAGGTCACGCAGACACGGCAGAGCCTCGATCTGTGGACCGGTACCCTTACCAGCAGCTTTCGCTATGACGGTGCCCCGGTCCGGGTCGTAACTCGGGTCCATCCGACGCAGGACCTCGTCCAGGTGGAGGTCGCGTCCCCTCTCCTCGCCAGCGGAGCGCTGCGGGTGCGTGTGGCCTATCCGGGGGTGGCTCCGGCGATCAACCCCGATCCGTCGGACTGGAGCGGCGGCGGCGGCAAGACCGATCTGCTTGTCCAGCAGCCCGGCTCGGTGCGTCTGCGCCGGACGATCGACGCGACTACCTATTGGACGGACGTGGCGAGCGACGGCGCGATCAAGCTCGCCGGACCGTCCGCCGTCGCGATCAGCGGCCAAGGGCGGACCAGATTGACGGTGCAGGTACGCTTTGCGCCCACGGAGCGGGCTGCGGCGATGCCGGCAGCAGCGGCAACGCAGCGGGCGGTCGCGGCAGCCTGGCGTGCTTTCTGGACGCAGGGCGGCGCGGTCGACTTCTCGGGCAGCACCGATCCGCGCGCCGCGGAGCTGGAGCGGCGGGTGATACTCTCGCAATATCTGTCGGCGATCAATGGTTCGGGCACCCTGCCGCCGCAGGAAGAAGGGCTGTTCTCGAACAGCTGGTACGGCAAGTTCCACCTCGAAATGCATCCCTGGCATTCCGGCTGGCAGGCTCTGTGGGGTCATTCCGACCGGCTCGAGCGCAGCCTCGGCTGGTACGTCGCCAATTTGCCGAACGCCCGGGCCGAGGCGGCACGGCACAAGGTGGAGGGCGCCTGGTGGCCGAAGATGACCGGCCCGGAGGGGCGCAACAGCCCCAGCCTCGTCTCTCCCTTCATCATGTGGCAGCAGCCCCACCCGATCTTCCTCGCCGAGCTGGTCCGGCGCGGCGGCGGCGACGCAGCGACCGCCCGCTACGCCGAGCTCGTCGAAGCGTCGGCCGATCTGCTCGCCTCCTGGCCGCTCAATCGCAATGGCCGGCGCGATCTCGGCCCGCCGCTGATCCCCGCGCAGGAGAATTACGATCCGCTGACGACGGTGAATCCCACCTTCGAGCTCGAATATTTCCGCTGGGCGCTGCAGACGGCGCAGGCCTGGCGGATCCGCCGCGGCGCCCCGCGCAAGGCTGAATGGGACGCGGCGATCGCACGGCTCGCGGCGCCAGCCGTCAAGGATGGCCTCTATCTGCCGGTCGAAAGCCAACCCGATTTCTGGACCGTGGCGAGCGGTCCCGAATGCCGCCGCAACGCCACCGCGGCGCAGTGCAAGAATCGCGACCACCCATCCTTCCTGATGGCCTATGGCTTCATTCCCGGTGCTCGCATCGATGCCGCGACGATGCGCCGGACCTTCGATAAGGTCGAAGAGGTCTGGGACGTCCGCCAGACCTGGGGCTGGGACTTTCCGATGATGGCGATGACCGCGGCGCGGCTCGGCCAGCCGGAAAAGGCGATCGATTGGCTGTTCGCCGACCTCAAGAACAACCAGTGGGGCGTCACCGGAATGACTCCGCGAGTTCACCTCGACGCGCATGCCGAGGATCTGGTGCCGGTCTCCGGGGGCGCCGGCGGCGTGCAGATGGCGGTCAATCCTGACGGCCCGGGCTATCGCCGTGCCGCCGAAACCTATTTTCCCTCGAACGGATCCCTGCTGATGGCGGTCGGACTGATGGCGGCGGGCTGGGACGGATCGAGCGGACACGCGCCCGGCTTCCCGAAGCGGGGCTGGACCGTGCGGGTTGAGGGCATCGGCAAAGCACCGTGACAGACGAGGACAGGATTATGGACAGGATCAGTCGCCGTTCGGCTCTGCAAGGCCTGCTCGGAAGCGCAGCTGCCGGCGCGGCGGCCCTGGGCGGCACTGCGGCCAGCGCCGCACCGCCGGCCGGGCCTCCGCCGCGGGACTATAGCGATGCGAAAACGGGGCGGCGGATCGTTCGACTCTCGCCCGATGCGGGTGGCAGCAAGCTCTATTTCTACAAGAACAGCTTCACGCCGGAGGGCGACCGCATGGCGATGTCGACCCCGGACGGGATCGCCCTCGTCGATCTCGCGACCTTCCGGGTGCGCACCCTGGTCGCCGATCCGAAGGCGGAACTGATGTTCACCGGACGAAAGTCGCGGAACGTCTATTATTCGGTCACCGACCCGGGTGACGCCCAGCCGATGGATCGCCCGAAGACCGTCTATGCCATCGATGTCGACAGCAAGCGGGTTCGGCGCATCTGCCGTGTTGCCAACGGCAGCTTCAATTCGATCAATGCCGACGAAACGCTGTTGCTCGGCTTTGTCGCCTACGGCTCGCAGCCGCTCCAGCCCGGTGTCGCCGATCCGCGCAACCGCCGCTTCGGTCAGGCCGAATATGCCGCGGTCGGCCCGGACGGCAAGCCGCTCAACTTCGCCAAGGCCAAGGGCGTGCGGATGCTCGAGCGCTGGGCGGCACGCTACCCGATGGAGATCTTCGTCGTCGATACCGCCAGCGGCGCGCGGCGGGTGATCCACCAGACCCGCGAGTGGATCGGCCATTTCCAATTCTCGCCCACCGATCCGCAGCAGATCATGTTCTGTCACGAAGGTCCCTGGCACCGGGTCGATCGGGTCTGGCTGATCCGCGCCGATGGATCGGGCCTTAAGCCGATCCACCGGCGCACGATGAACTTCGAGATTTGGGGCCATGAATTCTTCAGTCCCGACGGGAAGTGGATCTGGTACGATCTGCAGACCCCGCGCGGGCAGGTCTTCTGGGTCGCCGGCTACGAACTCGCCACCGGCCGTCGGCTATGGCGCCGGGTCGAGCAGAATGACTGGTCGGTTCACTACAACGTCGCGGCGGACGGCCGCCTGTTCGCGGGTGACGGCGGCGACCGCGACATGGTCGCCCATGCGCCCGATGGAAAGTGGATCACGCTGCAGCGCCCCGAAACGATCGTCGACGCGGATCTGGAATCCTACAAGGATGATCTCGTGACGATCGAATATATGCGGTCGGAGCGGCTCGTCGACATGTCTGCGCACGATTACCGGCTGGAACCCAACCTGGTCTTCACTCCCGACGGCAAGTGGATCGTCTTCGGCTCCAACATGCACGGTGCCAACCATGTCTATGCGGTGTCGGTGACGCAATCCTGATCGGCACGAGGCTCACGCCACCAGTGGCACGGCGGCGGCCTCGAGCACGGACGGCAGCGCGTTCGGATCGAGCCGGATCTGCAGACCGCGCTGGCCGCCGTTGACATAGACCAGCGGGTTCCCGAGCGCAGTCTCCTCGATGAAGGTGCGGATCTGACGGCGCTGGCCGAACGGGCTGATGCCACCGACCTTGTAGCCGGTCAGGCGTTCGGCCTCCGCCGGCTTCATCATCTCTGCCGACTTGCCGCCCGCGGCAGCGGCCAGCCTCTTCATCGCGACCTCCCGATCCGAGGGGATGACGGCGCAGACCGGTTTGCCGTCGACCAGCGCCATCAGAGTCTTCAGCACCAGATGCGGCGATTCGCCGAGCGCTTCCGCCGCCTGCAGACCGACGCGCTCCGCCGCCGGATCATAATCGTAGCGGTGGAGCGTGAAGGCGATATCGGCGGCGGCAAGGGCGCGGGTTGCAGGCGTGGCGTGTGACATGGCGGCCCAAAAGCAGGTTCTGCGCAAAGAAGGAAGGCGGCACGCACCTCAGCGGGAATCGCCCGGCGCGCTGCCGCTCCAACGGCAAAGAGTCGTTCTTGTGCGGTCAACGAAGTTGAATGTTCGGCGGGTTTCGTGAATTGGCGGCGTCATCCAGGAAAGAGGAGCGCAGAATGGAACGATTTTGGCGCGCGCTCGGGTTTGATTACACCCGCCGCGTGCACATCAAGCGTATGGTGACCGGAACCGATTGGATGTTCTGGCTCGGCGTGCTCGGCGTGATCGTCGCGGCCGTGCTCGCGCTCCGCTACCTTGGCTGAGCCCTGTCCCGGCGTCGGAGCGGTCCGCCGCATCGTCGCGCGTGCGACGCCGAGCCCGTTGTCCCTTCGGCAGCGCACGAAGCGCAACAAAAAAGGCCCCCTGAGCGGGGGCCTTTTTGTGGCGGAGCGGGAGGGATTCGAACCCTCGATACGCTTTTGACGTATACTCACTTTCCAGGCGAGCGCCTTCGACCACTCGGCCACCGCTCCGCATGCTCTGGAACCACGGCCCTCTAGTCGGCGATTTCGGAAAGGGCAAGCACGGGGATGTGCGTAATCCGCGGGTCAGGCGACGAGCGCGTCGATCGCGGCGGCGAGATCGAGGTCGCGTTCGGTGAGGCCGCCGGCGTCGTGGGTGGTGAGCGCGATCTCCACCCGGTTCCAGACATTGCTCCACTCGGGATGGTGATCCGCCTTCTCGGCCAGCAGCGCGACCCGCGTCATGAAGCCGAACGCCTCGGCGAAATCGGCGAAGCGCAGCGTGCGGCGGATCGCACGGGCGTCGCCGTCATACGCCCAGTCGGGCAGCGCCTTCAGCCGCTCCTCGCGTATTCCGTCCGTCAGCAGCATTCCATCCTCCTCACCGCACTTGCTGGCGCGCCCAACGCTTCACCCTTATGGGACGTGCCATGAGCGAGCGTCAAACCAACGAGCCATCCGATAACCCGGCGGCCGAGACCTTCGCGCCCGATGTGGCGCTGCTCGAGGCGCTTGCCGACCGGGCGATGACGCGGCTGCCCGAGCCATTCCGGCGATTGCTCGGCGGAGTCGTGGTTCGGGTGGAGGATTTCGCGAGCGACGAGGTCCTCGCCGAATTCGGCATGGAGGATCCGTTCGAACTTACCGGCCTCTATACCGGCCGTCCTGTCGGCCACCAGGAGCAGATGGCGCCTGGCGAGCTGATGCCGATCATCCATCTTTATCGTCGCCCCTTGCTCGACGAATGGGTTGAAACCGGCGTGTCGCTGGAGGCGCTGATCACCCACGTCATCGTCCACGAGGTCGGCCACCATTTCGGCCTCTCCGACGACGACATGCACGCGATCGAGGATTCCGCCGAATGAGCGCAGCGCCGCTGCTGCGCCTTGAGGAGGTCGCTCTCCTCCGCGGCGGGCGGCTGCTTTTCGAGCGGCTGACGCTGCGGATCGCGGCCGGTGAGGCATTGCTGCTGACCGGCCCCAACGGCATCGGTAAATCGAGCCTGATCCGTGTCGCGGCGGGATTGCTGCGGGCGAGTGCAGGCTTGGTCGAGCGGCACGGATCGGCGGCGCTCGCCGACGAAGGCCTCGCGCTCGACCCGCGCCAGGCTCTGGCGGACGCCCTGCGATTCTGGGCGCGGCTCGACGGCGGCGACGAACGCGTCGGCATGGACGCGATGGGCCTTGCCAGGCTGGCACCAGTGCCGGTGCGGATGCTTTCCACCGGCCAGCGCAAGCGCGCCGTGCTGGCACGGGTGATTTCTGCCGGTGCCCCGCTCTGGCTGCTGGACGAGCCCGGCAACGGCCTCGATGCCGAAGGGCTCACGCGGCTCGGCGCCGCGATGGCGGCACACCGCGCGGGCGGCGGCGCGATCCTCGCCGCTTCGCACCAACCCTTGGGCCTCGACGACGCGCGGACGGTGGCGCTCGCATGATCGCCCTGATCGCGCGCGAGCTGCGGCTTGCGCTCACCGCCGGCAATGCCTTGCTGCCGCTCATCTTCTTCCTGCTCGTCGCGGCCTTGTTTCCGTTCGCGGTGGGGCCGGACGCGCCTTTGCTGGCGCGCACCGGCGGCGGCGCCCTGTGGATGGCGGCCTTGCTTGCCGCCCTGCTGCCGGTCGAGCGGCTGGTGGAGCCCGATCGCGCCTCCGGCCTGCTCGATCAGCTGGCGGTGCGCGGCATCGGCGACGAGACGATCGCCTTTGCCAAGCTCGCCGGCCACTGGCTGAGCTTCGGACCGCCGCTGATGATCGCCGCCTTTCCGGCTGCCGCCTTGATGAAGCTGCCCGGGGACATCCTGCTTCGCCTGGAAATCGGCCTTGCCGCCGGCACGCCGGGCCTCGCGGCGCTGACCCTCATCGTCGCGGCGCTGACCGCCGGGCTGCGCGGCACCGGTGCGCTTGCCGGGCTGCTGATCCTGCCGCTGGCGGTGCCGATCCTAATCTTCGGCGCGGCGATGATCGAGCCTGGCGGCGGCGCCGGCGCGGCCAAGCTTCTCGGCGCCGTTTCCTTGCTGCTGGTCGCGATCGCGCCGTTTGCCGCGGGCGCGGCGATCCGCGCGGGTCGCGACTAGTCGCGGCTCCAGCGCGCGAAGATCGCGGTCGGAAGGAGCAGGCCCCGCGCTTCCTCTCGGACGGCCATGTCGCCGCATTCGATCCTGCCGCCGAGATCGGCGAGCGCCTGGCGGAGGAGTTCGCCGATCGCCAGCGCCGACATCCGAACCGCATAGACGGTGAGGACAAGGAATCGGCTGTCGGCGTCGAGCAATTTGCGGCAATCCGCGATCAGGCCGGGCAGCCCCTCTTCCAGCCGCCAGACCTCGCCGGTGGGGCCGCGGCCATATTTCGGTGGATCGAGGATGATACCGTCATAGCGGCGGCCGCGGCGCACTTCGCGGGCGGTGAACTTCGCGGCATCGTCGATCATCCAGCGGATCGGCCGCTCGGCAAACCCGGACAGGCGGGCATTCTCCTTGCCCGCCTCCACCGACTTCTTGGACGCATCGACATGGGTGAGCCGCGCGCCGGCGGCAGCCATCGCCAGGGTGCCGACCCCGGTATAGCCGAACAGGTTCATCGCTTCCGAGCCGGCGCCGAGCCGCTCCCGCATCCATGCCCATTGCGGCGACATGTCGGGAAAGAAAGCGAGGTGGCGGAAAGGCGTACACTGGCTGCGGAAGCGGACGTCCTCCCAGCCCATGTCCCAGCCGGCCTGCGGCACCGGACGCGCAAATTGCCAGCGACCGCCCCCATCCTCGTCCGAGCCGGGGATGAACTCGCCGTCGGCATCCCAGTCGGCCAGGGCCGGCGCCCACATCGCCTGCGGCTCGGGCCGGATGAAGCTGTAGGGACCGTAGCGTTCGAGCTTGCGGCCGTTGCCGCTGTCCATGAGGCCGTAATCGGCCCAGGGCTCGCCGACGAGAGTGGAAAGGACCATGCGGTCAGGCGGCGCGGACGGCCGGGAAGCCGATCGTGGCCCGGGCCCGCGGCCCCGAAAGCATTGCCCGGCCGGCCGCACGGATCCGGTCGAGATCGACCTTGTCGACATCGGCGATGACCTCGGCGGGCTCGACCAGGCGGCCATAGGTCTGGATCTGCCGCGCCACGTAATGGGCCTGGCCCCACGGACTTTCGAGCGACATCAAGAGGCCGGCTCGGGCCTGGGTGCGAACGCGCTGCAATTCGCGCTCGGTGATCGTCTCGGCAGCATCGGCAAGAATCTCCTCGATCAGCTGCGCGGCCGCGGCAGACTGCCGGCGCGCAGTGGCCGCGTAGATCGAGAACAGGCCGGTGTCGGCCCAGGGCTGCAGCATCGAATAGACCGAATAAGCGAGGCCGCGTTCCTCGCGCAGTTGCTGGAACAGGCGGGACGACATGCCGCCCCCGACCGCGTCGCTGAACAGGCGGGCGGCGTAATAGTCTTCATGGGTCTGGCCGGGCGCGCCGAAGCCGAGCGCAAGGTGCGCCTGGTCCGACGAAGTGCGGCCGACCCGGTCGCCGCCGGTGAAACGCGCCGGATCGGGCGTGTCGCTGCTGCCCGCGGTAAGGTCGGCGAAATGCTTTTCGGCGAGATCGACCAGCCGATCGTGGTCGACCTTGCCGGCCGCGACGAGAGTCAGGCTGCCGGCCCGATAATGGCTGCTGCGCCACGCCTCGAGATCGTCGACCTGGATCGCCTCGATACTCTCCTCGGTGCCGAGCACCGAACGCCCCAGCGCCTGTTCGGCAAAGGCGGCCGACTGGAGATCGTCGAAGATGATGTCGTTGGGGGTATCGCGCGCTTCGCCCAGTTCCTGGAGCACGACATCCTTCTCGCGTTCGAGCTCCCCGGCGTTGAAATGCGGACGCTGGACGAGATCGGCGATCATCTCGACGCCGAGCGGAATGTGCTCCGCCATCACCGACGCGGTGAAATTCGTCGTCTCGCGATCGGTCGAGGCGTTGAGATCGCCGCCGACGTCCTCGATCGCCTCGCTGATATCCCGGGCCGAGCGGCCGCCGGCGCCCTTGAACACCATATGTTCGAACAGGTGGGCGATGCCGTTGAGTGGCGCCGCCTCGTAGCGGGAGCCGGTCTCCGCATAGAGGCCGACGGCGGCAGTCTCGATACCGGGCATCTGGCGGCTGGCGACTCGCAGGCCGCTGGAAAGGGTGGTGAGCTTCATGAACTGGGCCAATTAGGCGCGGGCCGGCTGCGCTTCAACCATGGCTTCCCGAAACGGGTCAGCCCAGGCGAACGCGATAGGCGGATCATCGCTTCCGCAGCCCCTCCGAAACCAACGCGATCGCGGTGTCAGCGACCTCGCCGGGCGAGAGATCCTCGTCCCACAGGCCGTAGCGCATGCCGAGGAAGACGCTCATCCCGATCAGCGCCCAGGCGCGCGGCTCGTCGGCGCCGTCGGCAATCTCGCCGCGCCCCCGGGCGCCGGCCAGATTGCGCACATAGGCCTCGGCGAAGCTTCGGTAATGTTCCCGGTAGACGTCCTGGGCGACGAACTGCGCTTCCTCGATGATCCGGTAGAGCTCCGGATGCTGACGGACGAAGGCGATGAACGCCTCGAGGCCGATTCTTTCGGCGGCCAGGCGATCGGGCGCATGCTTGACCGCTTCGGCGACATGGGCGCGGGTGGCGCGGCTCATGTCGCGAACGAGCGCCCGAAACACCTCCTCCTTGCTCTCGAAATAGGTGTAAAAGGTGCCGAGCGCGACGCCGGCGCGCTGGGTGATTCCGGTGATCGCGGCCTCGTGAAAGCCGCGCTCGCCGAATTCGGCGGCGGCCGCCTCGATCAGCCGGCGCAGGGTCTTGCGGCCACGCTCGGTGCGCGGCTCCTTCTCGCCGCCCGCCGCGGCCTCGTTCACATATGCCATCGCCTCTCCCCGGGGATGGTCAAACTGAGCCGCTTTTCACCCCCGTGCAACCCGCCTTGACGGCGCTAGAGCATGATCAGATCGGGCTGAATCAGCCTGGTCCGTAATCATGCCCTCATCCTTGGTCCGTCGCGCGCTGCTGCGGCCCCGCGGGCAAGCTGAAATTGACGATGGTTCCTCCGGCTGCTGGCGCCTCCGCCCAGATGCGGCCGCCCTGCGCTTCGACCATCGTGCGGCAGAGCGACAGGCCGACTCCGAGTCCGCCCGATGTCGAGGGCTGGAGGGCGTCGAACAGGCCGCCGATCCGTTCCGCCGCGATCCCGGCTCCGCGATCCCGCACCGACACCTGCACCATGGCCCCGGCGGCGATCGCATCAACGATGATGGGTTCCGTCGTGGCGGCCGATGCCTGACCGGCGTTGCGCAAGAGGTTCAGCAATATCTGTTCGAGTTGCACCTGATCGGCGATCACGGTCTGGGCTGCTGCCGCCACTGCAACCTCGACGCGGTTGCGCGAAAGCTCGCCGCTGGTTTCGAGCAGCCGAACAACCCGCCCGATGACATCGGTGAGCGGCACCTCCTCGCGATGGGCGGCGCCGGCCGAGACGAGGCTTCGCATGCGCCGGATGATCTCGCCGGCACGCTGAATCTGTTGCTCCGATTCCCGGAGCAGGTTCTCGATCGCGCGTTGGTCCCCGCCGATGGCGAGGAAGCGCTGGCCTGCCGTGAGGAAATTCGCCGCTGCGGTCAGCGGCTGGTTGAGCTCATGGGCCAGGGTCATCGCCATCGTCCCCATGGCGTTGAGCCGCGAGGCGTGCAGCAATTGCGCATGCAGGTGGTCGGCGCGCTCGCGCGACACGCGGCGGCTGGTGACATCGTAGCCGAAGAAGACCAATCCGGTGATCGCCCCGCGGTCGTCACGCGTCGCCTGCCAGATGAAATCGACGAAGCGGCGCTCGGCCGCAGCGTCGGGGCCGTTGTGCACGCAGAATTCGACTTCCTGGCCGATCCAGGGTTCACCGCTCTGAAAGACGGCTTGCAACGGCGCGACCATGTCCTGGGCCGCAGCCTCCGGTATCGCATCTGGAAGCGCGCGTCCGATCAGAGGTCGACCGCCGAAGAAACGATCGAAGGCGGGGTTGGCATCTCGGAACGTCAGGACTGGCCCGGTCGTCGCCGCCATCAGCACCGGCGAGCGTTCGAACATCTGCGACAGCCGGGCATTCTCCCCTTCCAGCCGGTCGCTGCGCTCGAATTCTCGTGTCGTGTCATAAACTTCCCCAAGCACGCCGCCGATGCTGCCATCCTCGAGCGGCACCGGTGTGTAGACGAGCGTTCCCGACGCCGGTTCATCCCGGCCGTAGCGACGCGTAATCGCTCGGAAGTTAGGGAGAAACTGCGGCGATCCGGAATAAGCGGCTTCGATGTGGGGCCCGAGCTTCGGCCAGAGGTCGCGGCGGAGCGCCGGGAACGGCCTGCCGATCGCGTCGGCAAAGGCGGTGCCGAGGTTCGTCGAATAGGCGTCGTTGTGGAGCGTGATCAGCTCGGGGCCCCACAAGAGGAGCTTCGGGGCCGCGGAAACCAGTGCCGTGGCGAGCAGGGTCTTCAACGCCGCCGGCCAGGCTGCGATCGGCCCCAGCGGCGTGTTCTCCCACGGGAAGGCACGGATCACAGCAGCGCTTCGCCCGGGCAGCGAGAGGAAGGCGGTCGGATCAACCGCGGCTGCAATGGAGAAGGACAATGAAGGTTTCCGAGACTCGGCCGAGAGCAACCGAATTTAGGGGCGGGGCCGCGCCGCGCGATACCGTTCATATACCATATGCGACGTTTCACTGCTCCTAAGGCGCATGCGCTCAGAGCGACGCTCCAGTCGGAGTATTTTCTGGTGCTGCTTTCCTACCCGGTCATCCTGGCGGACGATGGTTTTGGGACCGTCTACGCCCTGTGCCCGGACATTCCCGAAGCGATGACCTATGCCGCCACCCGCGAGGAGGCCGCCGCCAAAGCGCGCGAGGCGATCGAGGGCGCACTTGACCTTTATCGCATCGAAGGGCGGCCAATCCCGAAACCCGGCTCCGCCAAAGGCGATCTCATCGTTTCTCTGAGATCAACCGATCTCGGGTTCGACGTCGAACCCCCGGCGCCCATCGCCAAGGTCCGGGTACCCGGCGCAGCCGCCCGGAGACTTCACCGGGTCTTCAGCCTCAAACGGCTGAAATCCAAAGTTGAAGGTTGACTCAACTTTCACTTAGTCGCATCTTCCCCTCACCTGCCGAGACGAGCGGGAAAGGGAGGATGGGTTGCCGGTTTTCGCCGCGTCGGACGGTGCTTGCATCGCTTATGATGACGAAGGCGCGGGCCGGCCGGTCCTGCTGCTGCACGGGCTCATGGCCAATGCGGGCTTCTTCGAGCCGCAGCGCGCGCTCGCCGACCAGTTCCGGCTGATCCGGGTCGATTTTCGCGGCCACGGCCGCTCGAGCGTCGATGCCGCGGCTTCGGTCGAACGTCTTGCCAGTGATGTTGCCGAACTTGCCGCACAGCTGTCGATCGAAGACGCGATCCTGGTCGGCTGGTCGCTCGGCGCCTCAGTCTTGTGGCGCGTGTTGGCAGAAGCCTCGGAGGACAGGTTCGCAGCGGCCGTTGTCATCGACATGACTCCGCGCGTCCGCAACGATGCCGATTGGGCGCTTGGCCTGTCTCCCGATCACTGCGCGGCGCGCAGCCGGGCAATGCGCGACGATTTTGCCGCCTTCGCCACCGCTGCGGGCGGCGCCATTTTTGCCGACGGAGACGCTCCGCATCCGCTCGCCGCCTGGGCCGGTGCCGAGTTCGGCCGCAGCGACGCTTCCACCGTCGCGGCGATCTGGTCGTCCCTGGTGGATGCCGACTTCCGCCCGGTGCTGCCGACGATCCGGCAACCGAGCCTGATTGCCCATGGCGCAGGCAGCCATCTCTACGGAGCCGATACCGCCGATCACCTCGTCGGGGCTCTCCCCGATGCGCGCGGGATCGTGTTCGCGCACTCCGGCCACTCACCGCACCTCGAAGAGCCCGAACTCTTCAACCGCACCCTACGCGCATTCGCGGTCAGCATACCGCCAGTCCGTCACAGTCGCGCAACAGCATAAGCAGGAGAAGATCGCCATGACCGGAAACGCCTTGATGACGCGCTTGCGCTGGGGAAGCGCCCTTGCGGTACTCGCTCTTGCCGCCCCGTCCTGGGGGCAGGACGCCACGAGCGCCTCTGACGAACAGCAGGCTGCAGGGGCCAACGATGCCGCCGCTGCCACTTCGGCCGGCCAGGACCAGGAGATCATCGTCACGGCCCGCCGCCGCGCCGAAAGCCTGCAGGACGTGCCGATCGCCGTCACCGCTTATTCGGGCGAGGCGCTGGAACGGCAGGGTGCGATCGACATCACCGACATCTCGGACACCACGCCGAACGTCACGCTCGAGACATCGCGCGGCACCAACACCACGCTCACCGCCTTCATCCGCGGCGTTGGCCAGCAGGACCCGGTCGCGGGCTTCGAGGCCGGTGTCGGCCTCTACCTCGACGACGTCTATCTCAACCGGCCGCAGGCGGCGGTTCTCGACATCTACGACGTCGAGCGCATCGAAGTGCTGCGCGGTCCCCAGGGTACGCTCTATGGCCGCAACACGATCGGCGGCGCCATCAAGTACGTCACCCGCCGCCTTTCCGACGATCCGACGCTGCGCGCCCGGGCCAATTTCGGCACCTACAAACAGGGCGACATCATCCTGTCGGCGAGCGCGCCACTTACCGAGGGAATCCGCATCGGCGCCTCGGGCGCACGGCTGTACCGCGGCGGCTTCGGCGAGAATCGCAACAACGGCCTCGACAATTACAATCGCGACATCTGGGCGGCGCGCGGCACACTCGAAATCGAGCCGAGCTCGAACTTCTTCCTGCGCGTCTCGGGTGATTACACCAAGGACGATTCCAATCCGCGCAACGGGCACCGGCTGATCCCGGGCCTGGTGACCGGCGCGCCCGTGCTGGACGACGTCTATGACACGCGTGCCGGCCTCAACACGCCGAAGCAGGAGATCGAAGCTTATGGCGGTGCCGTGCGGGCGGAGCTCAAGCTCAGCGACGAACTCACGCTGCGCAACATCCTCGCCTACCGGAAGGACAAGAGCTTCGCGCCGATCGACTTCGATTCGCTGCCGTCGGCGGACGTCGACGTGCCGGCGATCTACCGCAACAAGCAATTCTCCAACGAATTCCAGATCCTCTACGAGGGCACCAGGCTCAACGGCGTCGCCGGCGTCTATTATCTCGATGCCAACGCCAACAACATCTTCGACGTCGTGCTCGCGACGACGTCGCCGATCGCACTGCCGGGCCTGACCGCCTCGACCTTCGGCGACGTCGACACCAAGACCTGGGCCGCGTTCGCGGATTTCACTTACGATTTCACCGATCAGTTCGCGCTGTCGGTCGGCGGCCGCTACACCCACGACAAGCGCAGTGCCCGTGTGATCCGCGCCAATCTGCTCAACGGCCCGTCCCCGGAGCTGGGCGGCCGCGGAGTCCAGCTCGGGCCGCGCACATCCGATTTCACCGGCGAAGAAACCTTCAAGGAATTCACGCCACGCGCCTCGATCAGCTTCAAGCCCAACGAAGACAACACCATCTATCTGAGCTATTCGAAAGGCTTCAAGGGCGGCGGCTTCGATCCGCGCGGCCTTTCGACGGCAGCGCCGGATCTCGACGGCAACGGTACCCGCGATGCTGCCGAGATCTTCGATTACTTCCTGTTCGAGCCGGAAAAGGTCGACAGCTACGAACTCGGCTACAAGGCGTCCCTGTTCGACCGCCGTCTCCGCCTAGCGCTCGCCGGTTTCTATGCCGACTACAAGGACGTGCAGGTGCCCGGATCGGTCGGCGCGGTGATCAACAACGTCCCCACCTTCGTCGGGGTCACCACCAATGCCGGCAAAGCCAGCTTCAAGGGTGTCGAAGCCGAGATGGTGGCGACCCTGCTCCGTGATCCGACCTCCGGCACCCGCGTCAACTTCACCGGCACGGCCGGCTATCTCGACGCGCAATATGACGAATTCATCACCAACGTGCCCGGCACCGGCCCGGTCGACGTTGCGGATTACCGGCGGATCCAGAACACGCCCAAGTGGACGCTTTCTGGCACGCTGGACGTGGCGACGCGGGTGAGCGGCGGCGAATTGTCGGCCAGCACCACGCTCTCCTACCGCAGCAAGACCTATCAGTTCGAAACCCCGAGCCCCTTCCTCGATCAGCCCGGTTATGCCCTCCTCGATGCCAGCCTGGTCTGGACGTCGAGCGACGATCGCTACACGATCGGGCTCCACGGCAAGAACCTGACGGACAAGCAGTATATCACCTCGGGTTACCAGTTCCTGCTGACCGATCCGGTTACCGGCGTTCCGCTTCGCAACGCCGCCGGCCAGGTTCGGCCGAGCCTGGGTGTTGAGGGCGTCGCCACCGCCTTCTACGGCAATCCGCGCCAGGTCTTCCTGAGCCTGGGCGTCAAATTCTGATCGAAAGGAAAGCGAGGAGCATGAACCAGACCGGCGTCACCGGCACGCACGACCGGAGGGGACGCCGGGTTCTCGCCATCCTGCTTCTCGCCTACATCTTCAACTTCATCGACCGTCAGATTATCGGCGTGCTCGCGGTGCCGATCAAGGCGGAGCTCGCGCTCACCGACACCCAGCTCAGCCTGATGGGCGGCCTCGCCTTCGCCCTCTTCTACAGCGGCATCGCGATCCCGGTAGCCTGGTTTGCCGACCGCAAGAGCCGGGTCAACATCATCGCCGTGTCGGTGGCCTTGTGGAGCCTGTTCACCGCCTTGTGCGGCGTCGCCCAGAATTTCTGGCACCTGTTCCTCGCCCGCATGGGCGTCGGCATCGGCGAAGCCGGCGGCGTGGCCCCTTCCTACGCACTGATCTCCGATTTCTACCCGAAGGCGCGGCGAGCGCGGGCGCTGGCCTTGTTCTCGCTCGGGATACCGATCGGGTCGGCGCTCGGGGTATTCTTCGGCGGCTGGATCGCCAGCAATCTCGATTGGCGCTCGGCCTTTCTGATCGTCGGGCTTGCCGGGCTGCCCGCGGCGCTGGCGGTCAAGCTCGGCATCCCCGAGCCGGTGCGTGGCGGCTTCGACACGGCCGACGGAAGCGCCAGCGCGGCGGCCCCGCCCTTCCCAAGGGTAGCGGCGACGCTCGCCCGAACGCCAAGCTTCTGGCTGCTCTCGTTCGGCGCCGCCTCGGGATCGATCCTCGGCTACGGCCTGATCTTCTGGCTGCCGTCCTTCTTCAGCCGCAGCTTCGGCCTCAGCCTTATCGAGGTGAGCTGGTTCTACGGCTCGATCGTCCTGGTCGGCGGCGTCGCGGGCACGTGGCTCGGCGGCTGGATCGGCGATCGGACCGGTCCGTCCAACCCGGCCTCCTACGCGCGAATCCCCGCGATCTGCTTCCTGATCGCCGCCCCGGCTTTCGCTTTCGGACTGTTCGCGCCTTCCCTGCCGATCGCCTGGATCCTGTTCGCGATCGGCCAGATGCTGGCCCTTGCCTGGCTCGGGCCGGTGATCGCCGCCGTCCAGCACATCGTTCCGCCCAACATGCGCGCGACCGCGTCGGCCAGCTTCCTGTTCATCAACAACCTGATCGGCATCGGCTTCGGAATCTTCTTCCTCGGCTTCATGTCGGATCGGATGACCGCCCTTCACGGTCAGGATTCGCTGCGCTGGTCGATCCTCTACGGCCTCGTATTCTACCTGCTGAGCGCCGCACTCTACTTCGTCGCCTCGAAGCGGCTGGAGCGGGACTGGTATCGCGGCTGACCACCTCGTTCAGTCGCCCCCGGTCGGTCCCGGGATCGGAGTCCGCAGATATTTGCGCTCGGGCACCGGCGCTCCGGCAAGGCGGGCAAGCTGGGGTGCGAGATCCTTCTCCGGGATGACCACTTCGATGAGCGCAGGCACATCGGTCAGTGACTCGATGTCTTTGAGCGCATCGGCCAGCGCGTCCCTGCTGTCGACGCGAAAGCCGCGCGCGCCGAATGCCTTGGCAAGGGAAAGGTAATCCCACACCGGAAGCACGTCGAACGGGGCGAAGCTGCCTTGCGGCGTGAAGGCGTCGATGTTCACGAACGCCTGCTCGATCGCATAGCCCTTGTTGCTCATCACGAAGACGGCGGCCGGAATTCCGGCCCGTACCAGGCTCGACAGCTCCTGACAGATCATCATGAAGCCGCCGTCGCCGGCGACCACGAACGGCCGCTTGCCGGATCCAAGCGCGACTCCGAGCGCGCAGCCGGTCTCGTGCCCGAGCGAACCCCAGGCGGCCTGCGCCACGAAGCCGTTCTGCCGCAGTCCGAAAAGGTTGCCGAACACGTAGAGTGACGTGCTCTCGCCGAGGACCAGCACGATATCGTCCAGCAATGCCCGTTCTTTCAGCCAGTCGGTTAGCTGGCGATAAAAACGGGTGTAGGTGAGCGGACCGGCGGCGTCCGAGGCCTCGGGATCGTCATCCTCGGCAATTGCCGCCCAGCATCGGCGCGGAAAGGCTGGATCCGCCTCGAACCGCTCTGCTAGATTCTGCAGGAAATCGCGCAGGGCCACGCCGGGATAATAAGCCCAGCCGACCCGCGCTTCCTCGTAATTCACCTCGATCATGTCGCCGAAGCTCGATCCCATGATGTCGAGATAGTCGTCGGTGATGATCGTGCCGAGGGCAATCGGGCAATCGCAGCGGGTCATCGCCTCGCGTGTCCCCGCGGGCGACGCCGGGCCGGCATAGGTGCCGATGAATTGCGGCTGCGCTTCGTCGAGTACGGTCTTGCCGAGGCTGGTGGTGGTGAACGGCAGTCCGCTCGCGTCGACGATCCTTTGCAGCAGATCCTGGAGGCCGAAGCGCTGGATGTCTATTCCGGCCCAGAGCACGGGACGTTCGGCGGCTGAGATCCGCGTCCAGGCGGCATCGACCAACGCCGCCAGCGCGTTCGAATCGCTGGTCGCCTCGATCGGCGCGAGCGCCCCTTGCGGCCGCGCGCAGCCCATCACCCAGACATCCTGCAGCACCTCGATATAGATTGGGCGGCGGTGGCTGAGCATGGCAATCAGTGCGGCGTCGATCTGCGCCGGTGCCAGCACGGGGTCTTCGACGATCAAGGACGCGACCGTCACCTGCGCGAAGATGTCGCGGTCGGCGTCGAGATCGCCGGTCGAATGGTGAAAGAGGATGCTCTCCGTCGTCTCGAGCGCTCGGTCCTTGGTTGAAGGGCTGGCGGAGATGAAGGCGACCGGCACCCGTTCGACGAACGCCCCGGCGGCGCAATTGAGGGCCGAAAAGGTGCCCACGCCATATTGCACGCAGGCCGCGCCGATGCCGCGGAAGCGGGCATAGCCGTCGGCAGCATAGCCGCTGCCGAGCTCGTTTATGTTGGGCACTCGCACGATCCCCGGCATACCGTCGAGCGCATCGAGGAAGTGCGACGCATAGTCGCCCGGCACCGCGAAGACGTGGCCGAGCCCGCATTGGGCGAGACGGTCTGCCAGATATTGGGCGACGCTGTAGGCAGCGGGCGCGGGCGCGGCGGCGGCCATCAGCTGATCTGCTTTCGGCCGAAGCAGCTCGGAGTTGCCGCCTGCAGCACGTCGGCGGTGTCGAAGCTCCGGAGGCAGCCCTCGATTTCTCCGCAGCCGCCCTCCGGCGCCGGCATCAATTGATAATTGGGGTCGAGCCATCTCGGCGGCGTCAGGCCCATATGAGTCTGCAGCATCTGCTCGGCGGTGGTGAGCGAGCCTTCGACCCAGCCCTGGCCGTAGGAATAAGCCTCACCGACGATGTGCACGTCCTGGTCGGGAAGCGGCTTCAGCATCTGCCACATGATCTTGTCGAGCCGGTAGCCGGCCTTCCACTCGTGCCAGCCCCCGCCATAGGGATCTTCGTTCCACGTATGGTAGACCGCCGCATAAGGCATCGGGATCGATGGCAGCGCGTGGACCGTAGCGATCTGGGCGTTCGCGACCTCCACCATCAGGCGGGTGGCGCGATAAGGCGTGATCGGCACGGCCTCGTCCGGACTTTCGGCAATGCAGGGATTGTTCGGCCCGATATAGGGCTCGCCGATCTCCAGTCCCTTCCAGAACGGCACCGTCGAAATGTCGTTATAGCTTGCCATGAGGAGCGAGTTCATCGTCGGATCGCCGCCCGATTGCTCGCCCTCGGTGCCGAAATAGAAGATCTGCCGCACCGGCAGATCGGTCACCGAGCGGCCGGCGACCAGGCCCAGGCTGCGCCACCAGGGTTGCTGATAGGCCATGAACAGCTTGAAGGCGCTCTGGATCAGCACCGAACCGAGGCTGCTCTTCAGCGGCTCGGCCTCGAACATGTCGCTCTTGACCAACTCCAGCGATCGCCGCGGCAAAGCGAGCACCAGGGACTTGGCCCGAACCACGATCGGATCGGCAGCGCCCATCCGGGTGGCGGCATTCTCCGTCACCGTCGGCTGAAAGACCAGTTCGTACCGATACTTCCCGTCGCCGATCCGGATCTCCTTGAGGCAGTGATTCATGAAGATGCGCGATCCGGCGGCCAGGTTGCCGCCGGGCAGAGCGTTGAAGCGTTTGGCAAGCGTCAGCGGCAGCGCCTGATAGCCGTCACACAGAGTGAGATACTGGGTCTCGTCGCCATATTCGGTCGCCGGCAGCTGGGTTACCGCATTGGCGTTGGCGACGTTGGCATCGTAGCCGCCGGCATCCTTCATGAACTGATAGCCCTCGTTCGAGAGCACACGGAACATCAGGTCCCAGAAGCCGTATTTCCACATCGGCTGGCCGAAGACCTTGATCTTCATCTGGTCGCACAGCGACAGGTCGGCGAAGCCGGGATAGATGTTGTTCATCACCTGCACCTGCAGGTTGGTCGGGCCGAGCCCGCGTTCCGACCAGGCCATGTTGTAGGGCACCTTGGCGGGATCGGAGAGCTCGTGCAGCCGCATGTGGCGGCCGCGCAGGTAGAAAAGGTTGCAATTGGCGCCGACCGGATCGGGTGCGCCCATCGGGAAGTTGCGGGTCGGAAGCTTCAGATGGTCGACGAGATCCGCCACCATCTTGTGGGAATCGGGAATGTAACGCATGCCGCCGAGCTCGGCCTTGAGGCTCGGCACGCCGGGCACGGTGACCGAATAGAGGCGGCCGCCGATGCGATCACCATATTCGAAAAGCCCGATGCTGGCGTCGGCGCCGCGATCCTGCTGGAGACGCCAGGCCGTATACGCTCCGGCAACGCCGCCGCCGATCACCGCATAATCGAGATCCATGTCCCCTCCCTGCCGAGCGGACGCGACCCCTCACGCCTTCACCATGCTCGATCGAGGAAGATTAAGGCCATTCGTCTGGAAAACGGCGCAGGGACTGATCCGTTTTCGAGCGAATGCTCAGGTCGCGAAACCCGGATCGAGGCGGTAGGCCTTGCGCAGCAGCGCCGGCCAGGCGAGCGCTCCCGCGGCCATCTTGAGGCCCATCTTGCCTTGCTGGGCGGTGACCTCGGGCGCCCCTTGCGGCGGATTGTTGAGATTGGCCGCGCCGGCGGACAGCGCCAGGATCTGGGCTTCGCAGGCGCGCTCGAGGAAATAGATTTTGAGGAAGGCCTCGCCCACCGTTTCACCGACCGCCAGGGTGCCGTGGTTGCGCAGCAGCATCGCGCTTTTCTCGCCGAGGTGGGCGACGAGACGCTCGCGCTCGTCGAGATCGACCGCCACCCCTTCATAATCATGGTAGGCGACCTCGTCGCGGATCAGCATCGCCGTTTGCGTGATCGGCAGCAGGCCTTCGGCATGCGCACTGACCGCCTGGCCGTGCGGCGTGTGCAGATGGATCACCGCCTGGGCATCGTCGCGGGCCATGTGGATCGCCGAATGGATGGTGAAGCCCGCCGGGTTGGTGATGAACGCGGTCGGCCCGACCGGGAGACCGTGCAGATCGACCTTGACCAAGCTCGATGCGGTCACCTCCTCGAACATCAGATTATAGGGGTTGAGCAGGAAGTGGTGTTCGGGCCCGGGTATCCGCGCCGACAAATGGGTGAAGATCAGGTCGTCCCAACCGAAATAGGCGATCAGGCGGTAAGCGGCGGCGAGATCGACGCGCACCTTCCACTCCGCGTCGCTGACTTGACCCTGAAGCGATGGAATCTCGATTGAGGCCATCGGCGAGACCTCCGCCATTCCCCGGTTGATCGCATCGACCCGGCCCATTCCGCCTCTCCTCTCGTCTTTGGTCCGCTATAGCGGCCGCCGCTCAGGGCGCAAAGCGGTCCGGATGCGCCGCCGCAAAGGGGCTGAGAGCATTTGCCTCGGCATCGACCCGCACGAGCAAAGGATAGGCCTCGAGCGGTACCGCGAACCGCCGCGCATTGAACATCTGCGGCACCAGGCACACGTCTGCCAGGGTCGGCGTATCGCCGAACAGAAAGCGCCCGGCCCGATCCTGCGCCAGCGCTTCCAGCCCGGCGAGTCCCTCGGCGACCCAGTGGCGGTACCAGGCGTCGCGCACGTCCTGCGGCTGGCCGAGCGGTCCGGCGAGATGCTTCAGCACCCGCAAATTGTTGAGCGGATGGATGTCGCAGGCGATGGCCAGGGCCAGCGCCCGGACGTGAGCACGATCGAACGGATCAGCGGGCAGCAAAGCGGGTTCGGGATGCGCCGCGTCCAGCCACTCGATGATCGCGAGGCTTTGGGTGAGGCGGCGGCCGTCGACCTCGAGCGAAGGCACCAGACCTTGCGGATTGCGGGCGCGATAGGCCTCGGCGCGCTGCGCTCCTTCCAGAAGGTTGATTTCGACGCGCTCGTATTCGACCGCTTTCATCGCCAGGGCGATGCGCACGCGATAGGAAGCGGAGGACCGGAAATAATCGAACAACAAGGGGCGAGCCATCCCGTGAGGGTAACGCCCTCGCTTGGAGGCGACAATCTTTTGAGTCTTTGCTCGCCGCGTTGACCGGCCGTTAACCAGCCATCGTCAAGATGACGCCGGGGACCATCGGGCTGCGGTCAGAGGGGAAAATCGGTGACTTTCGGATCGTCCGTCGGCTTCGCACCCGGCGGGGGAGCGCGCCAGGATGAGAATCAGAGGGCCGCTCCGCGTACAAATCTGATGCTTTCCGCCTCGATCGAGGCGGGCCCGCTGACCGCGCCCGTTCGGATCCGCAATCTTTCGGAGACCGGCGCCGCACTGGAAGGCGCAGCATTGCCGCACGTCGGCGCCTCCTTCACCCTTCGCCGACTCGACATTTCCATCGGCGGCACGGTGATGTGGATCGCCGGCGGCCGCTGCGGCGTGCAGTTCGACGGCAGAACCTGCGTACCCGACTGGATCTCGGGCACGCGTTCGTCGCTAAGCGGCACTCGCGACCAGACCCACGTCGACACCATTCAGGCCGCGATCCGCACCGGATCGGGCTTCGTGCCGACGTCGGCGGCGCCCCAGCCCACGCCCTTGCAGGCCGATCTCGACTCGCGCCTGTCTCAGGAACTCGCCTTCGTTCGGCGATTGCTCGAACAGCTTGGCGAGGAGCTTTCGGACGAACCCGCCGTCCTCGCCCGGCATATGCGCGCGTTGCAGAGTTTCGATCTCGCCGGACAGATACTCGGCCATATCGCAAACATCCTGGTGGCGGACGATCGCGCGACGGCCGTCAATGCGATCGGCATGGAGGATCTTCGCGGGCGCCTCCTGCGCAAGCCGGTCGCTCAGTAACATTCCCAATCCAGGCGGGGACTTTCCCTATCTGTATTGATACGGAAGTGACGGCGTGCGGCAGACAGGTCACTCTCTCCCCATAGAGAGAGGAAAACCGATGAGGACCTACAGCATCGTGATCGTGACCGCGGAAGGCGCCGAAACCCGGCGCTATGTTCGCTACGACAACGATCTCCAGGTTATCCGCGACTGGCTTCGCGTCCCGGGTGCCCGGAGCGTTCGCATCCTCTGCGGCGACCGGCCGCTCGCCTCCAATTACGAGCAGTACGAGCTCGCCGCCTGATACGTCCCCGGCGGAAATGGCCGCTGGGCTCAGAAGCGGCGCTGCGCCCCGTCGCGAGACCCCATCAGGTACAAAGTGCAGTGGCTGCGCAGTGCCGCAGCTTCCGTCTTCGACATCGCGAACGCATCGGTAAGCGCGCCGAAGAAGGCTGCGGGATCGCGCGACTTGCTGCCGGCGCGGCAGACGGTGGAAATCGCATCATAGTCGCTGGCCAGCGCCTTGCGCGCCGAAGATGCGCCTTGCGCGGCGATCGGCTTCCGAACCGGCCTTACCGCTTCGATCTCGCCTGAACGTCGAGCGCGGCGCGGTCCAGCCAGGGCAAAGCCTGCGATGATGCGAGCAGCGTTGCAAGAATGATCCTTGGAAATCCCCGATTGCTCCAGGCAACAGGGATGAACGAAATTGGTTAACGACCCGCTAACCATGAACCGGCCGGGGAACGGCTTCATTCAGGGCAGCATCGGTCGACATCCAGGATGCGGGCGATCGGCGCTGGTGTTCTCCGGCCTCTGCTTGCGCGAAGACCTTTCGGATCGGCGAAGCGCGGCTCGGTGACCAGCACCTGCACGTCCTGCGCAACAGGAGCGACATGGCTTGCCTGCGACGATCGCCGAGATCTCGCCCCCGTCGACTCTGGGCGCTTCGCGTTCGGATGGACCATTCCGCCGATCTCGTCCGGATCCAAGAGCCCATCTCCTCGAGATGGATCAAGAATGCTTGCGCGGAAAGACGCTTCTCGTCCATTGCACCGCCGCGCGACAGAACTACATTGCGTTTTGCAACGAAACCAAGTGCGTCCTGCGGCTTTCCGCATCCGTAACATCCTGAGCTCGGATCTTCCCGTTGGCCGCTTCGGCAGACTATCAGTTCAAGCCGCACGAGCGGCCGTTCCTGCCGGGCTCGCCGGCGACGCCGGACCATCCCATGTCCCGGCGGATGGCTTACATCGCCATCGGCGTGCTGATCGCGCTGACCAGCGGCTTCAGCAACGGCCTGCTGCTCGCCAATCTGCCGCAGATCCAGGGCTCCCTCGGCCTGACCCCGGTTGAAGGCGGCTGGCTGACGGCGGCCTATTCGATGACCAACGTCTGCACGAGCTTCGTGCTGATCAAATTCCGCCAGCAGCTCGGATTGCAGCGGATCACCCGCGTCTTTCTGCTCGGCTTCGTCGGTCTGAACGGCGTCCAATTGTTCGTGCACAGCTATGGCATGGAGCTTGCGGTGCGGGCGGCGAGCGGCGTCCTCGCGAGCGGTTTCACCCCGCTAGGCTTCTTCTACATCATGCAGGGCATGTCGGCGAAAGCGCGAATGTCCGGCATGATCATCGGCATCGGCTTGACCCAGGTCGCGCTGCCGCTCGCCCGCGTGATATCGCCGCTGCTGCTCGCCGACGGCGACATCCAGAATCTGTACATCTTCGAGTTCGGCCTGAGCCTGATCTGCCTCGGCTGCGTCGCCCTGCTTCGACTGCCGCCGAGCGAGCGCATGCAGGTGTTCGAGAAACTGGACGTCCTCACTTTCCTGCTGTTCGCGCCGGGCGTGATGCTGCTGATCGCCGTGCTGGTGCAGGGGCGGATCGTCTGGTGGACGACGCCGTGGCTCGGTTATGCCGTGGCCGGAGCAATCCTTCTGGTCGGCGCCGCCATGCTGATCGAGCATAATCGCGCCAATCCGATGCTCAACACCCGCTGGATCGCCAGCCGCGACGTGCTTCGCTTCGCGATGATCGCCGCATCGATGCGCATCCTGCTCGGCGAGCAGAATTACGGCTCGATCGGTTTGCTGAGCGCCGTCGGCATGGGGCAGGATCAACTCGTTTCCTTCTACCTGGTGGTGACGGTGGCGACGATCGCCGGACTGGCGATCGGCGTGGCCACGATGAACCCGCTCGATCTGCTGCGGCAGATCGTGATCTCGATCGCGTTGATCGGTATTGCCGCCTGGCTCGATGCGGATGCGAGCAACCTCACCCGACCCGCCAACCTCTACATCACCCAGGCGATGATCGCCTTCGCCGCCATCTTCTTCTTGGGGCCGACGATGATGGGCGGCGTCCTGCGCGCGATCGCCAAGGGGCCGAGCCACATGGTCAGCTATTCCGCCGTCTTCTCGCTGTCGCAGACCGTCGGCGGCCTCGGCGGAACCGCCTTGCTCGGCACCTTCCAGATCGTGCGCGAAAAATATCACAGCCACGAGCTCGTCCAGTCGATCGTGATGAGCGATCCGCAGGTCGCGACCCGCATCCAGCAGATCGGCGGCGCCTACGCCAAGGTCGTCACCGATCCGGTGCTTCGCCAGGTGCAGGGCGCCGGCCTGTTGTCGCAGCAAGTCACGCGCGAGGCGAACATCCTAGCGTTCAACGACGTTTTCATGCTGATCGCGATCCTCGCCGGCCTCGCCTTCCTGTGGCTCGGCGGACGCTGGCTCGTGTTGCGCATCCGCGGAGTCAATCCGCTCGGCCCCGAACTCGCCGCCCTCCAGAAGATGATGGCCAGCAGACGATGACAGACGATAGAACAGCCTCGCCGTCTCCGGCCCCGGCAAGTCCACCCCCACCGACTCCCGCAACCCAGGAGCGGCTGGAGGATCCGGTCGAAAGCCCGGCGGCGCCGGAGACGCGCGCTCGCGGCTGGGCACCGCCCCGATCGGGTCTCGCCATGACCGCCTTGTTCGTCGCCCTGTTGATCGGCGGCGCGCTTCTTGCGCTTTATGCCTGGGGGATCGGCCCGTTTTCGGGTGCCGTGCAAACCACCGACAACGCCTATGTTCGCGGTCAGACGACGGTGATCGCGCCGCAGGTCAACGGCTATGTCGTCGAAATGCTGGTCCAGGATTTCCAGCATGTGGAGGCGGGCCAGCCCCTTCTCCGCATCGACGATCGTATCTACCGGCAACGGGTTCAGCAGGCGCGGGCCAATCTGGATGCGCAGATTGCGAGTCTCAACAATTCGCAGCAGAGCGCCCGGTCGAGCCAGGCTTCGGTCGCGGGTCAGGAGGCGGCGATCGCCAATGCGCGGGCGCAACTGCAGCGGGCGCAGGCCGACATGCGCCGCGTCAACGAACTCGTCGCCCAGGGATCGGTTTCGCTGCGCGAGCGTGATCAAACCCTCGCTACTTTGCGGCAGGCCGAAGCCGGCGTTCGCCAGGCGCAGGCCCAGCGCACCATCGCTCAGGAACAGGTGCGGACGGTGGAGGTCGGACGCGGCGGGCTGGAAGCGGCGGTCGAGAACGCCCGCGCCGCCCTGCGGCTTGCCGAGATCGATCTCGCCAACACCGTCATCAGGGCGCCGCAAGCGGGCCAGGTCAGCGAACTCGGCGTGCGGCTCGGCCAATATGTTTCCGCCGGCACCCAATTGGTGTTCCTGGTTCCGACCAACGTCTGGGTGGTCGCGAACTTCAAGGAAGCGCAGACCGCGAAGATTGCGCCAGGCCAGAGGGCAGTGTTCAGCGTCGACGCGCTCGGCGGTGCCGAGCTGACCGGCCGGGTGCAGCAGCTCGCGCCGGCAGCAGGGAGCGAATTTTCGGTGATCCGGCCGGACAATGCGAGCGGCAATTTCGTCAAGGTGGCGCAGCGCATCGCAGTGCGGATCGCGATCGATCCGGGTCAGCCGCTCGCGCAAAGGCTGCGTCCGGGCATGTCGGTGGAAGCCCGTATCGACACGGATGCTGCCCCCGCGGCAGGAGTCCGGCGTTGAGGCTTCCTGCGGCTCTGACGCTTGTGCTGCTCGCGGCGGGCTGTGCCGGGCGTTCCCCGGCACCGGTGCCTGCGGAGGCGGCGGTCAACGCTCCGGCGGCGTGGCGGACCAGTGCCGGTCCGACCGCACCGATCGAGCGACAATGGTGGCAGGCTTTCGGCGATCCTGTGCTGGCCGCGCTGATCGAGCGCGCGCTTGCCAACAATCCCGATATCGGCACCGCCGCGGCACGGGTCCGCGAGGCGCGCGCGCAGGAACGGCTTGCGCGCTCGCAACTCGTCCCCAGCCTCGATCTCGGCGCCGGCACCACCTACGGGCGCAGCGTCAGCGCCTTGGGACAGCCGACAGAAAGCGTGTCGGTGCAGCCGCTCTTCCAGGCCGCATACGAGCTCGATCTGTTCGGACGGATCGACCAGCAGGTCGCGGCGGCGCGCGCAGGGACGGCCGCGGCCGAAGCCGGACGGGAGACCGTTACCCTCTCCATCGCGGCGGCGACCGCAAGCGGCTACATCACCTTGCGAGGACTGGACGCCCGGCTCGGCATCGTCCGCGAAACCCTGGCCTCGCGGGCCGAGGCGCTCCGCATCGCTCGCAATCGCGCCGAAGTCGGCTACACGTCGGAGCTGGAGCTGCGGCAGGCCGAAGCGGAATATGAAGCGACGGCGCAGATCGTGCCGCAGGTCGCGCTGGCGGTCAGCCGGCAGGAGAATGCGCTGAGCCAGCTGCTCGGCGAGTCGCCCCGCGCGATCGAGCGCGGGGTGACACTTGCCGCCTTGCGTCAGCCGCCGATCCCCGACGGCCTTCCGGCCGATCTGCTCCGCCGCCGCCCCGACATCGCCCAGGCCGAATTCACGCTCGCCGCTTCGGACGCGACTCTGGCGTCGGCACGGGCGCAATTCCTGCCGCAGATCCGGCTCACCGGAACGGCGGGCGGCGTGCTCTCCTCGGCGCTCGGCGATCCGATTTCACTCTGGTCGCTCGGCGGCAGCATCCTCGCGCCGATCTTCAACGGCGGACGAATCCAGGCGCAGGTCGACACCGCCGCCGCCCGGCGCGACCAGGCTGCGTTCGCCTACCGGCGCACCGCCCTCGTCGCGTTCCGGGAGGTGGAGGACAATCTCGCCGCGGTGCGCCGTCTTGCCGAGCAGCGTGTTCGGCTGGAGGCCCAGCGCCGGGCGGTCGCGGAAGCGCTGCGCCACGCCACCAACCGGTACCAGGCCGGCTATTCACCCTATCTCGAGCAACTCGATGCGCAGCGCGCCTTGCTCAACGTCGAGCTCACGCTCATTCAGATAGAGGCGGATCAGCTGAATGCCCTGGTGGCGCTCTATCAGGCGATGGGCGGCGGCTGGACGGGACTGGCCATGTCCGCGCAATAGCCCCGTTCGATGTCGTGCGTGGCGACGCGTGCCGCGCCGAGCGCGGCGGCAATCACGCCAAGCGCCGCAGCGGGATCGTTGCGGCGGCCGCACATGAAGATGTCGATCGCCGCGTAGCCATGCTCCGGCCAGCTGTGGATCGAGATGTGCGATTCCGCGAGCAAGGCGACGCCGGTGATGCCCTGCCCCGGCCCGAAACTGTGCAGAAGCACCTCGATCAGATGTGCCCCCGCGGCGGCGGCGCCGCCCACCAGAGCGGCGCGAACCAGGGCAAGATCGTCGAGGCCCGAGCAGCCGTGAAGGTCGGCGATGAGGTGGCGGCCCTGATAGGGCTCGGCGGATGCGATCGTCATAACAGGCTTTCGAACCGATGGCCGAGGTGGCGCATCGCGGCTTCGGCGGCGCGCGTGCCGTGATAATGCGCCTCTTCGAACAGGGAGAGGCCGCTGAGATCGGAGTGGGCGAGGAAGACCGGCGGGCGGGTCTGCAACGCGCGCGGCGCCGATCCCCAGATGAAGCCGGGCACCGGCCGCACCATCGCATGGCCCCAGCGCCAGATGTCGATCGATCTGATCGCGCCTTCCAGTTCCGGGTTCATCAGCAGGAGATCGTCCTCCACGATACGCTGCCATTCCGCGACCGGTCGCTCGAGCAATTGGCGCCGTCCCTGCGCCGGCGGCAGCGTCGACAGCGGCATGTACCAGGTCAGCACCGAGCCGGCGGTGCGGGCATCCGGCCCCTGGTGGGTGGCCACCACATAGCCGAGCGATTCGCTGGTTGCAGAGACGTTGTCCCAAGCGAGCGGCGCGCCCTTTCCCGCGGGCAGGCGATCGACGGTGACGTTCGCGACCAGCCAGGGCGCATAGCTGAACGCCGGATCCGGACGCACTTCTGCCGGTGCCACGCGCGCAGCGACGAAATGCGGCATCGCCAGTATCAGCGCCTGCGCATCGGTCCGGATCGTCTCCCCACGTGCCACATCGAAGCTGTCGACGAGGACCCGCCCCGCGTCTCGCTGGACGCCGTGGACGATCCGGCCCGGCCGGACTCGGCCGGAGAAGCGGTTCGCCATGGCGCGGGCCAGATGCGCATTGCCCTCGGGCCAGGTCAGCACCTTGTCCCCGGCCCCATCGGCCGCCCAGCCTCGGCGTCCGGCGAAATAATGGATGCCGGCCCAGGCGGAGACGTGATCGAGTTCGCATCCGTAATCGTCGCGCATGGCATAACGCAGATGTGCGCGCAGAACGGGCGAGTGCAGATTGCGGCCGTCCAGCCAATCGCGAAATGAGATCGTGTCGAGCGCGAGCAGGTCGGGATCGCGCGAGCTGTAGGCGGCAGGGATGGTGAAGGCAGCCCGGCCGTCGCGGCCTCTTTGCGCGGAGAAGCCCGCCACGGCCGCGTCGAACGCGGCCAGGTCGGCGCGATCCTGCTGTCCGATGCCGGTGCGCGGGATCAACCCTTCGTGCCAGCGCCCCTGATGGAGCAGGCGCTCCTCGAGGTCGGCGCAGATCTGGTACGGATCGTAGACCGGCAGGCCGTCTTTCTCGCCGACGATCATCCCGAGCCGGCCGAGCAGATGGCGCAGCGCCCGCGCATCCTGATTGGCGACCGGGAGATAATGCGCACCGAGCGGATAGGCGGACACCGCGTTCCGGCCCGCCCGCGCATTGCCGCCGGTTTCGTCTTCCAGTTCCAGCAGGAGGAAATCGTCATAGCCGGCTTCCGCCAGGCTCCATCCCGCCGAAAGGCCTGCAATGCCGCCGCCGGCGATCACCGTCCCGGCCTGTTCCGACCGGCTCGGCGGCGGAAACGACCCCTTGGCGAGCCGGTGCCCGCGCGCGAGATCGGCGCCCGCCAGCGTTCCCGGCGTGGCGCGCCGCCGCAGCGCGGCCCACCCCGCCCCGGCAATCGCCGCCGCGCCGGCGGCGCCGCCGATCAGCGCCCGCCGGCTAAGCTTCATAGCGGCTCCACTCCTCCTCGAAGAGCCGAACGAGCGCCTGGTTGTCGAGCCGGTTCACCGGCGCCGGCCGCCGCGCCATGTCGGGCGGGAAATCGAACAGGCGCTCGGAAGTAGGCTGATCGAGAAAGCGTCCGGGGAGCACATGCGCGGTAGGCGCGATCGGTCCGTTCGCCGCGAGGATGAAACCCCATTCGCCGAAGCTCGGCACGTAGACGTGATAGGGCCGGGTCTGCAGCCCGGTCGCTTCCAGGGTCGTCGCCACCGTCCAGAACGCCTTCGGCGCCACCAGCGGCGAAGTGCTTTGGACGACGGCGATGCCGCCGGGCGCGATCAGGCGCTTGAGTTCGCGATAGAAGCTTTCGGTGTAGAGCTTGCCGACCGAGAAATCGACCGGATCGGGAAAGTCGACGATTACCGCGTCCCATTGCGCCCGCGCTTCGCGTGCCCAGCGAAAGCCGTCGGCATTGATCACGCGCATGCGCGGATCGGTCAGCGATCCGCGGTTGAGCGCCGTCAGCATCGCGGTGCGCGAGAACAATCTGGTCATATCGGGATCGAGATCGACCAGGGTAAGGCTGCGCACCTCCGGATGGCGAAGGACCTCGCGCGCGGCGAGGCCGTCGCCGCCGCCGAGAATGAGCACGCGGCGTGGCCTGGCGACCCGGGCGAGCGCCGGCTGCACCAGCGCTTCGTGATAGCGATATTCGTCGCGCGAGGAGAATTGGAGGTTGCCGTTGAGGTAGAGCCTGAGATCGTCGCCGCGACGGGTGAGCACGATCCGCTGGAAGCGGCTCGACACCGCGTAGACGACCGGCTCCTGGTAGCTCGCCACCTCGGCCCAGCGCTGGAGACGGTCGGAGGCGACGAAACCGGCGCCGAGCACGATAAGGACAATGACTGCCGCCAGCTTCTCGAGCTTGAAACGGCCGGCCTCGCGCATCACGAACAGCAGGGCGAGCGCGACCGCCGCGTTGGCGATGCCGAACAGGAAGCCCGTCCTGACCATCCCGAGATAGGGCATCAGGATCAGCGGAAACAGCAGCGAGGCGGCGAGCGCGCCGACATAGTCGAAGGTCAGGACGCTCGACACCACTTCGCGGAAATCCACATCCCGCAGGATCCGCATCAGCAGTGGGATTTCGAGGCCGACGAAGAAGCCGATCGCCAGCACCAGAGCGTAGAGCGCGACCCGGAAATGATCGATCATCGGGAAGAGCAGGAACAAGGCGGCGGCCGAGCAGCCGCCGAGCAGCGCGATCAGCAGTTCGACTCGGACGAAGAGGCGCAGCTCGTTGCGGCGAACGTAGCGCGAGCACCAGCTGCCGATCCCCATCGCGAACAGATAGGATCCGATGACCGTCGAAAATTGGGTAACGCTGTCGCCGAGCAGATAGGAGGCAAGCGTACTCGCCAGCAGTTCGTAGATGAGGCCGCAGGTCGCGACGACGAAGGCAGAGGCGAGCAGCGCCACGGCCGGGGCCGAGACGCCGTGGGCGCTTCTCGGCCGGCCGGCATCAGCCATGGATTGCGGCGGCGACGATGATCGCGAGGCCGAGCGCGACCAGGCCGGCGAAGATCGCCACCGCGTTGTTCTGCTTCTCGTTGATCTGCTCCCACAATTTTCCGGGCGTGAGCAGATCGAGGATGATGAAGCCGACGACGAAAACGACGATGCCGATCCCGGCGTAGAGCAGAGTGTTGAGCAGCACCGGCAGGGAGGTGACCATGTTCGTCTCCTATTTGTGGGTTGGGCCGTACATTCCGGCGCGGGGCCCGACCCGGCCGCCATCGGCGAAGGGGGACCAGGCATAGAAGCCCGAAGCGACGAAGATGCCGGTAATGGCGAGGCACCACAGGCCGTAGAGAAACAGGCGGCTGCTCATCAATCGTCGTCCGAACTGGTGAAGAGTTTGGCCACGCCGGTGCGGCCAACGTCGCTCTCGTCCTGCCGCGCCTGCTCGAACTTGACGTGGCGGTGGACGAAGAAGAGCAGCGGCAGAAGCAAGAAGATCAGGGCGATCAGCGCATTGCCGGGGAAGAAGGCGCCGGAGGAGATGGTGATCTGCAGGGTCTCGGCAGGCGCGGCGATCCCGAAATTCGGCGTCGAACCCCCGCTCCATTGCTGGCCGGAATAGTCGACAACGAGATCGTAGGTGCCGGCCGGAACGGCGGCGAGCTTCACCGTCGCGCTTCGGCTGCCCTCCGTCCAGTCGCCGTCCGAATCCCGTCCGGAATAGCGCTCCGCCAGGCCGTAGGCTTCGTAGGAGGCCTGGGTCTTGCGATCGACGAGCGCGTAATCGAGATCGACCCAGGCATTTTCCAACCCGGGCGCTTCGGCATCGATCGCGATCAGCTGGTGCGGCCTGGTGACCGTCACCGGGCCCAGCGTGGCCGTCCGGCTGGTACCGTCCAGCGCATAGGGAAGCGTTCCCCGGAATAGCACCGGCCCGGTCCCCATCAGGATCAGCAGCAGGCTGACGAACAGCGCCGCGCCCACGCCGATCCAGACCAGCTTCTTCATGTCGCCGACATAAGGGGAAGGCTGGTGCGGCAGCGGCGGCCACGGATTGCGCGGTGCACGGACCCCGAACGCGTCCCGTATCTCCCGCGGCGCGAGGAGCTCCGAACGGGTCCAGCTCACTTCCTGCCCATTCTGCTCACGCGAGAGCATGAAGCCGGGGCGGACCCAGTCGTCGGTTCGCACCTCCTCGCCGACCCGAACCCGCCAGTAGAATTCGCCGAGGACGTAATCGACCTGCGCCCGCCCTTCCTTGAAGAAGGGTTGGTAGTCCTCACGCCCGAGCCACAATGCTCCATGTTCCGCTTCGGGAGTCCGGGTCAGCATCTCGCCGAAGCTCCACCCGCGGCCGTTGGTGATCAACCAGCGATAGCCGTGATAGGGATTGAACAGCAGATATTCGGACCAGGGATAGGTGCCGCCTTCCGATCGCTCGACGTAGCCGATCGCCTCCCACTCCACCCCCTTCAGCCGGCCGCGCGTGCCGAGCGGGATTTCGAGCTCGGCGGCCTGCCGGTGATATTCGGTGATGAGGCGAACGTCCTCATTCGCGACGTCCAGCACGCTGCCGCAGTACAGGCAGGCGACGCTGACCGTATAGCCCGCCGCCTTGAGGTTGAGCGTGCCGCCGCAGGAGGGGCAGGACAGGGCCTTGGCGGCAGGTACCTCGGCCGCGGCGGAGACGAGTGGCTCAGGCGCCATAAGCGGGCACCTGCCATCCCTCGATCCGGCGCAGGCCGACCGGCGCCAGCTCGGCCAGCGTGACGTAGCGGCCGACATAAAGGTTCGCCTCCTGCCCGTCACGCTGGAGGCTTGCCGCGCTTCCGTCGGCCCCGCGCAGGTCGACGCTGTAGATCGTCCAGTCCTTGGGCGCGGTGAAGGGCAGTTCGCCCTCGGCGGCGATGCAGGTCGCATTGCGCGCGTCGACAATGGTCAGCTGCCTGCCCTCGACATCGGCGGACGTGCCGACCGCGATCCTGTCTCCGGCGGCGAGCCTGCGGATCAACTGGCTCTCGACCTTGGCGAGCGGCCATTCGCGCAGCAGCATATAGTGCCCCATCGCCTCCCCCAGCCAGGCATGCGTGCCGTCGCCGAACAGCAACAGCCATTCGTTCCAGCTGCCATCGGTCCAGCCCCAGCGCACCCGGCCGATCACGTCGAACGCAGCGCCCTCGAACCGGCCGCGCGTGCCGATCATGATCGGGCTCACGTCGAACGGCAGCACCGCCGCCTTCCCCGCCATGGTCAGCGCATCGCCGCTGCGCACGATCATCGTCCGGCAATAGTCGCAGATTCGGGCCGGCAGTGCCGGCGAGCGGAACGTCACGTCGGCCCCGCAATTCGGGCAGGCGAAGGTCTGCATTCCGGAGCGATCCTAGCGGATGCGCCCCATCAGTTCGGCTTTCTTGCTGTCGAACTCTTCCTGGCTGATCGCACCGATGGTCAGCAGCTTGTGCAGCCTTTCAATCAGCGCGAACGGATCCTCCGCAGGCTGCGCGCCCGTCTGCGGCGCCGCCGCCCCGCCGAGGCCACTCGCCATCGCCTGGCCGATCGCCACGCCCGCCGCCGCGCCGGCACCGAGCCCGGCGATCCCGCCTGGCTGCGCCGCGGCCGTGCCGATCGCTTCGGCGGTCTGAAACTTGGCGTAGCGATCGAGATCGCCGAGCACCCGCATCGAGCTGCTCTTGTCGAGATATTTCTGCACCTCTTCGGGCAAGGACAGGCTCTCGACGAAGAAGCTGTGCACCCCCAGGCCCCATTGCGCGAAGACCGGTGTCACCGCCGCCTTGATTGCCTCCGAAAGCTTGGTCTGGTTCGCGGCAAGGTCGAGGAACGCGATCTCGCCGCCGCCGAGGCCGGTTGCGATCGCCGTCGCAACGGCGGCGCGCAGCTGCGGCTCGACATCCTCGACCCGCAGCCGCTCCAGCGTTCCCATCAGCCGCACGGCGAACGCGCTGACGTCCTCGATGCGGAACGAATAGGTGCCGAAGGCGCGGATGCGCAGCGGCCCGAATTCCTTGTCACGCACGGTGACGGGCTGCGAGGTTCCCCATTTCTGGTTGATCTGCTCCTTCTGCGAGAAGAAGTAGACGTCGGACTTGAACGGCGACTTGAAGGCCTTGTCCCAGTTCATGAGTGCGGTGAGCACCGGCAGATTGGCGGTGTCGAGCGTATGGAGCCCGGGGCCGAAAACGTCGGCCACCTGGCCCTCGTTGACGAAGGCAGCCGCCTGGCCTTCGCGCACCGTCAGCTGCGCGCCGTTCTGGATCTCGCGATCCTGCATCGGATAGCGGATGGCGAGATCGCCGGGTTGCTCGACCCAATCGATCACATCGACGAATTGCTTCGAAAGGAAATCGAACATGCCCATCTGAATGTCCCCGCGCTGGTGTTCTACCATCCTAACACGGCGCGAACGGGGATAAACCCGTTTTTTGCGCGTGAGGCCACTCCCGCGTACAACTCGGCGGCCCGGAAGATGGAGACAAAGATGTACGTGGTGCTGCTGGAAGACGATCCCGCTTACGCCGATGCGCGCGCGCGGCTAATGGAGGAGCATCTGCAATTCCTCGTTCGGAATGGAGACACGATCCGAAGTGCCGGACCGCTCCGCGACGAGATTGCCGATGCGGCCGCCGGCGGCCTCTGGATCGTCGATGCCCCGGATCGCGAGGCCGTTCAGGCCCTGGTGGAAGCCGATCCGTTCTGGCCGACCGGTCTCCGGAAGAGCGTCTCGATCCTGAGCTGGCGTCAGGTCTTCGCGGACGGGCAGAGACGGGTCTGAGGCCGGTTCACCCGGGCGGAGGCCCAGCGTAGCGTCCGATGAACAGGATCGCGCCAGTGCGGGTGTCGCGCACCAGCAGCACGAACGGATGATCAGCGCGGAAGACGACTGGCGGCAGCGGCTTGCGGTTCGTTCCGGTGACGACGATGCCGACCACGGCGGTGGCGGCCGCAGCTTCGGATCCGAGCTCGTCGACGTCCAGAAAGGTCTGGTGAAGGATGGTTCCAAGCGTCACTGGATGATCGTTGGTCTCGGCGCTGTTCGCGTCGACCACTTTCATGGCGGAAAAATCCGCCTCGCTGGATAACGCCACTTTGAGCCCGAGCTCTTCGAGCGCGGGATTAAGTACTCCTTTCCATCCCAGTCGAAATCTGGGGAGAGTCAGAATGGTGTCGCGCGCAGATGCCTCGCCCAACTTGTCGAGACAGGCCGCCAATGTGTCCGAGCCAAGCCGCTTCTCGACACGGGCCAGCCCTGCCGGTGACGATGGTAGAAGCACCAGCATCTCGAGCTCCCCGGCGCGGAACGGGAGCGAGGCAAGCTGCGCACCTTCGCACGAGGTGATTCGGAAAGCTGCGCGCTGGTGCATCAGCGGCACCTGACGAATCGCGCCGTCGACCAGCTTGAAGGGCCCTTCTCGGGTCTCTGCCTTGCTGAATTGTGAGGCCCATTGCGCCTTGAGGTAGATGGTGTTGACCAACACAGCCTTCGTGCCCGCGGAAACCGCCCCTTGCGGGATCAGCTTACGAATGCGGTCACCAGTCTGCTGCTCCACCCACCGGTTGATCTCCGTCCTTGCGGCTTCGGCGTCGCCTTCAAAGTCGGCCCGCGCGAGGCCGGCGGAATAATGG